>NZ_LT745763.1:2197350-2511258 GCF_900166595.1 Virgibacillus dokdonensis | reverse complement strand
TTAAATAGACCATTTAGGAGATTGCAGGTTTTAAGGGCGTTTCAAAATAAAGAAATTGAATTATAGAAACTTTGTGCAGGAGAAGAAACTTTATACTTTATTTTATTAAAAAATCACATAATTTATAAAATTGAACATGGGAAACGAACGTAAGTTTTTATGGTTATCTTTTATTTATGACGATTTATGTTTCGCATGTTTATTATTTTTATATTTTAACAGTGTCGCAATAAGAAGTTACTATTTATACAAGTACATGGATAAATTTAGGCAGAAATTTGGAGTTGCTGAGGCAGAATGGTATGGGCAGAAATACAAACCGTAAATTGGTAGTAAGAAAAAGGGCTGCATATTCCAGCCCCCGCGTATTCAAAATGGATTCAAACCTGCCAAGGTCGCTTTGTTTTCGTTTTTGATCCAATAGGTGTTGAGGGCAAATGCTGTTTTTTGATCAATTGTGGTTTCATTCCGCGTTCAATTTGTTTCTTTACGGTTTGGTCCATTTGAAAGATAATGGGTGGTTTAAATACCCGCTTGGAAGCAGCATGACAAGTTGGGCAGGTCGTTATTTGTTTATTACCTTTTATACTTTGATGCCACACTGAAAATTCACCACATAATTGGCAGTTAAAAGTATAAGTGGCCATGAGTCCACCTCCGTTACAATGGTAAGATATTCTTCGTAAATATTTCTTTTGGTATGCCAACTGTTGCGCAAGTATTAGGTATGTCAACAACTCCTGCTAAATGCCCTTGTACTGGTGCAGCAGATAAAAGCATATAGGCTTGTTCTCCAGTGTATCCTTGCGTCTTTAGAAAATCAATGGCATTTAAACATGCGTTGCGGTAGGCGACATTGGGATCTAAGTAAGTTTGTTTTCCGTTTGGCTCAACGGATACGCCTTGGAAGACAATATATTCGTTATAATGTGGGTTTACTGGACCTGGTTGATAGACAGGGTTTGTTTTTATTTGATATTTCGCCATACCACCTTTGATAACATCCACACGTAATTCAATCCACCCAGACATTTCTATTCCACCACAAAAGGTGATTTCCCCGTCACCTTGTGAGAAGTGGAGGTCTCCTACAGATAATTTCGCCCCTTCAACAAATACTGGAAAATATACACGAGAACCTTTAGACAGGTCTTTTATATCGCAATTGCCACCATTCTCGCGAGGAGGAACAGTTCTAGCCCCTTCCTTGGCTATTCGGTCGAAGTTAGAACCAGTTACATTACCTAAAACAACACTTTCTTCTGTTGGTGGATTAGCAAGTGGAGGGACTCGTTCTGGATTAGAAGCAATTAATTCTTTTTCCCGTCTATTCCATTCGTTTAAAAGTTCTTGAGAGGGAGCTACACCCATGAGCCCAGGATGAATTAATCCTGCAAATTTGACATTAGGTATATGTCTTGAAGTAGTGTAAATACCGTGAAAGTCCCAAATAGATTTTGCGGCTTGTGGATAATAGTCGGTTAAGAAGCTCCCGCCATTTTCTTTTGCAAAAATGCCGTTAAAGCCCCATGGCTGCTCTCCGAAAGTGCCAATATCAAGAATGTCAACGACCAGCAAGTCACCGGGCTCCACACCATTTACATATACTGGTCCACTTAGTACATGTACACGCTCTAAATTAACTTTACGTATATCAGAGGGGTCATCATTATTTTTAATTTGTCCATCGGTCCATTCCAAACACTCCATACGAAAGGATTCCCCTGGATTTACTGCAAATGCAGCAGGTATATCAGGGTGCCAACGATTATGTCCAGGTATGTCTTGTTTATCCATTGGCTTGTTCAAATCAACCTTGAATAACGTTTCCATAAACCCAACTCCTCATCTAATTGTTATGGTGAAACAAGCAGTTTCTAAAAAATGATGAAAAATTCAAAAATATTAACCAAAGTATAACGGAACATAGTATGAAGTTCAAGAAGTAATTTTGAAAGGAGTTTTTGGAGGTTAAAAGGTGCGTTATCAAGTTCACAGCTATACAAGCTGCTGACATCAAAAGCTTAAAGATGTAGAACAATTTCGATATGTGATGGTATTTGAGTGATCCTAAAGTCCTTGTGAAATTGATCGAATAAATAAAATGTCATAGAAAATTGCTAAATATATACAAAAATGGCTTAACTCTAATGCTATGCTTATATAGAGTGAACAATGCTTTTATAAAACTATTCGACAGGAGTGAAGGCAATGAAAGCAGCAATTTGGTATGCAAAGAAGGATATTCGTGTTGAAGAAGTTAATGAACCAACAGTTCATGCAGGGGAAGTGAAAATTAAGGTAGCTTGGGCTGGTATTTGTGGAAGTGATCTCCATGAATATGTTGCTGGACCAATTATAATCCCGACGGAGGATCCTCATCCGTTAACAAAAAAAACGGCACCCGTTATTATGGGACATGAATTCGCTGGAGAGGTAGTAGAAGTTGGAAAAGATGTTACGCAAGTAACGGTAGGTGATCGAGTTACGGTGGAGCCGATGATCACTTGTGGGAAATGTAAAGCTTGTCGTCAAGGTCGTTACAATCTTTGTGAAGTCAATGCAGCCTTTGGTTTGTCTGGTGTTGGTGGAGGCTTTTCTGAGTATACCGTTGTTTCGGAGAACATGATCCATAAAATTCCTGAACATATGAGCTATGAGTTAGCTGCTTTGGTTGAACCTACAGCAGTTGCCATGCATGCAGTAAAACTTAGTCACTTAAAAGTAGGTGATACAGTGGCTGTTTTTGGAGCAGGTCCAATAGGGTTATTAACAATACAAGCAAGCTTTCTAGCTGGAGCAAAAAAGGTATTTGCGATTGAATTATCAGAAGAGCGAAGAAAAGTTGCTACTAAGCTAGGGGCAGTGGCTATTCATCCAGCAGAGACAAATGTTGCCGAAGACATTATGAAGCAAACCAATGGAGAAGGCGCAGATGTTAGCTTTGAGGCTACAGGCGTTCCGGTAGTATTAGAACAAGCTGTCAACAGCACGAAAATGGGCGGAGAAATTGTTATTGAAAGTTTATGGGAATCCAAACCGGAATTGGATGCTAATAGCTTTGTTTTTAAAGAACTACATTTAGTCGGATCGATCGGTTATCGCAATATCTTCCCGACAGTGATTGAGTTAATAGCTGACGGCAAGCTTGATGTAAGCGATTTAATAACGAAAAAAATTACATTAGATAACATCGTGGAGGAAGGGTTTGAATCTCTTCTTCAAGAAAAAGCGCAAGTGAAAATATTGATTGAACCTTAGGGAAACTTTAAAATCATATTCTAGCGCAGTTTGGAACAATTTTTTAAACATAGCAACCTAGCTTTATGAGTATACGGAAAGAAATCCCCAAAACGGGATAGCTAATAAATATAAACAACACCAGCTATTTATCTGGTGTTGTTTATGCATGTTTTTTTGTATAGCTACGATAATAAAAGAATCCAATGATCCCCCATAATCCCATAAAAATGAGAGAAGGTGTACTTAGTTTCCCAGGTGATTGTGGGAGAATTAAAAGTAAAATAAAACTAATACTTATAATAATTCCTATGAACGTTAGCCATTGATCCCATTTTGTTGTCGTATACTTATAACTAATCAAGCATACGTAGAAATACGCAATAGAAGCTAAAAATGATGACATATCGACAATGTAAATAATCACTTCTCTGCCAAACCAAGGAGCAAGCAGACTGATTGCAGTGACAAATAGAACACTATTTACTGGTACGGCGTTACGGGTCAGTTTCTTATATTTAGGGTGACATAGCTTATAAACGGATAACGAAGCTAGTAATCGGCTGCTACTAATCATGAATCCATTAATTCCTCCAGATACAGCAGTCATTAGGGCAATAATCAATAACAGAAATCCGATGCTTCCAACATGGGTTAAAACTGCTTCGCCAAGGGCCCAATCTAATTGTTTTGCTTGATCAGGAGAAAATGCAAGGGCAGTTACAATTGTTAATATACTGTACGCAACTACTCCAGAAAAAACGGAAAGAATGGCTATCCATGTCGCTTTTTCAGGTTTGAATTTTAACTGAGTTGCTACTTGAGGAATAATATCAAATCCCACAAATAGAAACGGAATGATGGCAACGACTTTGGCTATTTCTGAAAGGTTAAACGTATAGTTTTTTATATAATTCGTGGAAATAGTAGCTGAACCAGTATCAAAAAGCATGGCAATAAAAACAATGACAATATTAATGATTAAAAATAATACCATTACGTTTTGAACATTGGAGCTTTTCCGTAAGCCTCTGATATTTAGAATGGCAAATAATATAAGTACGATGCTTGCTATTAGTACTTCCGATAAATATACAGGGTACCCAGCAATATCGTAAAGATAGAACCATTCTACGTTCGTTCCAAATAATATTTTAACAATTAAAACAAAAGCTGTGGCATTCAAAGGGACGATGCTTAAATAACAAAGGATTAAAGACCAGCCAACAATAAAGCCATGCATTTTCCCTAGGTTTTTAAACGTATAAGAAAAGCCGCCTCCATCTTCAGCGTGTTGCTGCATCATAATATGATAACCCTTTTGAATGAAAATAATGGCAAATCCGCCTAACAGTAAACCAATCGTTGCATTAATAACGCCAGACTCTGGAAGAAATTTAATGCCGGGAAGCGTAAATGCTCCCCAGCCGATAATAGAACCTAATACTAAGCTTAATATATCAAAGCGATTTAATGTCGTTTTCATAACGTTTTATCGTTACTTAAAGTTATACGCAGTGACGATTTTTTCTCTTCCAGTTACTTGGTCATTATAATACTCATATAAGCAGATTCCTAGAAAAGATCCTGATATATTATACACATTTGTATAGCCCAAGTGCTGTAATGCCATCACTGCATTATAGCTACGCTGTGCAGAACGACAGTGCACGTATACAGGCTCGTTTTGTGGGATTTCATCTAGTCGATCTCTAAATTCGCTTAAAGGTATGTTCACTGCATTTTTCAAATGACCGCGTTCGTATTCATGTTTTTCTCTAGCGTCCATAATAAAAGCGTTATTTTCTACTAATTCACGTACTTTTGTTACCGGAACTTGCTTGAATTCGCCGTTTAAACGATTGAGCGCAACTAATGCTGCAAAGTTAACAACATCTTTCGCTGTTCCGAACATTGGAGAATAACAAAGCTCCAACTCTTTTAAATCTTCTAATGTTCCACCCATCGTAATCATCGTCGCAATGACGTCGACGCGTTTATCAACGTTGCCTTTGCCAATGGCTTGGGCACCGAGTATTTTTCCTGTTGGATATTCATAAATTAATTTAAAATGAATTGGATGACTTTCCGGCATTAAGCCAACTTTATCATTTGGAATAATATAAACAAAATCATAAGAAATACCCGCATTTTTAGCTTCTTTTTCATTTAACCCAGTAGCCGCAGCATTTAAATCGAACACATGGATACAAGAAGAACCAATGACTCCCGTGTTGCGATGTGGAATTCGGTTCATATGATCAGCAGCAGCTCGAGCTTGACGTTGCGCAGGTCCTGCTAGAGCTAGTCTAGTAGGCTTGTGGGTCTGTTTATGATACACCTCAATGGCATCTCCAACTGCATATATATCAGAATCGTTTGTGACGTAATTATGATCTACTTTAATGCCGCTAGTTTGTCCGATTTCAAGCCCAGCTTGCTCTGCTAAAGTAGTTTCTGGTTTCACACCAATAGCAAGCACGACAGCGTCTGCTGCTAGTTTTTTACCAGATTGCAGTTCAATTTCATTTGTTTCTATTTTTGCTAAGCCATCATCTACAACTAAGTTCACACCTTGATCGATCATTTCTTTATGCAAGATTTGCGCCATATCGTAATCGAAAGGAGCCATAACTTGATTACTGAATTCAATTAACGATACGTCCAATCCAGCTAAGCGAAGATTTTCTGCAACTTCGATACCAATAAATCCACCACCAATGACAGCTACTTGCTTTACGGTATCTTGTTTGACATATGCATCTAATTTAGCAATATCAACTACGTTTCGTACGGTAAATACATGGTCCATTTCTGTTCCAGGTATAGACGGAACAATAGGGTTTGCTCCAGGAGAGAGGACGAGTTTATCATAACTCTCATCGTAACTTTCTCCAGTTAGCACATTTTTCACTGTAATCGTTTTATTTCTACGATTAATAGAAATCACGTCACTATTTACACGTGCCTCGATATTGTATTGTTTTTTGAATTGGACTGGGTTCATTAGTACAAGATCATCGCTATTTTCAACAATGCCACTTAAGTGAAATGGCAATGCACAGTTTGAAAAGGACACATGAGGGCCTCGCTCAAACATAATCACTTCAGCGTGTTCGTCTAATCTTCTTGCTCTTGCTGCAGCTGAAGCGCCACCGGCAACACCGCCGATAACAACAATTTTTTTATTCATGTTCATTCTCCTTTTTACACATAGTACAATGCATTATTCAAATACTACTTTTATTTGTGAATTAGATAACATTTAAGTCTAAAGCAATCATACCAAAAAAATTACTTTTTGTACATATACCCGTATCGGTAATTTCTGTGTCGTTATAAAAATTTAAATTTTGCTCACAAATACTAATTTTTTAGTACTACATGAAGTATAGATCTTTGGATTTATTGTTTTAAGCTTTTAATATAAAAGCTTGGGCGATAGCCAAGTAAAAACATAGGCTCCTTCAAAAAATGGATGATTAAAATAAACGTTTAGCTAGCATATTACCGATAATACCGCCTAATGCTAAAAAGATAAAGAATATCCAACCTGATAGGGAGAAGTTTGCAATTGGAGTAAATAATGCTCCGACATTACATCCATTGGCAAGTCTTGTGCCAAGTCCCATAGTAATCCCACCTAAAGCAAATAGAGCTGCTTCTCTCTTTTGAATATGAGCACCTTGTAAAAACATTGTTTTCATTTTCCCAGCTGTTAATAAATAGATAACCGTTCCTACTAAGATACCAAAGTTTTGGACAGATACTGGATGCTCGAAGAAAGGCAATACAAACGGGTCAGCTGACATTTTGGTAAAGGAAGCAACGGATTCTGGCGAAACTCCTAAGAACATTACTATTTTTCCAAACCAAATACCAAACGGAGTAGAAGCTCCCCAGCCAGCTTTTGTAACGCCCATTAGTAATACGAATAATACACTAATTACAATTGCTCCTTGTTTCAGAGACCATGGTTTAATAAAAACACGGTTGTAAGTTGCTTGGCTGAATAGCTTATAATCTTTACTATCAAATGTATCCGGTTGCTCTTGTAATTTTTCTGTTTCATGTTCCATATATCGATTTTGTTGCTTTCTTTTTCTTTCATAACGATAGGCAAAATAGACGGTTATTCCACAGAAGAGTGCAGTAAGTAAAATAGCTCCAACATATCCGTTTAGACCATCCCATTTAAAAAGATCCGGTAAGAATACGCCGCCTTGCAATTGACTCCCTATAGAGGTAGAAAACCATGAATCAGAAACCCAACTAGCCGTATGCTGAATTGGAAATCCAATAAAAATGCCAATACCAAAAAATAAAAGGGTGATTAGTGCTCTAGGAAAACCTGTCGCTAAATCGGTTAACACACCTGATGCACAGCATGAAGAGAAGGCCATGCCAAATCCGAACAACAATCCACCTGCAATTAAGCCAACATTAATTGGGTTAATCCATAAATCGTAGTTTGTAGGGTTAGAATACAATAAAAATGTAGTCGTTGCTAACGTAGTAACAAAAAACATTAATGCCATCGCTCGAAGCAATTTTGTTGAACCAGTGGCATAAGCGCGATTAATGCTTCCAGCAAAACCGGTATAAGCACGTGTTAACGTATACCCAAGCCCCACCCCAATGAGTAGTCTAAAAAATAACATATCTGTCTTTAGAAGTACGCTGCCTAAAATAAAAACGGATATAATAGCAACAATTCCTAATACGTACTCTAATTTTAGCAACTGATTACTTTGGATCGATTGCTGTTTTTTTATTTCTGCTTCCATAAGTAAAACCCCTTCCTTTTAAATGTGAATTATTTCACATTATTATTATATAGATAGGGGGGTAATTTTTCAAGACAATAACCCTTACATTCAATAATTGTTCATATGTTACCAAGCAATTCCTATAGGATTGTGCGTGAAAGAAAAAGGAGCTGTCGCAAAATGCATATTATGCATTTGCTGACAGCTCCTTTTTATATATGAGATTGCTCGTTTTAAGATGCATTATTTTATTTATGGTGATAAAAGGAAATTTAATCGGTTTTTGACGCACTTAAATAAGCCTCGCCTTTTTTTATTTTTTTAAGCTGTCTTTAATGGATGATAATAGAGGTTTAGGCGATTAGCTTGGATTTTCGTATGTATTTTATTGAGATTATAACCAAATGCCAGGATTAAAAGTTCGTTTCGTACATTACCTGTTCCTCGCGTACGAAACTTCTTCAGATGATAATCTTCCTTCAGTACGCCGAACGTTCCTTCCACTTGAATGGAACGATTCATACGGTACAGTGTGCCTGTTTCTGTTAGAATATTTTCTTGCGCTGTTTCCCGGTATGCCAGAAATTCCTTGGCTACATGCAGTTGGCGATTCCCTTTCGCTTTTGTACATTTTTCTTTGAGCGGACAACCTGTACAATCTTCACATTCGTAGACGGTTACCTTAGATTGATAGCCAGTCTGCGAGGTTCGCGTGTAGTTTCTAATGGCATGCAGCTGCTGGTTATTGGCACAGGTATAGGTATCTGTGCTTTTATCATAAGCCATGTTTTCTCGGTGTCTGATGTCCTTTTTGAAAGAAGCTTTTTTCTTGCGTTCATGATTTTGCGGCTTGATATAGGCCGTCTGTTTTTGCTTCTTTAAATACACGTAATTTTCTTCGCTTTCATATCCAGAATCTGCGACGATGTTGCGATAGGTAAAGGGAAGATGTTCCTTTACGTATTGAAGCATTGGAATTAATGTTGTTGTGTCGTTTCGATCGGAAAACGCATTGATCCCAACGATAAATTCCGCATCCACGGCAGCTTGGACATTATAAGCTGGTTTGAGTTGACCATTCCTCATAGGATCATCTTTCATTCGCATAAACGTGGCATTATGGTCTGTTTTAGAATAACTGTTTCGTTTCTCTCCCATAATCTGATTGGAAGTATCGTAGTGTTCTTTACGTTGAAGCATTTCCTTTACTTGTTCATGATAACGTTGAAGGACCGTTTTTCTTTTCCCCTTTCCATAAACGAACGTGATGTTTTCTTTCGCTTTTACTTTCTCCAGGAAAACAAGCACTTTTTTCAAATCTTCTAAAAAGGTCTCGTAAGGACTGGTGAAAATCTGACAGTATGTTGTATTGATCTGTTCCAGCAGGGCTTGCCATTTGGTATACATCTTGGCTTCATGTTTGGTGATTGCCTTTTTCCATACGAAAGAATACCGATTGGCATACGCTTCGATTTTGGTGCCATCGATATAGATGGTTTCACCGGTAATTGCTTCTTGTTGATAAAGCCACACGACTTGTTGAAAGAAGAGCTGTTCCATCACCATATCGGTCAGATATTTTTGCTTGAAACGACTGATAGTAGAATGATCAGGAGCTGCATACCCTTGAAGAAGCCAACGGAAATTGATATCCCGACGACATGCTTTTTCTATCCCTCGGGAAGAGTAGATTTTTTGCGAGGCTGCGTAGGTAATGACCTTAAATAGAATGACTGGATCGACTGCTGGTTTTCTCCCTTTGGAAGCGTATGCCTGTAGTAGTTCTCTATAATCCATCCTTTCACATAAGAGGCAGTGGAGCCGGACCGAATCATCCATAGGAATCATTTCTTCTACATCCATCGGTAAATATAATTGATAATTTGCTGCAGTTTGCGTATACTGGGTTTGTGTTATTTGTTTATTGGTCATAAATTAATAATACATGAGAACAGGCCCTTTGTGGTCTGTTTTTTGTGTATACACAAAAAAGCTGTTACACAATCAATTACCTGATTGTGCAACAGCCCCTTCTCGATTGTTCATACATAAAGACAGAAAATGCTCAAATATACGTAGCATCCTTTATGCAGCTCGTTTTCGTTCTGATTTATCAACAACTGTCGCCCCAACGATATCTCCAATGACATTTGAAGCAGTACCAGCCATTCCAATTAACGCATCTACTCCGGCAATTAAAGCGACGATTTCAAGTGGTAAGCCGAACATGCTTAGTACAGCTGATAAGGTTACTAAGCCTGCCGCAGGTACGCCTGCTGTCCCTATGGAGAGTAGAGTGCCGATCATAACAATGACTAGAAAATCTGTTGGTGAGAGGCTTAAATTAGTAATATTTGCTGCAAATACCAATGAAACACCCATTCTTAACGCCCCACCATCGGAATTGAAAACAGCACCAAGTGGAAGTGCAAAGTTCGCTGTTGTTTCCGAAATGCCTGCTTTTTTAGCTGAATTTATGGCAATAGGGAGGGAGGCAATACTACTAGATGTAAAGAATGCAGTGGTATAGGCTTCTTTCGTTTGCTTAAAGAAAGAAATGACAGGAACTTTGGCCAATTTTAAAAAGCCTGTATATACGAATACCCATAATAGTAAAATACCTAAATAAAAAACCGCCGTAAATTTTAATAACGATTGGAAAGTGTCCCAACCTTGGCTTCCAAATGCAGTTGCACTAATAGCAAAAATTCCAATTGGGGCGTATAACAAGACTCCTTGCAAAATCTTGTAAAACATTTCATTGAGCGCGGTGAAAAAAGTATTTAATAAGTCACCGTATTCTTTCATTTTTTTGTCATTCGCATAGCGCATGGTAGAAATAGCAATGCCCATAATGACAGCAATAAATAAGATAGCCATGAGATCTCCAGATGTAAATGCAGTGAAAATATTTTTAGGCACAATTTGTAACAGTATATCTGAAAAGCTTGGTGTTTCAGGTTCTTCCACTTGCGTGTCTGGAAGCGTTAAGCTTGTACCTGGGTTGATCCATAAAGCTAATGCGAGGCCTATTAACACAGCGGCTGCAGTCGTAGCCATGTAGTATAACATTAATTTGCCACCCATACGACCGAGTTGATGAATTTTCATTTTATTTACTGCAAGCACCACTGTCAGGAAGATAACAGGAATAGCGACTAAACTTAGTAAGTGAATGAGCAACGTACCTAATGGTTCGAGAATATCTGTCTGATCTTGAAATATTAATCCGATAATGATTCCAGCAATGAAAGCTATAGTCATTTTAATGACAAATGAAGTCTGTTTATATTTTTTCCAGATATGCATAGTTAATAATCGCCTTCTTTATTTTAGATTTTCCTAATAAACATGTGCAAGGCTCACCGCATGATCATAGATCATATCCTTGTGGAATGAAAGAAACCCGCCACTAAAAAGTTTGTACTTTCTATCGTACCAAAAAACAGCAGAGGTGACACCTTACAGAACTTCAGAACTTAAGTTAAACCCTGAAAATATTTTAAAAAATGCCCAATGGATGTATCTAGCTGTGCTGTTTATCTTAGTAAATATAAGAACAGCTACAATGCACCATGGATTTTTAAGTGCTCGTTTAGTACTCCTTGCTTGTAAGAAACAATAAAACACTCGGCTTACCATTCAAGCTTTATGGAAAAAAACGTGTTTGTTTTGCTTATATAATTCTTTAAATTTTATACTCTCCTATAGCGTAAAAGGGATAAGTCAATATATATAATACCAATAAATATATAATTTGAAACATATATTGAAAAAACTGTGACGAATAAACATTTTTCTACTTTTGTCATCGCTTTTCCTATGAATTTAGGTATAATAGGTTGGAAAGCGAGGAGAGATATGTGAAAAAGCTTTTATATTTTATTATTGTTGTTTCATTTATTGATACGTTTATTCAATTGCCTATCATAACTCCATATGCAAAAAGTCTTGGGGCTTCAAATATATTAACAGGTGCAATTGTAGCTGTTTATTCATTAACAAACATGTTCGGCAATATATTAGGTGGACACTGGATTGACAAGTATGGCCGAAAGCGCATGCTGTTTATTGGTATGATCTCGGTTACGGTTATTTTACTGTTATATCCACTTGCTGCCACAGGTACTCAGTTATTTATTATTCGATTATTACATGGACTTGCTGGTGGTTTTTTAATTCCTTCTGCTTTTGCGTATGTAGGTGACCAGACGAGGGTTGGTTCTAGAGGAAAAGCCATGGCCTTTACAGGCGCAGCGATTGGAATTGCAGCCATTGTAGGACCAGCTGTTGGTGGTGCTTTAGCTGCTCGCGGGCAGATAGAGTATGTGTTTCTATTCGTAGCAGGGTTGTTTTTCATGACGTCTTTTCTAGTCCTTCGCTATTTAGAAGAATCATTTATTTCCAGAGATAGATCCAAAGTTCATGTCAAGCATTTCATTCCATTATTAAAAAACCCTTTATTATTGCAAGCCTCCCTAGCAGCGTTTGCTTTAATGATTAGTAATGGAACATTGGCGTTTGCTTTACCTTTAAAGGTGGAAGCGATTGGGTTGAATGCTAGTGCAACTGGAGCATTGTTAAGCACATTTGGAATTATGGCAATTATAGTATTCTTAACTCCTATTAATCGAATTTATGATCGAGCGCAACCGTTGACTTTAGTTGGTGGGGGGATTTTATTAATAGGAATTTCGATGTTATTTTTAAGTTACATTACACAATTTTGGTTAGGAATTTTAACAATGATTGTGTATGGAATCGGGTTTGCACTTGTTTTTCCTTCCATGAACCGTATGGTAGCAGAAAGTTCTACTAAAACAGACCGCGGAAAAGCATATGGCATATTTTATGCATTTTTTTCATTAGGAGTTGTCGCTGGCTCTTCTATCTCCGGAGCAATTGCCGAGTGGTGGGGGATACCGTTTATTTTTACAGCCTTTGTGATGCTTGTCGTTTGCACCATTCTTTTTGTTATTGATCGTATTCAAAAAAGTAAAAGACATTAATTTAGTAGACTAATAGGATAAAATATCCGCGGATAAAATGGTTATCTTCCCGCGGATATTTTTAATACTATGAGTATAAAAACTTTAACGGTTTATCATATCGAAAAATGAGCCTAGCCATACACTTGTAATAAACGCTCGATAGAGATAAAAGAGAGGTCACCCCTTAGAGGCACCAAGAATTTCCCCTTCATTCCACTGTACGGCTAGAGTGATTCGTTGTTTGCTAAAACATACGTAAGTTTCTGCTAGTCATGTATATCTGTTTCAGCAATTTTATCACTTTCAATCGTAAACAACTCTTTTAAAGACAATTCATGTTTGCTCGCATAGGTACGAACAAGGCATTCTCCAACACAATATCCTAGCATTTTTGGGTACAAATGTGATCCATACAGTAAGTGGTAGTATGTTTTTGATTCTGGCTCTAGTTCTTTTTTTGGTGCAATGTATTTGTTCCAAAACCGATGTAATACATCATCGCTATATTTTCCAATATAACTAGCTGTATGCTCTACACCAAGCCGTTTGTAAACAGCGTATTCTGCCATTCCTTCTAAAATAATCGTATCTAATAACGTATACTTACTTTCTGGTTTATTATATTTTGTCAACCGGCAAACATGGTTGTACTCATGTGTTAAGAGCGCTCGAATCTCCATTTTAGTATTCCACTCAGATAGAAATAAGAAAATTTTATCGTTAAAGCTTAGCCCGGCCTTTCCATTAAATTCTTTCCTTAATTTATAGTTCGCAGTATCAGATGGAAGAATAAAAATAGGAATGTTATCTCCTTCCCAATCATGTTGCAACTGTTGATAATCTTTTGCAACTATTTTCCATATGTTTGCTTCCTGCATCTTCTGTATTTGTTTTTTGGTTACTGCTGAACGACTCATGCCGAACATTGTCAAATGATGGAGGACTTCTTCTGCTTCCGCATCAGGGAAGTATTTTTTTAATCGTTTGGCAATTTGGAGTGGTTGGTTATCGTCATGCAGCAGCCATTTATCCGTACGAATAACCCCCGCCATTTTTTCTGCACCTCCTTTGGAAAAAGTCACTTTGATAGCATATGCATGTCGGAAGAAATAGGGACTTGTATCGAATGTAATGAGGGGCGCATATATTAAATGCGTGGAGGTGAAGGTGTGAATTATTTGGAAAGTTTGGCTAAGCTTGGAGTGGGCGGCGCCCATCCAGGAGGGCTAAAGTTAACAAAAGAAATAGTAGCACAGCAATCTATTGATCATACAACTAAATTACTCGATATTGGGTGTGGCACAGGACAGACGGCGGCTTTTATCGCGAATCAATATGCATGTTCTGTTACAGCAATGGATATCCATCCGATCATGGTGGAAAAAGCTAAGCAGAGATTTCTAGATGGCGAAGTTCCCATTTCCGTCGTTCAAGGTAATATAGAGCAGATGTGTTGGAGTGAGCAGTTTGATATTGTTCTTTCGGAATCTGTTTTAGCATTTACAAATATATCAAAATCGTTAACTTCTATTAGGAATGTTTTAAAATGTAATGGATGTTTCTTAGCTGTTGAAATAATGGTTGATGAAAGTGTGGGAGAGAGTGATAAGCATGCAATCGCATCATTTTATGGGTTCCGTCATTTATTAACAGAAACAGAATGGCGTGAAAAACTCTCTCAGTCTAGTTTTAAGCAAATTAATATCGAACAACCAAGCCTAAATCCATTACCTATAACGATAGATGAAGCACAAGATTTTCATTTTTCAAATTCAGAAATAGATGAGGCATTAGATATACTGCATCAACACCAAGCGTTGACGAAGAGGTATAAGGAGAAGCTTCCATATGCCGTATTTCGTTGCACGAAATAAAGCATCAGTAAATTTGTCGATCAAAGCCATGTTGCACACAAGATGTTGCTTGTTACGCTGTAATGATATCGTTTAAATGGCACTATTAGGAAAAGAGCATGGTGTGGTACTTAAAAGTTTAAAATTTCAATAGGATCTAGCCTTACTGGAATATAACTCTTCAATCAGTAGGCTTTTTTCTTTATTACAGGGTGTTATTTGCATCCATCCATAAAAGCAAGATCGTGCTTCGATTTGTAAGTAATAGGATTATTAGAATAAGAATGACATTCTACATCCAGATAGGAACATCGTGTAAAATGAAAACTGGTTTGATGTTAGAATTTGCTTTATACTAAAATGGAAGGCAAATCATTGATACATAAATGGTTTTAAGGTATGTATTTTATTATAGAAAACTAGGTGAGAGCGAGTTACTAAACGCCACGCTAGGATAAGCTTTTTTGCACTATAGGAAAATATAAAACCTCTATTATAGTATAAGCAAAGCGACATTATCGTCAAAAAGACGTAGCGATTTTCTAAATCGGATTGCTTAAGTATTTCTAGATGGTATTTCAGTTAAAAATACGCTTGTATACGGGGAGGAGTTTTAACGATGAAATTTTTTCATACAGCAGATTGGCATCTTGGTAAGCTTGTGCAAGGCGTATATATGACCAATGATCAAAAATATATTATAAAAAAATTTATTCAAGCTGTTGAAGAGGAACAGCCTGATGCTGTCATTATTGCAGGAGATTTGTATGATCGAGCAGTACCGCCTACAGAAGCTGTACATTTATTAGATGAAACGTTAGGTAAAATCGTCTTAGAGCTAAATATACCGGTTCTTGCAATTGCGGGTAACCATGATAGTCCAAGCAGGCTTGATTTTGGAAGTAAAATATTGCGTGAAAATGGTTTGCATATTGCAGGGAACCTCTCAGAACCAATTAGGCCAGTAGTCTTACATGATGCGTATGGAGAAGTCCATGTCTACCTCATTCCCTACTGTGACCCAAGTATTGTACGCCGTGTTTTTGGTAATGATACCGTTCGGACGCATAATGATGCCATGAAAATAATTATTCAACATATAGAAGCATCCATGGATCCAAATGCCAGGCATGTATTTGTAGGACATGCTTTTGTGACCCCTTATGGGGAAAGAGAGGCGAATACTAGTGAATCAGAAAGACCGTTGTCTATAGGAGGATCTGAATACGTAGAAGCTGATTTGTTTCATAGCTTTCACTATACTGCCTTAGGTCACCTTCATCAAGCGCATTATGTCAAAAGAAAAGAGATTCGTTATGCAGGTTCTCCTTTAAAATATTCGATCTCTGAAGAAAATCATCGCAAAGGTTTTTTTATTGTGAATGTAGATGGGGAAGGTGAAGTAGAAATTGAAAAACAGCTACTCCTACCGAAAAGAGAAATGCGAACAGTGGAAGGCGCATTAGATGAGCTTTTACAACTACCAATGAATGAAGACTATGTGTTTATTAAACTGACAGATGAAACTCCTGTCTTATCACCGATGGAAAAACTCCGCTCTGTGTATCCAAATGCAATGCACGTTGAGAGGAAAACGTTTTTCACAACGCCTGGTGCTTCTGAGAAGGAAAAAATGGTAGAACGAACAAAAATGTCAGATATGGAACTGTTTGAAGCTTTTTATAAAGAAGTGAAAGGAGAGGCTCCAGACGAGGAGACCGTAAAATTGTTTCAAGATACCTTGCATGATCTTTTAACAGAACAAGATGAGACAAAAGATGCCACTCATACACTTCAATAAGATATAAGAAATAAAAAGCTGAACTGTTTGGGAAGGGTGAATACAATTGAGACCGATAAAATTAACCATGACTGCATTTGGTCCATACAAGGATAAGGAAGTTATTCATTTTGATGAACTTGGGAATCATCGTTTGTTTGTAATTGGTGGTAATACAGGAGCGGGAAAGACCACCATTTTTGACGCGATTTGTTTTGCGTTATTTGGCGCTGCCAGTGGCCAAGATAGAGAAAATAATACGATGCTTCGAAGTGATTTTGCTGAAGATGATGTTCATACAGCTGTTGAACTTTTGTTTGAATTAAAAGGAGATCAGTATCGCGTTTTACGTCAATTGGGACATGTGAAAAAAGGGAATAAAACGAAAACGGGAGAGCGATATGAGTTTTTTGAAGTTACGAATGACGGTGACATACCTTGTGTAGATAGACAAATTGTTTCTGAAATTGATAAAAAAATAGAACAGCTAATTGGCCTCACGCAAGATCAGTTTAAACAAATTGTTATGCTTCCACAAGGGGAATTTCGTAAACTATTAACGTCACAAACGGAAAATAAGGAAGAAATTTTGCGACGATTGTTTAAAACGGAGACCTACCAAGCTATTGCAGAGCGATTCAGGCGAAAAAAATTAGCAGCAGAAGAAGCGTTCAAGCAAGCAGAGCAGGAACAAAAACAATATATAATGCAAATTCATACTTCCTTACCAATACGAGAGGACGCCCTACTTTTCCAAACGTTAGAGCAAGAAAGCTATAACATGCATCAAGTTTTGCGCGGTCTTGAAGAGGAATGTCGCTATTATCAATGGAAAATAGCAACAGATAAACAGAAATATGAGCATGCATATCTTGCCCATGATAAAAAACAAAAGGAATTTTATGGGGCAAAGGCTATAAATGAACGATTTGCAGAATTACAGCAAAAGCAAGTACGTTTAAAAGACCTTGAACAACGAGAAGCGGAATATCAACAAAAAAAGCAAAAACTTACGCAAGCGGAATTTGCACAAGGAATTGTTCTGTTGGAGCAACAGAGAAATGATTGGCTAAAAGAGGAAGAAAGAAAAGAACGACAACTAAAAAATGGAAAACACCACAAGCAGCGTGTCGATGAACAATTAAGTAATGTAAACAAACAATTAGAGGCTGAAGAAAAACGTGAACCTGAGCGAGAAGAGGTTCGGAAAAAGCTAGATAGATTAAATAATTATTTACCTATCGTGGAACAAATTGATGAAATGAAACGGCAGTTAATGGCGATGGAAAACCAAGCTAAGCAAGCAGCTGATGCCCTTTATGCTACAGAACAACTTTTGGTGAAGAAAAAGGACCAAATAGATCAAATGGAAAAGCATATGCATGAGCTTGACCAATTCGTAGAGAAGCTTCCTGATAAGCAGGAAGAATTAAATACGATGCGTGAGCAATTTAGGTTAGTACATGAATATCGTAAACTAATGGAACAACAAATCCTGTTAAAAAACGAAGCGAAGCAAAAAGAAAAAATAGCTATCCAAATGAAAGGGCATTATAACAAACTTGAACAAACATGGATGGATAACCAAGCCGTTTATTTAGCTGCCCATTTGCATGAAGGGGAGGCATGTCCGGTTTGTGGAAGCCTAGACCACCCGAGTAAAGCTACACAACAATGGGAGAAAGTGACGAAAGAGCAATTAGAAAAAGCGAGAAGAGAATTTGAGGGAGTCGACACAGCATATCGAGATGTACGTGGTAAGTTAAAAGCGAATCAAGAAAATGTTCGCGTAAAAGCAACTGAATTAGAAAAGCAGCATATAGCTAGCACAAATGTAAAACAAAAAGAGGAGCAACTTGCAACAGTTGGTAAAAAGCTAAATGCTGAGGTAGAAAGGCTAAGACAAGCACGTCATCAACGTGGAGAAAAGAAGCTTGCGCTTGAAAAACTTCAATCCGAATATAAAGCATTGGAAGCAAAGCAAAAAGAGCAACAGCAATTGGAGCAACAATTAAAGTTAACATTAGCACAAAAGCAGGCAGCTTATCAGGAAAGGATACAGTCTGTACCAGAGAGCATGCGTGTACTTGCAGACTTGAAAGAGCAAATTGCTAAAACAGCCACTCATTTAGAGCAACTAAAAAGTGCATGGGAAGCTATACAAAAAGAGCAACAGAAATGGAAACAGGAACAAACGAAAGTTCATTCAGAACTCACTCAAGTCATGAAGCAGCTAGACGAAACGGTTAAAAAGCGAGAGAATGCTGTTGACCAATTTTTACAAGCTTTAGCAAAGGAAGGTTTTTCCTCAGAAGCCACCTATCAAAAAGCAAAATTGCCTGAATCTGAACGGGTAGCATTGAAACAAGATTTAGAACAATACTATCAGTCTATCTCTTCTATACGTGAACAGGTTCAAGAATTAGACGCTATGTTAGTAGGTAAGGAGCAGTTAGATGTAACTGTTATGCAACAGGATTTACATCGTTTAAAAGAAACGTACGAATTAGCTTTAAGTAGATGGAATGAATCCAAACAGTATGAACAAGAAGCAAAAGCATTAAAGCAATCGGTACAAAAAGTAATGGAAAAAGTAACAAATTATGAACGTCAGTTGCAAAGAGTAGCTGATTTATATGATATGATTCGAGGTCAAAATCATCGAAAAGTCTCGTTTGAACGTTATTTGCAGATTGAATACTTAGAACAAATTATTGCTGCAGGAAATGAGCGGTTAAAAGAACTGTCAAATGGGCAATATGCCTTTATTCGTAGTGATCGTCAAGAATCATACGGGAGACAAAGCGGTCTTGCCCTTGATGTATATGATGCTTATACAGGTCAAACGAGAGATGTCAAAACTTTATCAGGAGGAGAGAAGTTTAACGCTTCACTTAGCTTAGCACTCGGAATGTCCGATGTGATTCAAAGCTTTCAAGGTGCTATTTCAATTGATACGATGTTTATTGATGAAGGTTTTGGTACGCTCGATGAAGAGGCATTGAATAAAGCAATTGATACGTTAGTCGATTTGCAGCAATCAGGAAGAATGATTGGCATCATTTCTCATGTGCAAGAATTAAAAGCAATTTTTCCAGCTGTGCTTGAAGTAACGAAGTCCAAAGACGGTTCTAGCAGAACAAAATTTTTAATTAAATAGAGCTTTTGGATGTATTTCTAACCTTTAAGTTCACTCGCTTTAAGAAGTTGCAGTATATGCTGGATAAGTCAAAGCTATAGCATGGATGATGGCTCATTTTGAGCGAGCCATCATCGCTTTTGAAAATCATGCAAAGAGAGACTCTCTAGACGTTTAGGAAATGAAAGCGAGCATACACTTTACCAGAAATAGTAATGGAGCATTTGGGATTCGCTTTTTGAATGATTCCGAATAGTTGTTCATTATGTTGCAGGAAAGTACGTTTCTATAACTTAGCAATTTGTGATTTTTTTACATTATAGGAAAGTATATAGTTCATAAGCAAAATGACGGCATTTTTTTGCTATAAGAATGGACGAAAAGCCAAGTTTTTCTACTGGTGTTTCTGTTCGCTTTTTAAACTTTCCATTAATATATTAGCTATTATTCTACCCGCTGTCTTAGGTGCTGTTTTGCCGGGTAACCCGAGTGCGTGAACTGCTTTTATACCCCGTCTTTGAGCGGTTACGAAGTCTACGCCACCAGGTTTTGAAGCCAGGTCAATAATTACGGTAGAAATCGACATATTGGTTAAACGTTCATCATCGATAGCTAATGAAGGAATCGTATTGATACAGATAGCCATATCAGCTAGTAGCTTATGTAGTCTATTTGGTTTTATAGGGGTTAACCCCATTTCTGTAACCCTAGCTAAATCTGCATGGTTTCTAGCTACTACATATACGTTAGCACCGACTGCATGAAAAAGTCGTGCTACTGTTTTCCCCACTCTGCCAAATCCAAGCACACATACATTTGCGTTATGAATCGTTTCCTCCGTTTCTTCTATCGCAATTTTTAATGCCCCCTCTGCTGTTGGGATAGAATTATAAATCGCAACGTCGTCTCGATCAAATAATCGTATTAAACTTCGTTGTGCTGCTTTACACATTCCCTGTAAGTAATCATTTGCAGTTCCTGTATAAATGGTGCAATGATCAGGAGTAGAGGAAAGTATTTGTTCTGTAAGATAAAAGTGTCCATTTGCATACATGATTTCAACTTGGCCCCTTTCATCTGTCCCTGCAATAGGTAAAATAATCGCATCGATAATAGAAAGATCCATATGCTCTAACTTGGCATGCTTAACATTAGATTTATCAAAAGAAACCGTATCAAATCCAATTAAATATAAGTTGTTTTCTGATTTAGCCAATGTTTCGATAACATGTATATATCTTTTATCCCCACCGACTACGAGAATATGCAGCATCGTATCATCTCCTTTTCGTATTAAAAAATTTGGCCGATCGCCGAGTTTTTGTGGCGAATGCTATTACTTGAAACTCTAACATTCTATACATAGTAAAGTGAAACAGTTTCACTTATTTATTGTATAATAGGACAACGTTTCATATGTAAGGTTTTTTTACGATAAGAGTAATATGTTGTTGTATTTGGAGATAAGGGTTTACATATTCCTTTCCTTTTTTCAGAAATTTGGTAGGAGAATCAGCCTTCTAATTGAAGCTTTTTACTAGTTTTTATAAGCAACAGAGCATTAACGTAGGAAAAAACCTAGCGTTTGAGTAATTTTTGCGTTGGGATGTTTAGAGCATCTGTTTATGGTAAATTAAAGATAGTAAAGCAAATCATATGAAAAGGAGATGTTTTTACTTATGACTAAAGTTACATTAGGAAAATCAGATATCGTTGTTTATCCAATTGGGTTAGGTACCAATGCTGTCGGCGGGCATAATTTGTATCCAAATATGCTTGATGAGGAACAAGGAAAGAATGTTGTGCGTACAGCCTTAGATCAAGGAATTAATATGTTGGATACAGCGTATATTTATGGACCTAAACGCTCTGAAGAGTTAACCGGTGAAGTGATGAAAGAATATAACCGGGAAGATATCGTGCTGGCAACGAAAGGAGCGCATAAATTTGTTGGTGATGAAGTGGTCATGGATAATTCCCCAACTTTTTTGAAGCAGTCCGTCGAAGATAGTCTTCGCCGCTTGCAAACAGATTATATTGATTTATATTATATTCATTTTCCAGATCAAGATACACCAAAAGATGAGGCAGTTGGAGCGTTGAAAGAATTAAAAGATGAAGGAAAAATTCGTTCCATAGGTGTGTCTAATTTCACATTGGAACAATTGAAAGAAGCGAATAAAGATGGCTATGTAGACGTAGTGCAAGGCGAATACAATTTACTAAAACGTGAGGCAGAAGATAGCTTTTTCCCTTATACAGAAAAAAAGAACATTACTTTTATCCCTTATTTTCCACTGGAATCAGGCTTGCTTGCTGGAAAATATGCTAAAGATCAAACATTTACAGATTTACGAGCTGAAAATCCTAATTTCCAAGGTAATACATTTCATGAAAACCTTGAGAAAGTGGCGAAATTAAAACCAATTGCCGAGAAATATAACGAAGAAATTGCTCATATTGTTTTAGCATGGTATCTCACCCGTCCTTCTGTAGATGTCCTTATTCCAGGTGCCAAGCGGCCAGAACAAGTAGTTAGTAACAAACGTGCTGCTACGATTGCACTTGCCGCAGAGGATGTGCAGTTGATCAGCGATATTTTCACATCATAGGAAGGTTTGGTGGGGTATCGTATAAGTAAAACAACGGTGCTTTTTTTTATGGTCTAGGAAATTATAAAATTTAGCAGCTGTGGATAAACTTACTAAGTTATTTAGCCACGTCCGGCTCCAGCGCCCAGCAACTAGGCGACTTCACGAAATCGCCCTACGATAAGTCATCATCGGTTCGTTCCTCACCGTGATTCCTAAAACTTTAGTTGATTCGTTCCACTCGCTACGTTGCTAACCGGGCGCTTGCGCCTTTGTTCCTTAACTCTTCAGGTGTTTGAAATCTCACGAAACCATTAATAAAGGCTTAGTTGCCAGTGTGGGGGGGGGAAGTGGTGGTTTTGCATTATTGACATTCATACGCAAGTTTCTGGTGAGGTCACCTCCTCATGTTGTCAAGCATTCTTATTTCTCCATTAAGCATAGTGCCCACCAATTTTTTTGCTCCTTTCGATTGTAATGCCTGCATCTGTATAGCTGATTGCACGGAGAATGGAGGTAGGTCCATATTTTTCTCGGATCGCATCCATTGTATAGCCAATATCCTCTTTTTTCGTACGGTTTTCAAATAGGCTCAGTTGTGTATCTTGTTTCGTATATAAATTGGTTAAAGTCACATATACTCGACGAATACTACTCCTGCCATCGTAAAAACGAAAAAACAACCCCATACAAACATGATACATATCCATTGTGGCGTTAGTTGGTATAGAAATAGAAGTCGAACGGGAAAAGCCGCCCCCTGTTTCTTTTGAATAACTAATTCCAAGTTGAATGGTTTTTCCTGCCATCTGAACGGTTCTTGCTCTTCGGCATACTTCTTCGCAAAGATCCAGTATACAGACATGAACTTCTTCTTTTGCGTAATCGCGTAATAATGCAATACCATGACCAAACCCCTTTTGCTTTGTTTTCACAAAATTGCCGATGACGGGACTCAAATCAATCCCCCATGCATGCCAATATAATTGCTCTCCCATAACCCCGAAACGTTTTCGTAGTCGTTGTAAGTCAAAACGCGCGAGTTGTCCTAATGTTATAATGCCCATTCGTTCGAGATTTTTCTTCATTCTGCTTCCAATTCCCCAAATCGTTTCCACTGGAGCGGGCCACAGTTTTTGTTGTACATCCTCATATGTACATTCGGCAATGCCTTGTTTTTTTGCATGAATATCCATCACGACTTTAGCAAGAAACTTATTATCTCCAATACCAATGGAGCATGTAATGCCAAAACATTCTAGAATATCATGTTTAATCCGTTTCGCTATAGATAGACGATTTCCAAATCGCCTTTTCAATCCGTTAACAGTAACCCATACTTCATCAACAGAATATGGATGGATAGCCTCTTTTGGAACATATTGATAGAGTAATTTAGTTATTTCTGTGGATACTTCTAAATAGTCTGCCATATGTGCTGGAACAATATGTAGATCTGGAACCTTTGGTAGTTCAAAATAACGGCTGACATTACTAATTCCATATTTCTTTTTGAGTGCAGGAGAAGCAGCAAGTACAATACTACCTGAACGGTTGGGATCGCCGACAACAGCTAATAAAGTTTCCATTGGATCAAGCCCTAATTTAACCGCTTCTACACTGGCGTAGAAAGAACGCATATCGATGCATAAAACATCGTTACGGGGATAAAAGGAATAATCCATCAAACATCATCCTCATTAGAAAAACTTGGGGTTATTGCTACAGCTTTATGGTGAAAGCCTATCAACTGTAATGAAAAAGATTCTACAGTCTATAAAGAACGTTTGTTCTTATTATAAGCAGTTTTGCCCCATGTTACTAGTGGTATTTAATTCCAAACATCAACGTTTTGTTAAAAATGAAGTGCAATCTATATTTTAAAAATTATTTCAGTAAGCAGTGATAAATTTAACATGAAAAGAAGGATTGCCCTTCACCATATGGAAATAGTTATATACAAATTTACAAGCATGCGATAATAAATGATGATAAGAGGGGAAATGTCTGGTGAAAGAAAGTATAGAAGCATATATAAAGAATGAGCCAAAATTACAAGGGGCACTGATAGGTATAAGCATAAGGGCTGCAAATACCGGGAAAATGATTTATGAGCATATGGGAGATACGCGATTTCTTCCAGCCTCCAATATGAAACTACTAACAGCTGCGGCTAGTTTGAACGTTTTGGGGGAGAAGTATTGTTTTAGTACGGAGTTACGTACAGACGGAGTGATAGAAGGAGGAAAACTAAAGGGGAATTTATATGTAGTTGGTAAAGGGGATCCAACGTTATTGCCAGAAACGTATCAACGATTTGCTCAACAATTGCATGCATTAGGAATACATTTTATTGCAGGAAGTATAATTGGTGATGATACGTGGTATGATGCTGTTCGCTTGTCGCAGGATGTAATTTGGAATGATGAGACTTTTCATTATGCATCTTCCATCTCTGCACTAACTATTTCACCAGATCATCGGTACGATGCAGGAAGTGTTTATGTGAAAATATCGCCTGGAAAATATGGAGATGATGCTAAGGTAACTGTATCACCAAAAACAGCCTATATAGATGTGCTCAATACGATAAGGACAGGGAAAAAAGGGGGAGAAGAAGATGTTACCATGATAAGAGAGAGGAACGGAAATACGATTTATTTATCAGGAGAAATTCCAGAAGGTGGGGAGGGGGTGGAAGAATGGCTAGCTGTTTGGAAGCCCACTGATTACGCGCTACATATTTTTCAAGCAGCGTTAAAAAAGCAAGGAGTTCTAATAGAGGGGAGTATGTGTCGTGGGCAAGCTCCGGATAGTTCAACATTATTATATAAGCACCATTCTCCCGCTTTAAAGAAACTAATGCTTCCATTTATGAAAAATAGCAATAATACCATTGCGGAAATACTTGTAAAGGAAATGGGTAGACAAGTATACGGAGAGGGCAGCTGGGAAAAAGGTTTGCAAGTTTTAGAACGGGAAATGGACGGCATAGGAATGAATTTGGAAACAATGGTTATTCGAGACGGTTCAGGTATATCACATATAAACATGATACCTGCGAACGAAGTAACCAAGCTACTATACAAAATTCAAAAAATAGATTGGTTTAATACATATTTACATGCGTTACCACATACTGTTGCACAAGAACCATGTATGCTTGGTACACTACAAGGGCGTATGGAAAATCTTGATGTTAAGGCTAAAACAGGGACCATTTATGGTGTAAGTACGCTTTCCGGATATATGCACATAAAAAAGGGAGATAATATTATCTTCTCTCTGTTATTAAACCATTTAGTAGATGAAGACGAAGGTAAAGAGATAGAGGATCGTATTTTACACATTATAGCAAGCGCACGATAAAGTACTAGTTTGCACTTTAGTTTCATAAACGAAGGCTTTCGTCAAATCCTTATGAAGAAACGCTTTGTTTTTATATGGAGGAAAAAAGCTAAGGCAACAACTCATCGCCTGAGAAATGTCTAGAGTTTTAGCCAGATTCATAAGGTAAAAGTTTTGAAAACCATCATCTGGGGAAAAGCAATAGCACCAATAATAAAGAAGGGGGTTTTTAAAATGACAGCAAGCCAAGTTGGATTTGCTTTTTTATATGTGGCCGCTTTTTTGCTCTTAGGAAAATGGGTGCGGGTAAGAGTTGCTTGGTTGCAGAATTTATTTTTACCAGCCTCCATTATTGGAGGTTTTTTAGCTTTAATGCTTGGACCGCAAGTACTTGGGAAAATACTATATCTATTTGTAGCAGAAGACTCTTTTTGGGTGAATGGAATTTTTCCAGATCAAGTAACAGCAGTCTGGAACGATTTACCAGGATTATTCATTAACGTTGTTTTTGCTTCGCTGTTTCTTGGAACTTCCATTCCAGGTTTACGGAAAATATGGGACTATGGTGGACCACAATTAGCTTTTGGCTGGACAATTGGCTGGGGTCAGTATGTGATAGGAATTCTGTTAGCTATACTTGTATTGAGCCCCGTATTCGGTCTGCCGCCACTAACGGGCGCCCTTATTGAGGTAGCATTTGAAGGAGGGCATGGGACAGCTGCTGGTTTAGCTGGAACATTTGAAGAAATTGGCTTTGCACAAGGATATGATTTGGCAGTAGGTCTTGCTACAATTGGGATATTATCAGGCGTAATTGTCGGCATTATTTTAATTAACTGGGCGGTACGAAAAGAAAAAACACATGTAATAAAAAATGTACAAGGTTTTTCAGATTTACGAAAGCAAGGAATTATGGAATTTGAAAATCGTGATCCAGCTGCCAAAATGACTGTAAGACCAGAGTCCATTGAACCATTGTCGTTACATTTTGCTTTAGTTGGCTTAGCCGTATTAGTCGGATATCTCCTTTTACAAGCTCTCATATGGCTAGAGTCGGTTATTATTACACCGTTTACAGACTCTACCTTTATGACTTATATCCCATTATTTCCACTAGCCATGATTGGCGGGATATTTGTCCAGAAATTTTTTAATAAAATAGATAACGCACAAATTGTAGATAGAAATATGATTAATCGAATTCAAGGGTTTGCGTTAGATTTACTAATTTTAACGGCTATAGGTACAGTATCCATTGATGTAATAGGGGATTATATTGTTCCGTTTCTGTTACTAGCAATTACAGGGATATTATGGAATGCGTTGGGATTTTTAATTTTAGCACCAAGAATGATTCCCTCTTATTGGTTCGAACGTGGAATTGGTGATTTTGGGCAATCGATGGGAATTACTGCAACAGGTCTATTATTGATGCGAATTGTAGACCCTAGAAGTGAAACACCTGCTTTTGAAGGTTTCGGTTATAAGCAACTTGTATATGAACCATTTCTTGGCGGGGGACTCGTAACCGCTCTTTCTGTACCACTGATTTACCAATTTGGAGCTATTCCATTCCTGATTTTTGCAATCGTTATGTGTGTGACTGGTGCTCTGGTAGGCTTGCTATACTTTGGAAAAAGATAAACTTTCAACGGATAGGGAATAGGTAATTATATAAAAATCCGAACGAAATTGACCATGTTGGTAGTCAAAATTAGTTCGGATTTTTATTTTACAATTTAATAGGGGAAGTGCTAACCTTCATTTGACAATTTCAGTATATCCAATATTTTAAAGAAGATACTAAGGAGGATAGCGACAATTGTTGCTAGCCCCATACCTGATAAGGCAACAGAGCCAATCTGTACAGTCGTACCACTTACCCCAATTACTAATACAACGCTTGATAGGATTAAATTTTGCGAACGGTTATAATCTACGTTCGCTTCTACTAGCATGCGTAGTCCACTTGCTGCAATAATACCGAACAGTAATAAAGATATCCCTCCCATAACAGCGGTAGGAATAGAAGAAATCAGTGCTGCAAGCTTTCCTACAAACGACAATATAATAGCGAGAACTGCTGCCATACCAATAATCCATGTAGAGTACACTTTTGTGATTGCTAATACGCCGATATTTTCACCGTATGTGGTGTTAGGTGTAGAGCCGAAAAAGCTAGAAATAATGGTCGATATGCCATTACCTGCGAGTGAACGATCCAAGCCAGGGTTTTTAGCAAGATCTTTTTTCACAATATTCCCTGTTACAAATAGATGACCGATATGTTCAGGAACAAGTACAATAGCAGCTGGTAAGATGGTTAAAATAGCTCCCCAATCAAATTTCATTTGATAAAATTCCGGCATAGAAAACCAGCTTGCTTCACGAACTGCTGAAAGATCTACTAATCCAAAAAAATAGGCGATGATATACCCTGAAATAATTCCGATTAAAATCGGGATGATTTTCAAAAACCCTCGTAATGTTACCCAGCAAATAATTGTGATTAATAAAGTGAGTAAAGCTACAATAGCTGTGTCTGAGTTAATGGTCCATGATGCATCAGCTCCAACTGGTGCGATCCACCCAGCCATTTCAGCAGCAGTAGGTACAAGTTCTAATCCAATAACCGAAACAATAGCTCCCATAGCAGCAGGTGGGAAAATGATGTCAATCCACCTTGTGCCAGCAAGTTTAACGATAAAGGCGACGATGCATAGGACAACACCGACAGCTAAAAAACCACCTAATACATAGCTGTAACCCTCTCCACCAGCATATTCTGCAAGAACGGCTGTAACAGGTGAAATAAATGCAAAGCTAGAGCCTAAATAGGCAGGGATTTTCCCTTTTGTAATCAATAAGTAAATTAATGTACCAACACCATTCATCATTAATATCGTTGCTGGATTGACCCCGAATAAAATGGGAACAAGTACTGTTGAGCCAAACATGGCGAATAAATGCTGGATACTAAGTGGTAAACTCGTTAACAAAGGCAATCGTTCATCTACTTGTATTTCTTTATGTTGTGTCACGTTGTATTCCTCCTATTAACTTAACGGCTACCGTGCTGCATAAGAAAAACACCCTACCGTGTTTGTGCATGCAGGGTGCTTTATAAAAGAAAAATAAAGCTTATTTCTTTTACCAACAGAATTTTATCTGTTCCACCTTGGCAGCCTCACGGGACTGAATTAAAGGTAACCGTATCAATTTATCTTTTGTATTATCCCAATTTATCTAGCATTTGTCAACATAATTTTAGATTTTGTGTCATTTACTTACTTTATTTCAATGAAATACTGCTATTAATAATTTAAAGCCTATTTCTTAGCTCTGTTTTTAAAATTTTTCCACTAGCTGTTTTTGGCAATTCTTCTACAATAGATATGTGGATAATATAGGAATTTTCAGAATGTTGCTTGCAAAAAGAAAGGAGGCTATCTTCGGATATGGTGTTTTCTTCGTTTAAAACGACAAAAGCGTGTGCAATTTCCCCTTTTTCTTTATGCGGTATAGGGACAACCGCCACTTCCTGTATGGATGGATGTTGCTGTAAAGTTTGCTCTAAGTAGGCTGTAGATATAGCACCTGTGGAATGAGGAATGTCTTTTCTTGCTTCTTGTACATGAATATGCCCATTTTCATCTACTGTCCCTCTATCACCTGTGAAAATCCAACCATCTTCAAGTGTTTGCTGGTGTGCAGCATGTTGTAAGGCACCATTTCCTTTGACAATAATATCTCCAATTTCTTTCCCATTCGGTGCTACATCTTCCCCTTTATGATTAATTACACGGACTTCCGTTTGTTCCATAAAAAATCCCCACCTTGTTCCGTTTTTTCAGAATATACGTTATTATGAAATTATAACACAAAATGTTGAAAGCGTTTAAAAAATAAGTTTAAATAGGGATGGAGTAGGAAATAAAGTAAAAGGAGGATAACTACAAGTCACTAATACAAACTTGCCATTATTTTTAAAAGGTCAATATGTAAAAGGAGGGAGAAAAGAATCTTCTTGTGAATGGCTTAAATATGAAATATTTGTTATGATAATTATATTGTAAATGAAGGATAAGCGTGTTGATGTCATTTTATTATATTTTATTAAGAGGAGCGCTTTTTCCTACAATATAGAAGTAAGTTTATAGGAAGGTGGAAGTTTTTATGAGTCTAAATAAACCCAAAATAGTGGTGTTGGGGGCGGGTTATGCAGGGCTAACAACAACAAAACGCCTTATGCAAAAATTGTCTCCTGAACAAGCAGAAATAGTATTAGTTAACAAACATAATTATCATTATGAATCTACTTGGTTACATGAGGTTGCTGCAGGAACGATTAATCCAAATCAAGCGCGCGTTATAATTAGTGATGTTATTAATCCAAATAAAGTAAAGCTTGTCGTTGATGCTGTAACAAAAATCGATAAGGATAACCAGCGTGTCATTTTAGAAAACAGTGAATTGGATTATGATTATCTTGTTGTTGCTCTTGGATTCGAATCAAATGATTTTGGAATTAAAGGTATGGCGGAGCACGCGTTCGCTATTGAAGATATTGATTCCAGCCGTCTAATTAGTGAACACATAGAATATCAATTTGCAAAATATAATTCAGGTGAAAGTGTTGATGAGCATAGCTTGAATATTTTGGTTGGTGGTGCTGGCTTTACAGGAATAGAATTAGTTGGGGAACTTGCAGAACGTGTCCCGCAATTATGTAAAAAATACGATATTGATCGTAATAAAGTAAGAATTATTAATGTAGAAGCGGCTCCATCTATTTTACCAATGTTTGATAAAGAGTTGGTTGAATATGCGAAGAAATCATTAGAAGATCGTGGCGTAGAAATTAAGATTGGCGCGCCAATTTCAGAATGTACAGAAGAAGGGTTTATTGTAGGGGAAGACAATGAACTGATTAAGGCTGGTACAATTATTTGGACAGGCGGCGTAAAAGGAAGTTCTGTGCTAGGAAACTCTGGCTTTGAACTTACGAAAGGAAAAGTAAATGTAGATAGTGACTTACGTGTGTCTGATGAGGAAAATATTTTTGTTATAGGTGACTGTTCTTGGGTTTGGGATCATAACGCAGATCGTCCGTATCCGCCAACTGCACAATTAGCTATGCAAGAAGCGGATGTTGTAGCTGCAAACTTGGTTGCTTTATTAAACAATGAGCCATTAACCGATTTTGTCTTTAAGAGTAAAGGAACAGTTGCGTCACTTGGCCATTCAGATGGAATCGCAAATGTGTTTAATGATAATAAACTTAAAGGAAAAGCAGCAGCTGCGATGAAGAAAGTAGTAGATAATCGTTCTCTATACCTTATAGGTGGACCTAAGCTAGTACTTAAAAAAGGAAAATTTCGTCCATTTTAAGATGTTCACAGCCTAATATGATTTAAAACTTATGGGGAGGCTTACGAATATGAAAAATAAATCGTTATGTGGGATTTTCTTGGTTATTGCTTCGTTAATTGGGTATCGACTGTTAAGTGATTATATGGAAGAAACGAGAGATTTTAGGTAAAAAACAACCTCACCTATTTTAGGTGAGGTTGTTTTTTTATACTATAGGAAAGCATAAAAATTTAAAGGTTTATAGTATAAAAAATACTTAAAATAGGGGAGGTTATATATAATTTGACTTTGTCAGAAAATGTTTATTTGTATATAACTGGTTTAGGGTTAATGATCGGTATATTTTTTGATAGTATATTATATGGTATTACTAATAGGAGCTAGTGTAGGATGGTGCGTTCAATATTGGTTGTCAAATAGAAGAAGTACATAGTTATATGGAATGTATATTTACTCTTTTTTAATAGCTGACATATGGTTTTGGTTTATACTATGTAAGAGCGGCATCATGGGCTTAGGTTCATGTTGTGCAGGCAAACAATTCTATAATACCCACTGCATAATAAAACAAGTTTTTCTAATGATTACCCTTTTTTGAATGACTTGCCCTTATTTTACTTATACTATAAATGGGAGGTCGTTCTTATAATGAGGTTAGTTGCTTGTGCGTTCATATTCGTATTGTTTTTATTACCAGTTGAGAAAGTTATAGCTAATGAAGTGCAATCAGAACAAATTAAGATGAAACGTGTAGAAATTGATCAATATGCGCTAGAAAACGTAGAAAAACTTTTTATAAATGAATTAAAATTGGAAAGTTTAATGAAATACTTAAATGAAAAAGTTTACCACCCTCCAATAAATGCAAAATTAGACCGTAATGGGCAGGTTGTATCTGGAAAACCGGGGGTTACCATAGATAGAAATCAGTTTCACATTGGATTTAGAGAAGCTTTTTATAATAAAGATATCCACGAATTTCAAGTTCCTGTAAAACCGATATACCCTCGTGTAGATAAAGCGCTATTACTCGAAATTAGTCAAAAACAATTAGGTAGTTATGTTACTCATTTTAAACAATCCAATAAGGAGAGAACCACGAATATTGAACTTGCTGCCAAAGCGATAGATAGTCATGTGGTGTTTCCTGGTGAGTTATTTTCATTTAATACAGTAGTAGGGGAGAGAACAGAGGAAAAAGGATATAAGCGCGCACCAGTTATTGTTAAAGGTGAATTGGCTGAAGATATTGGCGGGGGCATTTGTCAAGTATCGTCTACTTTATTTAATGCTGTTGATTTAAAGGGAATTGAAATTGTAGAAAGGTATGCTCATAGTAAAAATGTTCCCTATGTCCCGCCAGGAAAAGATGCAACTGTAAGTTGGTGGGGACCTGATTTCAGTTTTAAAAATAAGTATAATCAACCGCTTTTACTGCGAGCGAATGTGTTGGATGAGAAATTAGTTGTTCGTGTTTATTCCTCAGATATTGTTGAACATTTCCAGAAAAATTTTAAATAGCAAACAAGCCGAACAAATAGCATTATTAGTTGTTCGGCTATGTCCTAGTCTAGGAAATTATCACTAGCGTTGCATAAACTTTTTATAAAGTAGTCAAGAAAAAACAACTCGTGTCAATACTAAGAATAATAGGAATTATCAATACAAAAACGCATAAAAAAACCTTATAATTAGGGTATGGTAGTCCTGTCCAAATCCCAAATTATAAGGAGTCTTTCATGGACAATCATACCATAAAAATGGTATTCAAGGAATACATTCATCCATTAGATACAAAAGTTATTCAAAAAATGATTGATATGGAAGGGGTAGACAAGTATGCGAAAAAGCTAGATACCATTGCCTATATTCGCTTATTTATTTACGCACAACTTAAAAAATCAGAAAATCTTGCAGTAATCAGTCAGTCTGTTTCACGCAAAAAAACGGTGCAGCGATTAGTAGGTATAGACAGTATCAGTAAGTCACAACTCTCGCGTAAGAATAGACAAATCCCACATGAAATACCAGAAGCTATTCTTCGTCATCTCATTCAAAAGGTACAGTATACACTAGGACCTGTGAAAGCAGGAAAGGCATTGCTTCAGCTGCATTTGATTGATTCATCGACTATTTCCATGTGTCTTAGTGGCTATGAATGGGCTGATTTTCGAGAAACAAAAGCCGGGATTAAAATGCACACTTCAATTAGGTTGTGCAATGATACGCTCTCGCTAGATAAGATGATTCTAACGCCAGCCCGACCAGCGGATGAGACACAGCTGGATGAATTAATTGTTTATCAGTTAGATGTGCTTCATGTATTCGATCGCGGGTACTTCAACTTTGCGAAGTTCGATGCCTATTCGGAAAAAGGAATAAAATTTGCAACGCGTATCAAAGCCAATACAGTGGTACACGTCGTGGAAGAGTTACTCGTGGATCCATCTTCTCCCATCACACGCCATGCCATGGTGACAATCGGAAACATGAAACATCCATTACAATTGATAGAGACAACAGATAGTAATGGCAAGCCTATTCGGATTGTGTGTAACGACGCCAAGCGCAGTGCGCAAGAAATCAGCGATATCTACCGAAACCGCTGGAAAATAGAGTTGTTTTTCAAATGGATCAGGCAACACTTGGTCATTACAACATTATATGGTAAGAGTGAAAATGCCGTTTATAATCAAGTCTATCTTGCAATGATTACCTTTTGCCTGATCATCCTAATGAAAAATAAAATAGGTTTCAAAGGAACCTTGCTGGAAATGTTGCGTTGGATAAAGGATGGTTACGATCAATCCATGGCAACCTTTATTTTGAAAGTACGTAAAGAACCAGAGCGAGAGTCCAGTGGACGACGAAGGTGGGACAATGAGCGAATTTTTGCAGAGACCCTAGCACAATATGAGACAGGAGACGTGTTACACTTAGATGATTTAACATACGATCCATTCGTTTAAAAGTATATACTATTCAAAAAATGGATGAAGGGCTACCTCTCATGCCTGTTGTCTTTTTTTCATTGTGTACAAATAACATATATCAGAAAATTCTGTTACATATGTCTCAAATGGAAAATTAACGCTTGACTTGAAGCATTACTTTTTATGCAACGCTAGTGAGGAAATTATCACTAGCGTTGCATAAACTTTTTATAAAGTAGTCAAGAAAAAACAACTTNGTTTATAATCAAGTCTATCTTGCAATGATTACCTTTTGCCTGATCATCCTAATGAAAAATAAAATAGGTTTCAAAGGAACCTTGCTGGAAATGTTGCGTTGGATAAAGGATGGTTACGATCAATCCATGGCAACCTTTATTTTGAAAGTACGTAAAGGACCAGAGCGAGAGTCCAGCGGACGACGAAGGTGGGACAATGAGCGAATTTTTGCAGAGACCCTAGCACAATATGAGACAGGAGACGTGTTACACTTAGATGATTTAACATACGATCCATTCGTTTAAAAGTATATACTATTCAAAAAATGGATGAAGGGCTACCTCTCATGCCTGTTGTCTTTTTTTCATTGTGTACAAATAACATATATCAGAAAATTCTGTTACATATGTCTCAAATGGAAAATTAACGCTTGACTTGAAGCATTACTTTTTATGCAACGCTAGTGGGAAATCATAAAATTTTGCAGCTGTGGATAAACTTACTAAGTTATTTATCCACGTTCGACTCCAGCGCCCAGCAACTAGGCGACTTCACGAATCGCCCTACGATAAGTCATCATTGGTTCGTGCAACACCGCCTCACCATGATTCCTAAAACTTTAGTTGATTCGTTCCACTCGCTACGTTGCTAACCGGGCGCCCCGAGCCTTTGTCCTTTATATACCATTAATCTTGTTTATGCGCCTCAATCTCGAAACTAATTTTTACATCGTCACTAAGTAAAACGCCACCAGTCTCTAAAGTTGTATTCCATGTTAGGTCAAAGTCTTTTCGGCTTATGGTAGTTTCTCCACTAAAACCGGCAACTGTATTTCCACTCATCGGATCTTTACTTTGGCCTTCAACAATAACCTCAAGGGCCACTGTTTTCGTCGTTCCTTTAAGTGTTAAATCTCCAATAACCTCATAATGGTTGTCAGATGTTTTTTTAATTTCTTTGGAAATAAATGTAGCTTTTGGATGATTTTCTACATCGAAAAAGTCAGCAGAGCGTAAATGGTCGTCCCGACCCTTATTTCTTGTATCCACACTACTTACGTCAATAGTAAGTTTAATTTCTGCATCTGTAAATTGATCTAAGTCAGCTTTGATCTCCCCGTCAAATGAAATAAAATTTCCTTTTGCTTTTGAAATCATCATATGCTTAATTGAAAAGCCAATTTCGCTATGAACGGAGTCTACATTCCAAACCGATTTCATCATAAAAACTATCCCTCCACAAATTAGTTGAATTATTATTACTTTATGTAACCTAGTGTAAAAGAGAAACTTTATATTGTCAAGTAATTGATTAGATTTCCTGCTAACAAAAAAGATTGAAAGGAGAAGTGTCTTATTTTATCTGTACCCTTAGAAGTACGTTAAAAAACGAACTAGTCTAAAGGAAATAGTCCTTTTGAGCAAGCTTTCGTTGTTTCTCATCTTCATTAAAATTGCATATTGATCTAGATTTATTCGTTCTTCAGTTATAAAATGTATGATATACCATGAAAAGTCTGGTATAATTTAATTCATAGTGAATTTTCTGAAAAAATAAGGAGGGTTTTTTTGAAACCATTAAAGGATCTGACGTGGGACTTAGAAATTATTTTCCCTGGAGGAAGTAAATCTACGAAGTTTCGAGAACATTTAACAATCGTAGATCAAGAACTTGATAAGCTGGATGCTTACATAAATCAGCTTCAACCTAAGGCTACAAAGGAAAATATTGAGGCACTAATAGATTTATGTCAGCAAATGGAAAGCACGACAAAATTGATGAGAGAGGCTTTTGCATTTATAAGTTGTTTACACGCACAGGATACAAATGATCAGCATGTACAACCTTTGCTTGGTGAGCGATCTCAATTGAATGCAAAATTTGGTGGAATACAAACAAAGCTAAAACAAAAACTTGGTGCAATAACAGAGGAAGATTGGAGCTTATTTTCACAGCATGAATCGTTACAAGAGATTATATTTGTGCTAGAAGAGTACCGAGAGCAGGCGCAAAACCTTTTACCTTTAGAACAAGAGGCCTTAATTAATGATTTAGCAAAGGATGGCTATCATGCATGGGGGCAAATGTACGATGTCATCGTTGGGAATATGGAAATTACGTTAGAAGAAAAAGGAAGTTTGCAACATTATTCGATTGGACAAGCAACCAATAAATTAACAGATCCGAATCGTCGTTTCCGTCAACACGTATTTACCAAACTATCAGCGGCTTGGGAGGAGCAAGCAGACTTATTTGGTCAAACAATAAATCATTTGGCTGGTTTTCGCTTAGAGACGTATAAGCATAGAGGCTGGGAAAATGTGCTAAAAGAACCGCTAATGATTAATCGGATGAAACAAGAAACATTAGATGCTATGTGGACAGCAATTACAAAATATAAAGGACACTTTGTCCATTATTTAAATAAGAAGGCAGAGCTTCTCGATATTGATACATTAAGTATTTATGACGTAACTGCTCCAATCAGTGAAACAGTTCAAACCTATACATACGAAGAAGGAGCCAATTTTATTGTAGATCAGTTCCGAAAATTTAGCCCTAAAATGGCTGATTTTGCAGAAATGGCGTTTGAAAAGCGTTGGATTGAAGCAGAGGATCGACCAGGTAAACGCCCTGGCGGTTTTTGTACAAGCTTTCCGCACAGTGAGCAAACGCGAATTTTTATGACGTATTCTGGAACAGCTAGTAATATTGCTACCCTAGCACATGAATTAGGGCATGCCTATCATCAGCATGTGATGAATGATGTGAATGCTTTAAATCAAAGATATGCAATGAATGTGGCAGAAACTGCTTCTACCTTTGCGGAAATGATAGTTGCCGATGCCTCTTTACAAGCAGCAACTTCAAAAGAAGAGAAAAAAGCTTTACTAGAGGATAAGATTCAACGAAGTGTTGCATTTTTTATGAATATACATGCCCGATTTTTATTTGAAACGCGTTTTTATGAGGAAAGAAAACAAGGAATAGTTTCTGTAGAGAGATTAAATCAGTTAATGGTGGAAGCTCAGAAAGAAGCATATTGTGAGACGCTTTCAGAATATGACCCTAATTTTTGGGCGTCTAAACTTCACTTTCATATTACTGGTGTACCATTTTATAATTTTCCATATACGTTCGGTTATTTATTTAGTAATGGCGTGTATGCAAAAGCTAAAAATGGAGAAGGAAGCTTTGAAGAAGCCTACATTTCTTTATTACGTGATACTGGTAGAATGACGGTGGAAGATTTAGCTAAGAAGCATTTAAATGTAGATTTAACCGAAACTGCGTTTTGGGAAGAAGCTGTACTTGAGTGCATGAAGGATGTAGATGAATTTATGAAATTAGTATAGATTGCCCTTCTATGGCTCATTTTTAATTTATAAAAAATGGAATGCATTAGGAGTTTGCAGAGAGTGACGTTTTCTGCCCCTTTTCATTTGTTATTTCTATTGAAAAACTCTGTTTGCAAATAAAGAAAAGTAATGTCAATAGGCGGCTCGTCTTCGTGGAGTTTCGTACTATTGACATTACTTTTTAAATTGTATTTATTTTCTACTTGATTAAAACTTGCTATGGTCAGGAAGTAAATGAATGCCACACATTGACGCGATTTTTTCCGCTACTTGTTCAATCGTTACATCATCTGTAACTATCCGCTGTTGAAACATATTATTGGATAGACTTTGCATACATCTATCGATTTGTTTGGCGGGCCAGGAATTGTTCCCATCACCTCTCTTGCATAACCGATTTTCTAACGTTTTCTTGGAAGCCCATAAAACAAAATGTTTCACAGTAATATTTTCATTTTTAAGTTTAACAACAATTTCTTGATAATAAGTTGGATGGACAATGGTCATAGGTACAATAATAATGCCATTATAATGATCCGCTATATATTTTAAAAAGGTGAAATTTAATTATTCACGCCAAATAGGATAATCTTGGAAGTCGTTCTTTTGCATGTTTTTTGGAATATTATCACGTATGAAAAACCCCATGTTTTCTGGGTCATACACAAATGAATTGGGGAATCTTCTATGTAACTCATAAGCAGTATGTGTTTTTCCAGAACCAAAAGCGCCGTTAATCCAAATTATCAATGAAATCACCTTTCCTCTCAAAGAAAAATTACAGCTTTCACAATTACACATCATATAGACTTGGAGAAAAGCTAAGCTTTATATACTTATACTATAGAAAAGTATAAAGTTTTAAGGTCTATAGTATAAGAAAACTACAGCTTTGCATTAAACATTTGGCGGTAAGCCAAGTTTTTCTAATGTCTCCTATATGCTTATTTCAGCCTCCTTTATATGATGGGTGTGAATTTATTCTATCACGATCATCTAGTTTTGTTTACCAAATGCGAAAGCGTATTTCATAATATATGATAGACCTCTCTTCTGTAGTTAATGAACAGAACAGAACCAAATAAGTAACGCTTGCATAGGCTGTAACACACTATTCGGAGAGGAAGGTTAATGGTGGAGCTTTCTATATCTCACTATGTGTATGGTCTGTTTACGTTGCTCATTATCATTACAATGATGATGCGAAAAGGAGTCGTTCTACCATCTTTATTGGGAACGTTTTTAATCGCATGGTTATACAAAGGAAGCATTGTTGAAGGGTTTAAAGCTATTTTTCAAGCAAATTTAGTTGCTGCTAGAGAACTTTTTAGCATTTTTTTAATTATTACGTTTATGCTTGCATTATTAAATTCATTACGGGATTTGGGAGCAGATAAACACATGATAAAACCAATACAGAAAATAATGATAAATGGACATATTTCTTTCTTTGTTTTAGTCATTGCAACATACATTATCTCTCTATTCTTTTGGCCAACACCAGCAGTTCCACTTATTTGTGCTTTACTAGTACCAGCAGCTATTCGCGTTGGCTTACCAGCAATTACTGCAGCGGTGGCTATTGCTATAGCTGGGCAAGGAATGGCTTTGTCCTCAGATTATATTGTGCAAGTTGCTCCAAGCTTATCTGCTGCTTCAGCTGGCGTACATACTACAGCAGTCGCAGAACAAGCTTTCATACTTTCCTTAATTACTGGAGCTGTTGCAGTCTGCTTAGCATATCTATTTGCTCGTAATAAGATACGTAACGCCAATAATCCCATAAACTTAGAAGATTTAGCAAGTATGCAGACTTCTCAAGATGCTCCTATTGAATCAAATAAGGAAATACAAACGAAATGGAGCAAGGTGTTTGCTGTTTTCGTACCCTTAGCATTAGCTGCAGTGGTTATTTACATGATATATGAAAAGCTTCATTCAGGAAGAATGAGCGGTTTTGAAGGCGGTGATGGAGCAGCTTTTATTGGTGGTGTATCTGTTATTTTGCTTTTGTTATCAACGTTAGCGCTTCGAAAAGAGAAAGCACTGGACTATATTACTACCCATATTACAGATGGATTTGTATTTGCCTTCAAAGCTATGGGCCCAGTGATACCAATAGCTGGATTCTTTTTTTTAGGAAGTTCAAATTTTGCAGATGCCATATTAGGCATAGGGGAAGATGCCCCAGCATTTTTGTTTGATTTAGTACAGTCCACACAGTCCTATTTACCTGAAAACCAATGGTTAGTAGCATTTAGTATTTTAATAATCGGTATGATTACTGGCTTAGATGGATCGGGTTTTTCTGGACTTCCACTAACAGGTGCTTTATCGGCTTCGTTGCCATCAAATGGCGTCGATGTGGCAACACTTGCTGCAATTGGACAGATGGGGTCTATATGGACAGGCGGAGGAGCGCTTGTTGCTTGGTCATCTCTTGTAGCGATTGCGGGATTTTGTGGTATTTCCGTCATGGAGCTTGTTAGAAAAAACTTTATCCCAGTTATCGTTGGCCTTGTGGTAGCAACAACGATGGCAGTTTGGGTATTGTGACCCGTTTTAGGGAGCAATGAATAATTTTTAGTTGATGCGCACTTGTAAAGAGTTTGGGGTACAAGCAAATACGATATAGCAAAGCCGAACAACCAAGATTATAATGGTTCTGCTTATTTGCATAATAGAAATTGATAAAACTTTAAGGGTTTACCAATAAGAAAAACGAATAGATGAAATACTTGTCGATAAGCAAAGCTTACTTCTAGGGTTACAAGAAGGTATAGGGGAATGACTTTGTTTATTTTTCAATTCATGGAGTGATGTTCCAACTCTTTTTCCCAGTACATAGGTACTAAAGGTAGTTCTATATTTTTTCAAAGTATTTTACATTTAAAATATTTTTAGATAAAACGTACTAAATTAAAGCGTTTGCGCATAAAGGTTAACAAGATCGTTTTCATAAAAAAAGGGGGGAATGTATGTCTGGTATATTGGTAGCTGTTATTGGTATCGTTGTTTTTGCATTAGGATATCGGTATTATTCGAAATTTGTAGCTGAGAAAATTTTTCGATTAGACCCAAACTATGTTACACCCGCGCATCAATATAAAGATGGGGTAGACTTTGTTCCGACAAATAAGTTCGTATTATGGGGGCATCACTTTACTTCAGTTGCTGGAGCAGCGCCTATTTTGGGACCTGCTATAGCTGTATACTGGGGATGGTTACCAGCATTTTTATGGGTTATTCTAGGAACTGTATTTGCCGCAGGGGTTCATGATTTTGGGACACTCGTATTATCTGTACGAAATAAAGGTCAATCTGTTGGTACATTAGCTCATCGCCTGATCGGTCAACGAGCTAAAATATTGTTTTTATTTATTATTTTAATTCTTGTACTTATGGTGAATGCGGTGTTTGCTTGGGTTATTTCTAACTTATTTATCTCTTATCCAGCAAGTGTTCTACCTGTATTTATCCAAATTCCTTTAGCTATTTGGATTGGGTATGCTGTATACAAACGAAATATCAAAATGCTTCTACCATCTGTTATTGCATTAGCGGTCATGTATCTTGTAGCTGTATTATCAAGCAAGATAGAATGGATGCAAATTGACCTTGTGCAATGGATGGGGGGAGAAGGCAACACGGGTATATTTGGATTAGGCGCAGTCTCCTCAGCGTTCTTTATTTGGATTATTATATTGCTGGTGTATGTATATATTGCTTCCACACTTCCTGTTTGGCAATTGTTGCAACCAAGAGACTTTATTAACTCCCATCAGCTTGTTGTTGGGTTAGGAATTTTATATGTAGGACTAATTTTTACAAATCCAGAAATGACTGCACCTGTGACAAATGCTAACGCAGACACACCGTGGATTCCACTCCTATTTATTACGATTGCTTGTGGAGCTATATCAGGGTTTCATGGTCTTGTTTCCTCGGGGACATCTTCCAAACAATTAGATAAAGAAACAGATGCCCGTTTTGTTGGTTATGCTGGAGCTGTTGGCGAAGGGATTTTAGCACTAGTATCCATCATTGCTGTAGCGACATTTTTTGCAAGTACTGCGGATTTTTCAGCTGTTTATCATAGTTTTGCATCTGCAAATGCAAGTGGTTTAGGTGTTTTCGTAGAAGGAGCAGCTGTATTAGCGGGAGGATTAGGTATACCGATTGATATTGCGGTAACGATCGTTTCCATCATTGTTGTTAGTTTTGCAGCAACAACATTAGATACATCCGTTCGGCTTATGCGATATATTATTGGGGAGTTAGGTACGGAATATAAACTCCCAGTATTAACAAAAACGCATGTTGCTACGTCTATAGCTGTTTTATCGAGTGCTGCACTTGTTTTACTCCCACAAGGTCCTAAAGGTTTTGGCTCAGGGGGCTATCAATTATGGCCATTGTTTGGAACAGCAAATCAATTACTAGCAGCAATTAGTTTAATGCTTATTGCCGTATGGTTAAAGCGGTTAGGGAGAAATTATGCCGTGGTAATTATTCCTATGATATTTGTTATGGTGATGACATTATATGCTATGTTTCAACAAGTATTATTTGAGTGGTCCTGGACTGGAACAGAACCGAACACTTTATTATTTGTATTAGGATCTATCATTTTTGTGTTTGCGATTTGGATTATTATAACTGCTTTTTCTGTATTACGAGGGGATACAGATCAAAATCTAGATAACTAGTTCATAAACCATGGAAAAGGGATCTAAGGAAGGTCCCTTTTCATTATCTGTGCGTATTAGGAAAGTATAAAGATTTCTAGGTTTTATAGTATAAGCAAAACGACGTCGTTCTTCCGCCATAAGACTTGGCGACAGCCAAGTTTTTCTAAAAAATAAATCGTGCTATTGGAAGGGGAGATATCATGATCGAGCAAATAAAGAAGCTTATTCAATATTATGAAGAAGTAATCAGTCTACCTCATCGTCAGGAAATTGCTCGTGAGTTGAGGCATGAGGACGATATTTTCTTGCTCTTACTTTACTCAGAGATGATTGGAATTCCAAATCCAGTATATTATTATACACTAGAGTTATACCCTTATATGCTAGAAAAATTTCACGATTGGCATTTACGAATGGGAATGGAAAAATCGCCGTTATCTGGCATTCGTTGCTGTTAATAAAGGAGTGATTATATTGGAGGAACTGCATAAAAAGATTGCTTTTATTGGTGGGAAAGGAGGGGTGGGAAAATCAACTTCCGCTGCGGCTTTAGCATGGAAGCGCGCAAAAGAAGGTCGAAAAACTTTGCTTGTTTCTACTGATCCCGCCCATAATTTGGGAGATATTTTTGAAGAGAATATTGGAGGGAGGATTAAAAAAGTTAGTTCACATTTAGATGTACTTGAAATTGATCCTGAACAAGAAACGACGGCTTATATTAATAGTGTAAAGGAAAATATGAAAGGGATTGTTCAACCATCTATGATAAATGAAGTAAATCGCCAATTGGATACGGCTAAAGCATCACCTGGGGCTGATGAAGCTGCATTATTCAATAAGCTTATCTCTATCATTATCGAGGAACATCAACATTATGATCAATGTATTATTGATACAGCTCCAACGGGACACACGATTCGATTGTTAACTTTGCCGGAATTAATGGGTATTTGGATAGACGGATTATTACAACGTAGAAAGAAAACGAATGAAAACTATACGCAATTACTAAATGATGGGGAGCCAATAGAAGATCCTATTTATCATGTACTTGAGGGTAGGAAAGGAAGATTTGCAAAAGCAAGAGAATTGCTACTAGATGATGAACGAACAGGCTTTATTTTTGTGGTTAATCCAGAAAGTTTATCTATAACTGAAACGGATAAGGCTATTCGATTGCTGCATCAACATGAAATCTATGTAAAAAACATCATTGTTAATAAACTATTACCAGAACAAGTAGACGGAAATTTTTTTGCAAAACGAAAACAAATGGAGCAAACTTACGTACAAAAAATAGAAGCCATATTTAAGGAACAAAAAAAATGGTATGTTCCATTGTTTCATCATGATATTATGGATAAGAGGCAGTTAGAAACGTTTAGTGCTTTTTTCTAAAGGGAAAATTTTTAGCATAAAGGGGCTGAACGGGTTCGTTTGATATCTGAATCCCCAATATTCATTATTAAAAAAAGGAAGTGTTTTTGGTTATAAACTTAACAGGAAAGGTGGAATTTTTATGAAAACCTTTGTTCATGAAAATGATACATTACAGGTAACGCAAATGAATGATCCGAAGCCAAAAGAAAATGAGGTAATTGTTCGCCTGAAAATGGCTGGTCTCAACCGACGTGACTTATATATTCCAAATCGTAGAAAAGGGCAGATAGAGCCATTAATTTTAGGATCAGACGGAGCCGGCGTAATTGAAGAGGTAGGACAAGCTGTTAAAAACGTGGCTATCGGTGATGAGGTAATTATTAATCCTGCTTTAGGCTGGTTTGAGAATGCGGATGCTCCTCCTCAAGGTTTTGAAATTTTAGGCATGCCAGATCACGGTACATTTGCAGAAAAAATAGCTATTCCTTCTTATCAAGTGGAGAAAAAGCCAGCTCATTTAACATGGGAAGAAGCGAGTGTTCTTGCATTATCTGGGTTAACAGCATATCGTGCATTGTTTACAAAAGGGCAAGTAAATACAGACGATACCATATTTATACCTGGTGCAGGAAGTGGAGTGGCAACCTATTTAATCCAATTTGCAAAAAATATTGGCGCAAGAATTATTGTGAGTTCGCGGAGTGAAGAAAAGCTGAGAAAAGCTCAATCGATTGGAGCGGATAGGGGAGTGCTCCATGATGAAGATTGGCAACATAAATTAGCTGATGAGAAGATCGATTTGGTCATTGACAGTGTTGGTAGAGCAACATTTCAGCGCTCGTTGGACGTTTTGAAAAAGGGTGGGAAGATGGTCGTGTTCGGTGCAACAACAGAGGATACAGTGGAGTTAGATTTACGCACCTTTTTCTATGGACAGTACCAGTTACTAGGTTCGACAATGGGATGTAAGCAAGAGTTAGAAGCAATGCTAGCGCATGTCGAACAGTATCAAATGCAACCTGTAGTGGATTCCACTTACAAATTAGATGATATGCAACAGGCTTTTCATTATTTAAAAGGTAATGGACAATTTGGGAAGATCGCTATTGATATATGTTAGAAAAACTTGGCTTATCGCCAAGTTTTTCTAATAATAATTATGCAACGTCCGTTTTTTCGATCCAATCTTTTCCTTCTAGATGTCTGGTTACAAGCATGCTGGATACGGTATCTCCTGTAACGTTTACCATTGTAGCAGGAGGATCAATTACAACACCTATAGCTGAAATAATTGGTAAAGCTTCCATTGGTAATGAGTAAAGCGTAATAATCATCATTTCACCCATAAATCCACCACCTGGAATACCACTCATTACAATACCAGATAATAAACAGATGCCGATTGCGGTTAAAAAGGTGTCAATTCCTGTGAAGTCCAAGTTAAACACACCGAAAACAAAAGCAATTTTTAGCATTGCAGACAAACACGATCCGTCCATATGTATGGTTGCACCAAGAGGCATAATGGTTTCTCGAATATCTTTTGGTACGCCAATTCGTTTTGCTGCCTGTAAATTAGCAGGTAATGAAGCAACACTACTTCCAGTACCAAGAGATGTTGCAGCAGGAGCAAGAATGTTTTTCCAAAAGCGACTAACACCTGTTTTGCCACCAGCAATAAATGCATATAAGGTGAACCCGATAGCAAAATATAAAACAGATACAGGATAGTAGACGATAACTGCTTTCGCATAGTCACCGATTAAATCGGCGCCAAACTCCCCAACTAACGAAGCGAAATAAGCACCTAGTCCAATTGGTGCATAGTACATGATAAGCTGAATAATTTTCATAAACACTTCGGCGCCACTTGTTAAGAAAGAAGTAAAGGCTTTCCCTCTTTCACCAGTTAGCCCTGTTGCGACACCAACTAATACAGAAAAAACAATAAGTGCGAGCATATTATTACGTGAAAATAAATCGATAAAGTCGGAAACAGTGAATGTCTGAACTAATTGTTCTGAGAAATTCATTTCTTCTGTCACTTCATCAGGTTGTACAAGTGGAATATCTACGCCAGAACCTGGTTGGAAAATAACAGTGGCAATTAGCATGAACACAGCAGCAATGATTCCTGTAACAACAAATACAGTTAACATCGAGCCCATAATTTTACCAAGACGTTTCATGCTATCCATGCTTGCAATTGCAGAGGAAATAGTAAAGAAAACGAGAGGCATGACAATCATAAATAGTAAATTAATAAATAAATCGCCCAACGGTCTAATGACTGTAGCATCTTCGCCATAGTAAAGCCCAATTATAGAACCGATCATTATCGAAATAAGTAAGATAATTGGAAAGCGGTAAGCTTTAATTTTATCTTTCATGTTCGTTCATTCCTTTTCATTTAGTAAAATAGGATAGCTCCTCTATTTTACACGAAAATGGAAAAGAACAAAAGGGAAGAAGCGCTGTTTTAATAGGGATCTGTGGTTCTCTACAATTCCATTTTAAAGGACATCTACATCTCTAGGTTACCATCTATTATAAGTATGGTTGAATCAGTTCAATGGCATGCTTTAATTTTTTGCTATTTCGTTCATATAAAGCTTTGCTTTGTTTGTTTTCTGTAGCTAAAGCAAATAGTTCTAAATCTGCCTGACATTTTTTCATATTTGCTAAAAGGAGTGCCTTTTCAGTTGGTTGAGGAACACTGATTTTATCATCGTATAAATCAAGGTACAATTGTCCATTATTATCTGCTTGAGCGAGAAACACATTTTCAATGCTTACATTTTGTTTATCTAATTCTGTTTCCAACCAATTCATATTTAAAGCTAAATTAGCAAGTGGTTCCAATAAAACTTCTCCATCCATAATAATGGTTTGCGGTTCTTTTTCAGGCGCTAATTTTAACCCAAGATCCTTGGCTGTTAGTGGGCGATTTTCTCTTTTAGGCAATACATTTAATGTTCCAGAGGGCTCAAGCACTGCAAATTCTACATCAGATGCGAGGAACACACCATTGTCTCTTAACTTTCCTAGTAAATCATCCGTTGAATATCCTTCTTTTTTTAGATTGTCCTCCATAACTTTTCCGTCTTGAATAAAAACGGTACTTTTCCCCTCTGTAAGATCGCGAAAACGTTTACTTTTAAGAGAAATATATTCAACAGCAAAAGGGACAATAAACCAAATAGACATGGATAAAAGAGCATAAATTATATTACTTGTTGGATCTATCGTATGTATTGCTACGATTCCACCTAGCACAATTCCAGTAATATATTCGAAAACGTTTAATTGTGATAATTGCTTCTTTCCTAGCCACTTTGTCATGAAAAAAAGAATGATCAACAGTGAAAATGACCGAATGATAATGATAATCCATTCTGGCATAAACAGCCTCCTTTCCAAGTTTTATTTATATTGTGGTTCTTCTTTCGATAATTGGATGACTTGATGTCGCAATTCGTTCTTAATTTCAGTAATAATTCGTTCTGCTTCCGTCAATTTTATTTGTTGTTCTTGTTCATTTGTTTTAGCTGTTAGCAGTTGTAAGGAGGCTTCCACACTTTTGATTGCTGAGTAGCAGCCTTTTACTTGTGCACCAATTGTCATAGTGTAACGACCTCCTTATCCTTTTGGTTTAAAAATTAGTGCGCCAATGACCCCGAAAATAATTGCGGCTGAAATTCCTGCACTTGTTACTTCAAACATTCCCGTCACAACACCAACTAAACCGTGTGTTTCTGCTTCTGCCATAGCACCATGAACGAGTGAATTACCAAAGCTAGTAATTGGTACAGTTGCACCTGCTCCGGCAAAGTCAATTAATGGTTCATAGAGGCCGAACCCATCTAGAATGGCACCGGTAACAACTAAAATGGATAAAGTTTGTCCAGGATTTAATTTAAAAATGTCAAACAGTAATTGGCCAATAACACAGATAAAACCACCAATTACGAAAGCCCAAAAAAAGATCATTACATATCACGTCCCGTTTTAAATTTCGATAGATACTGCATGGGCAATACACGGAATCGGATCATTTTGTTGTATGCTCATCGGAGAATGAAGTGCACCTGTTGCTACAATTAGTATTCGTTTCAATTCACCGGCTTTCATCCGATTGAGCAAATGTCCATATGTGACTACGGCTGAACAGGCGGTACCACTTGCGCCAGCTAACACCGGCTGTCCCTCGCGATATATGATTAAACCACAATCTACATATCTTTCCTCATCCATTGATAGTCCGCGATCGACAAGTAGATCATACGATATTTCTCTACCGATATGCCCTAAATCGCCTGTAGCAATTAAATCATAATAGTCAGGAGAAATGTTTCTATCTTGTATATGTTTTTCAATCGTATCTACGGCAGCTGGCGCCATCGCAGCGCCCATGTTAAACGGGTCTGTTATACCCATATCAATAACCTTGCCAATTGTAGCTGATGTAATAACGGGGCCTGTACCTTGTTGAGCAACTAAGGAACAACCTGCGCCAGTAACTGTCCATTGTGCGGTAGGAGGCTTTTGCCCGCCGTATTCTGTAGGGTAACGAAATTGTCGTTCCGCAGAGGCGTTATGGCTTGCTGTTCCACTTAAAATATAATTAGCTCCTTTATTATTGATGATCATAGCAGCTAGGGCTAAACTTTCCATAGAAGTGGCACACGCATTAAATAAACCAAAAAAAGGAAGGCCCAATGTTTTGGCAGCAAAATTTGTTGGTGTTATTTGATAAATTAAATCACCACTCATAAAAAATTGTACCTGTTCTTTTTCAATGGAACTTTTTTTTAGGGCAATTTGACAGGCTTCTTCCATTAATGTTTGTTGTGCTTTTTCAAATGAGGCTTGACCCAGCCACATATCATCATGCAATATGTCAAAGTCTTTCGGGATATTTCCATTAGCTTCAAATGGACCGCCTACTGTCCCAGTCGATATAATAACTGGTCGATTGGCGAATATCCATGTTTGATGTCCTTGGAGCATTATAACCCACCCCATTGGACTAAAATTGTTTTTATCAAAGCGACAACAAATGCTGAAAATACGCCGTAAACGATGACAGGACCTGCTAGTTTTAACATATTTGTACCAACTCCGAGGATAAATCCTTCCGTCCGATGTTCAATAGCCGAAGAAATGACTGCATTGCCGAAACCAGTAACTGGAACAGCTGAACCTGCACCGGCAAATTGTCCAATTCGATCATATACTCCAAATCCAGTAAGGAGCATCGTTATAAAAATTAAAGTAGCTACTGTTGGGTTTCCGGCGGTTTGCTCCGTGAAATGAAAGAAATACATATAAAAAGTAGAGATAAGCTGCCCAATGAAACAAATAAAACCGCCGACAAAAAAAGCTTTTAAGCAATTTTTTAATACAGGCCTTTTCACTTCTCTTTGCTGTTGAAATGTTTGATACTCCTGAACATCAGGTGGTAGATTTTTCTTTTTTTTATCCGCCATATTGTGTTCCCTCTCTCTACGTTTGTTCTTTAGAAAAATCAATAATTCGTTGTACTTCTTTTTGTACTTCTTTTTTACTGTACTGTTTTTTATTCAAGTTTTTTTCTAGTTTTCCTAATTCCATCATTATTTTTTTGTCTGCTGATAATTCTACTTTTAAATCAGGAAAGTTTTTTTGTAATTTTTTAGTTAGTTTTTTCTTGATATTTTGTAACTTAAAGCGTTGCATATGTTTTACTTCAACGGTTGCTAATAATTGCTTATCTGTATTGACTGCATGAATAGCATTTATTTCGGAGTTTTGTCGTAATAAGTCTTTTGCTTGATTGGATGGAGTTTGGTCAATAGGTTGGTTTCTAGATATTTTTGTTATATTAACCTCATCTTTTTCATTTTCCTTGGATGTCTCTAGTGTATTTGCTGTGTTACAACCAACAATCAGCAAAGATAAAACAACTATAGTTAGAAACTTAAAAACATGCATCATACCACCTGCTTTTTATCTTAAGTAAACAAAGCTTACATTATCACGTGTGTTAAAGGTAAACACTACAGCTTTCGCTATGACAAGCCAAGTCTTTCTAAAGGTGCTGGAAGACTCCTGCTTTCCAAAAGACGAAAATAGGAGATAACAGCACCTAAATGCATTTGATTTGTAAAAGGCTTTATCCTTGTACATAGTATGGTTTCCATAAAGAATGGATGGGGATATGCCAAGTTTTTTAGAATACAAACCTTAAGTAGGAGATGAAAGAAAACCTCCACGGATTGAAGAATTCACTTTATATTATCAGCTTTCGTTTATACAAATTAAAAACCTTTGTATTGTGGTTCTTCTTGTTCTAGTTGTTGAATACGTGGTTCAACACTTTTTAATATGGACATGGTTTGTTGCGCTGCATTTTCGTATAGTTGTTTTGCTTGTTTGTTTTCTGTTTGTAGGGCAAATTGTTCAAAACTTGCTTGCGCGCTTTTTAAACCAGCAATAGTTTGCTTCACTTGACTGGAGACAGTCATAAAAGATTCCTCCTTCTTCATACTCATCAATAATTAGAATGCGATAAATAAGTTTTAATTATACTGGGGAAATATTACCTTATATATCCAATTGCTGTAAAATCTATATTAGTTGCGCTTTTTTTGAGAAAAGATTAATTAGGAGAAAAATCCTTAGTATGAAAATATTTTAAAATAATGAAACTTTTTGTGGGGGAAAAACGTCATATATAGTAAGTGGGAGCAGGAGGATGCTTATGAAAAAAAAATCACTTTTATTAATTGTTGTTGGTGGAGTATTGTTTTTGATTATCTTCTATCTTGGCGTAGGAAACCGCGGTATTACCATTAAGGAGACGACTACGAGGTCCAAAGAGGTCGGTGATTTTATATTACATATTCATATCGCAAATGTAGACGAAGGAATTAAAGTATTTAGTTCCTTACAATATACAGGTGAAGGGACGGTAGAGGTCGAGCATCAGGACCCATTGGTATCTGTGGTATTGGGAGATGAGGATCACCAATATGAAAATGATATAACAATAAAGCAACTTAGCAATGGCAATATCTATCACCATCCGAATAGTAATAAAGTGTTTCGAATGGTAAAAGATTCTCCGTGCAAATTGTATTTTAAAGCAAAATTCAAAGTTAATAATGAAGAAATTATTATTGACCATAAGGAGATATTACAAGCATTATAGCCAGCATTCCTGACAGGAGGCTGGCTATTCGTTATAAAAAGCCGCAATATGTTGTGTCTACTTCGCTAATTGTTTTTAATCTGCTTGGTTGTTTATATTTTTCTCATGTAAAAACGTACCAACATCCATTCTAGTAGGGGTAGAAAATTTTCGAATCATTTGCTTTGACCAATTGTCATTTCGATTATTTTGTTTCCGTTTTTCATAATAGGAATGCAATTTTTTGTCGAAGTCTTTGATGAATGGTAATTGGTGTTTGAAAGTCTGGTAATGATTTTCATGATAGATCACATCAATTGGTAGACGAGGCTTTTGTTCTGGTTCATGATCAGGATAGCCCACAGCCATCCCAAACAAAGGAACGACTCTTTCTGGAAGCTGTAATAATTCGCTTACCTGATTGACATCATTTCGCAAGCTTCCTAAATAACAAATCCCTAGCCCTAAATCTTCTGCAGCAATCGCAGCATTTTGAGATGCTAACGCCGCATCGACCGTCATAACAATAAATTGTTCAGGGGACGCTAAACTTTGTTGCATTTGCTCTCTATCTTCTTGTGACCCTAATTGCTCGGTACGATGTAAATCACCACAAAACACAAATAAATGTCCATTGTTTTGCACATAAGATTGACCAGAGATAGCTGCAAGCTTCTCTTTTATACGTTCATCAGTCACACCAATAATGGTATATGCCATTACATAACTAGAAGTCGAAGCCATTTGAGCAGCTTCAACAATGGTTTGAATTTGTTCTTCTGTAAGCTTTTTATCTTTGAATTTACGTATAGATCGATGATTCATAATTGTTTGGATTGCTGAATGTGACAAATCAATTCTCCTTTTCCCTATAATCCTCTTTATCATAAGCGGTTATAATTTTAATTGTCAACGAAGTTAACTTAAAAAGAAAGTCATACCCATAAGCTTTTGTTTTTGGTACACTAACGATATACAAAAGAGATATCATTTTAAGCATGTTTTTAAAGCATCCCTAGCTATACATAGAATAAAAATACAAAGGAGGAAGGCTTATGAAGACATTTAAACTAAAATTATTAAATATCATGGAAGAAAAAAATGGAGAGATAATTCCTAATCAGATACCGTTATTAGATGGTTTAATTATTGATCGTGAGGATGAAAACAATCAGTGGACAATTGAAGTGTATACGGATAATTCATTTCAACCTTATTTTGAATGTTTGCAAAAAACAAAGTCGGAAATCTTACTTCAAGTAAAGATTTCTAAAGAAAGCAATGACATGGCTACATTCATCACTTCGATTATAGGGATAAATGAAATAGGGTCTAATATTAATGTTTTATTTGTAGGAAATATTGTCGATAAAAGAAAAGAGAATATCGAATTCTTATTAACTACATTAATTGAGGAAGGATACCAAGGTAAAGAATTGCTAGAGAAATTTAAGGAATTAACATAAAATAAAAGTTTTTCATCCAATACAGTAGAACTTGCGACTTAATTACTATATTACAAGCATTTTCAATATCTCCTTGATATAATATGGATATATTTGATTTCGCAAGTTTCCATTGTTAGTTGAGATGAAAGAGCTTAACGTACCTTAAAGCTTTGCTTGGTATATAGAGAGATTACTAATTTTGATAGTTAATAAGGAGTAAAAGGTTATGCATTACCAAAAACCAATTGTTCGCTGGGCAAGGAAGTTATCGCCGGTCCAGATTTTGTTATTGTTCTATTTTTTTGCTGTACTATTTTCAACTGTCATTTTATCTTTACCGATTGCGCATCAGGATGGGGTGGAAATACCTTTTATTGATGTGTTATTTACAGCTGTAAGTGCTTTAAGTGTAACTGGTCTAAGTTCCATAACAGTAGCAGATACATTAAGTACTACAGGAATTATTCTACTTGCTTGCATTCTTCAACTGGGGGCTGTAGGAGTAATGGCTATCAGTACATTTATATGGCTGTTGCTAGGAAAAAAGATTGGGCTAAAAGAAAGACGCTTAATCATGACGGATCAAAATCAATCCACGTTCGGAGGAATGGTGCGGTTAATTAAGCAAATCGTGTATGTATTACTAACAATAGAGTTAGTCGGCTTTCTTGTTTTAGGGACGTATTTCCTACAATATTTCGACTCAGCTAAAGAAGCTTACTTACATGGTATGTTTGGAACGATTAGTGCTATATCTAATGGCGGGTTTGATATTACTGGCTCCTCTTTAATCCCTTTTAAAGATGATTATTTTGTGCAGTTTATAAATATGTTGTTAATTATCTTTGGAGCTATTGGCTTCCCAGTACTAATTGAAGTAAAGGAATATTTATTTGCTGACTCGGATAAGCGTAAATTTATCCGTTTCAGCTTGTTTACAAAAGTTACGACCAGTACCTTTTTAGTTTTAATCGTTATTGGGGCAATGGGTATGTTTGTTCTTGATTTTCTCCACTTTTTTGCAGATAAATCTTGGCATGAAATTTTGTTTTACTCTTTGTTTCAATCTATTACAACTAGAAGTGGCGGCCTGTCAACCATGGATGTTAGTTTACTTTCAGAACCTAATCATTTGTTTATGTCGCTTTTAATGTTTATTGGAGCTTCCCCAAGCAGTGCGGGGGGAGGTATTCGAACAACGACCTTTATTTTAGTTGTTATTTTTATAGCAACATATGCTAGGGGAGGTAGAAGTATTCGGTTATTTAAGCGAGAGGTGTATGATGAAGACTTATTAAAAGCCGTTACGGTTACTCTAATGGCTTTAATACTTGTTTTTACTTCTATTATTTTCATATCGGTAGTTGAGCCGTTTACGCTAACAGAAATTCTGTTTGAAGTGACATCGGCTTTTGGAACGGTGGGGCTTTCATTAGGGATAACCAGTGAATTAACATCATTTAGTAAACTGATTTTAATGTTCTTAATGTTTATTGGACGAGTAGGTATTATTACATTTTTATTTATGTTTCGATCAAACAAACAGAGTGGCAATTATCATTATCCGAAAGAAAAATTAATTATCGGGTAAATGAAGTGAGGGGAGAATGGTATGCCAGAACAAGTGGAAATTTTCCCAATGACACAACAAGTGCTTGATCAATTAAGTGATGCGGTTTTGATTATCGATCAATATGGGGGCATTGTTGCTGGCAATGATACAGCAGATGAAATTTTAGGTGTTTCATCTGCTGTAGGTGAGCGTATAGATCGATATTTAAAATGCATCTCTTTAGAAGAATCCAATCAGTTAACATATGTAACACATGTTCATAAACAAATGATTGAAGTTACCGTATTACATGCAAGTGAAGGTGATCCTTACTATTTTGTGAAGCTAGTTCTTGTTTCTAAACAAATGCAAGAAATAAGAAAAAAGCTGGACACGTTCGCCACGGAGCATTTTAAAGGTACGATACTTTATGTTAAAAAAAATGGGGATATAATAGATGCTGACGCTTACAGCACGCATATGTTTCTTTACTCGAAGCAAGAACTCACGTCGTTATCGATACATAACCTTTTTCCACAAGTTTTTGAGAAGAGGCAATTAACTAAGAAGCAAGTGTTTCATGAACTGCAAGGAGTAACGAAAGAAGGCGGACTGCTTTTTGTTGAATTATTACAATATGATTTAAATGACACCATAGGCGTTTGTTTCTTAAAAGATGTAACAGAGCAAGTAACAAATAAAAATCGAATTGAGTACCTTGCTTATTATGATGAATTGACAGACTTGCCAAATCGTTATTATTTTGAATATGTACTAACAGAAGCAATTGAAAACAATGAGGAACAGCAATTTATTGTGGTTTATATGATCGATTTGGATTACTTTAAAGAAGTTAATGACATACTTGGTTATGCGGTAGGTGATGAATTAATCCGCCTTTGCGCTCTCCAATTGAAAAAATTTTTACATGTAGATACATTCATTGCAAGAATGAGTGGAGATAAATTTGTCATTATGCAAATAGGGATGAGGAATAAAAGGGCAGTAATTGAGTTTGCTAAGAAACTAATTCAAGCTTTTAAGAAGCCTATCACCATTAATGGATATGATATCTACACAACCGTAACAATCGGAATCAGCCTATTTCCTCATCATGGTACTACTGCTGAAGATTTAATAAAACACGCGAATTCTGCTATGTATGAAAGTAAAAATAATCAACGGAACAGCTACAAAATATTTGAATCAGCTATTTCTGAGAAATTTCAATCGACCGTAACACTAGAAAGTGAACTTCGGCAAGCATTTAAAGAAGATCAACTAGAGCTTCATTATCAGCCACAGGTCGATTTCAAAACAAATGAAATTATAGGAATGGAAGCTCTATTGCGCTGGAACCACCCAGAAAAAGGATATATTGCTCCTAGTGAATATATAGGTATCGCTGAGAAAACCGGTTTCATTATCGAAATTGGTGAATGGGTATTATATCAGGCTTGTAAACAAAATAAAAAATGGCAAGATCAAGGGTATAAACCAATTACAATTAGTGTTAATTTATCCGCTATACAATTTCACCAAAAAAAATTTTTACAAAAAGTAGAGCATATTTTAGATCAGACTGGATTATCACCAACTTATTTGGAATTAGAAATAACAGAGACGATGGCCATGACGAATGAAAAAACAGTTTTACATACTTTACGGGAGTTGCAAAATATAGGAATACCAGTATCGATTGACGATTTTGGGACTGGCTATTCTTCTTTAAAGTTGCTTAGTTTATTTCCAATTACGAAATTAAAAATAGATAAAATATTTATGGATCAAAGTCATGAAGAGAACCGCATGATTGTAAAATCAATTATTCAACTATGCCATTTACTGAATTTGAAAGTTGTTGCAGAGGGAGTAGAAACAGAAGAACAATTTGCCTTTTTAAAGGCGGAACAGTGCGACCAATTGCAAGGTTACTATTTCAGTAAAGCTTTACCATCCGAAGAAGTTGAACAGCTGTTACTTAAAAAGAACAATAAAGCAAATTGATATAAAATGAAATAAAAAAGAACAGCTTGTGCCTTAAGGAAGGCACAAGCTGTCTCCTTAACGTATTTAACAGTAAAATGCAGCACCTACAATGATTAATAAAATAAAAAGCACCACAATTAACGCAAAGTTGCTACCAGTTCCGCAACCGTAACCGTAGCCATAACCACCGTAGCCTGGGTTTCCACAGCCTCCGCCATATCCGAATCCCATCATTTCACCTCCTAATAATCTTACACTTATACCATATGCAATTAGGTAAGAAAAGTTTGGACGTTTATCCTAGATAATTGAAACACGCCTTAAGAGATGTATAGAATGACTGGATTTTACAAGACTTTTCTTTTGATTATAAGGGAGGCTAAAACCTACTTTACTGAATATATGCTACTGGAACAATAAGAGTTGACACAGAGAAAAAATTAGTATGTTTTAAACATTATTAGAAAGACTTGGCTTGTCGCCAAGTCTTACGGCGAATGGCATAGTTTTTCTTATACTATAAACATTTAAACTTTTATACTTTCCTATAGTGTAAATAAATCTTTATCAGTGGGAGTCCTTTCATCCCAACTAATTGTTTAGTAGCTTCAAGGTATGGTTTAAAGACCTTTTACGAAAAAAAGGTCTTTAAGTGCTGTTGGTCTTCCAGTTAGACTTGTCCAGCTTGTATTTGCCAATTTTGAAGACTACTTCAACTTTTATTTGTTAACTTTAATACTGGAAATTTTTGGTTGATCATTCTCATATTTTGTAGTAAATGTATATTCGTACAACTCTTTTTCAGATTTACCTTTATCTTCTACCCGCTTCTCAATGGTTATACTCAATGTAGATTGTACTTGATTATCCTCAGTGATGTTGCTTTTGGGTTCATCAAAAGCTACGTTAATAAAATCGACATAATCATTTCTAAAATCTTTATATGAAGTTTTAGAAAGCATATCATTTGCTAATAATGCATATGCATTTACGTAATCACGAAGTTCAATGCTATCAAGGAAGTAGGTAATTAAATACTCTGCGTCCTCTTTTAATTTCTTAGGATCTTTTTTACTTATAAGGTCAGAAGTGCGGGCAAAGTTCAATTCTTCCGTCTTTGCTTCATTTGACCATGCCTCAATTTGTTTAATGACATCTGTTATAGGAATGCTAAAACCAATAGATCCATCTTTTGTCCCTACAGAATTAATTCCAACAACATTTCCAGTCTTACGGTCAATTAAGGGGCCACCGCTATTTCCTTCTGCAATTTGAGCAGAGATTTGGTAGGCGTTTTTATAATGAAAGCCGTCCACGGACAAATCCCGTTCTTGTCCGGATATAATACCTAGAGTAACTGTATTTTGAAAGCCATGTGGACTACCTAAGGCAATGACTTCATCTCCAGTTTCCGGGGATTTATTTTTCTCTACATTCATAAAGGCTCCAGCAAGCTGAGGGACACGAATGACAGCAATATCCGTCTCCTTTCCTACCCCGACAACAGCGGCTGGATAAATTTGCGCATCTGCCGTTCTTACATAAATTACATCTGCATCTTTAATGACATGTGCATTCGTTATAATATCGCCTTGTTTATTATAAAGAAAGCCCGAACCTGTCAAGCTACTGTCTTCTGTTTGACTTTCAATTTGAATCACATTTTTTTCTGCTTCATGAATGATGGACTTTAAATTAAGCTCCTCATTACTTGTAGTTATTTGGTTGAGAACAGGGTTGCTAATCTGTATACGCTCCTGTTTCCATTGTTGATACATAGTAATAAGTAGAATAAACCCGATGAGAAGAATAATACTTGATAAAATAACCGGAATATATTTATTTTTTATCATGTGCTGCACCTCAATTGAAAAAGCAATTTATTTCGTATACCAAGCTATCGTCTCCACTTCAGCGGTTAACTCCTGATTAATATTTACATCATAATGGGTAAATTCAAAGTGGCCTGTTTCTTCAGGGTATAATTCTTCAGGATATACGTATACTTCATTTGTCAATATTGCTTCACCCTTATCCGTAGTAATGCTATATTGCACCCTAATGGAGTTAATAGGAATAGTTGCAACGCTTTGTACTTGTCCTTTTACTACAAGGTTTCCTTGATCATCTTTGGTTGTTTCAATTTGTTTCAGTTTAATAGCATCAGATTCATTCATTTGCTGTTCTTTATTTGCTGTATTCATTGCTTGTTCTATTCTACTTTGCTGTGCAGTTTCAAATGCTACTTTTTCTTTATCCACCGTTGTTTGTAAGCTTAACAACTTTTCTGAATCTGGTGCATATTTTAATCCGTCTTTGACGATAAGGTTGGCATCACTAAATTGGTTGTTCTTTAATTGCTCACTTGCTTTAGCAAACACAAAATTAACAATTTGCTCACGTATAATAGCTGTTAATTGTTCAGCTTCTTCAGTTTCAATGGATACAGCGTCCCAAAGCAATACTTTTAATTGATCTATTTCTGGTTCTTGTTTTAGTGCCTGTCTTAATTTCTCTATATTAATCTTGTTCCTTTGTTTTGTAACACGTTCAACCAACTTGTTTACAGCTTCACCATTATAATCTTGCAAACCTTTCTCTGATTCATTTAAAATTTCTAAGGCTTGTGTATATTTTTTTTCTTTAAGTAATTGTTCCGTTTTTTGTAGTGTTTGTTCCATCGACAAAGCTTGGTTCATAAAGGCTAAGGAAATTTCGGCTTGTTGGAAATTATCCTTCATATCAAGGGCGTCTTGTAATAAGGACTGTGCTGTTTTAAAATCCTGATCCAGTACCTTTTCTTCACCTTTTGTGTAATAATCTTTAGCTTTCGCAGTACGCATTTCCAAAGTGACATATAAAGAAATAACAAAAAATAATAAAATAACTGTAGATAGTATTGGTGATTTCCACCGTTTAAAAAAGTTTGGTTTACTACTAAGTCGATGATATCTATCTTCAGGAAGCATTCTTCCACATTTCATACAATACGTCTCATTTTCTTTTGTTAGAGTGCTACAATAAGGACAATGAAGCATGCAATCACCTGCTAATCTAGGATTTATCATGGATATACGGTGCTGTAAGATTCCACTTCACGAATTGGAAAAGCCTAAGTCTGACAAGTGTAAATTGGAGATAACAGCATCTTCACGCCAATACGTATAATAGCTTTTAGATATAAAAGTTTAAGATTACGTATAAGCAAAACGACAGCGTTTTTTCGCTATAAAGACTAGCATAAGTTTAAGTCTCTAGACAAGCCTTGGGGTGAAGGAACCATTCTACTTGTTTGTCATAACAACCATGTAATTATATTTTATCATATTTTTTCTTTCCAACGTTATTTAAAATTGGTATGATATACTGGAGTTGTATAGTGGGGGATTGTTCTTAAGTTTGACTAAAATGTAAACGTGTGGCAGTGAACTTTTGAACATTCGTACTTAAATATAGTACATGATTTAGGGGGTGCAACTGTTATATGGAAAATATGGAAATTACATTTGCGGTTATTTGTTTCGCCATTTTAATACTGAATCTTGGTTATTGTGTATTTGACAGTGAAAAGTAAATTCATGGTAAATTTACAACTAAAACATAACTTTTGAAGTGTATGGGGCATAAATATTTTAAGGGAAATTATGTTTGTGTTATGTTTCTGAATTGAATAAGAAAATAAGATAGAGCTGGACAATTATTATCCAGCTCTATCTTGTTAGTGTCCATTGATCAAATGGAAAAATTACAAACTCTGACCGTCCAATAATTTCATCTTCTTCAATGTAACCTAATCCATTACGACTATCCTTGCTGATGGCACGATTATCGCCCATTACGAAATAACTGCCTTCAGGAATTTTTTCTGGCCCATAATTACCAGATTGGCGTTGCACCTCTTCACTTAGAAAAGTTTGGTCATATCTTTCCCCGTTTATATAGAGACTACCATCGTTTATTTCAATTGTTTCCCCAGGCAGCCCAATAACACGTTTCACATAATTTTTATAAGGTTTTTCAATAATAACAATGTCTCCGCGTTCTGGCTCATCAAGAATATATATAAGCTTATTAAAAATTACTCTTTCACCGTTTTGGAGAGTGGGGTCCATGCTTTCTCCTTCAACAATAGATGTTGCGAAAATAAATGTTTTTATAAAGAAAGCAATTAAAATCGCAATAATAATTGCTTTTGCCCATTCTATCCATTCGTTTTTCTTGTTTGATTTTGTCACCGAAGACATCCTTTCCCAAAAAACATTTCACTAATATAGTAGCACAGAGATAGTAACTAAGCGAGCGTAAAAGCTTAAATTCATATTCATTTACCGGTAGAAACTCTTCGTATTAGCACTTTAACTAATTTATCCATGTTTTAATTCATTTGAAATTGGAAAAACAAGTAAGGACTAAAATAAATATTTGGCGTTTTTGAATAAGAATAAAGGCCTTTAGTCCTGTTATAAGTTGCAAAAATAACTACTGTTTCAATTGCATATGCGCTATTCTTTTTTAAAACTCGAATAGCGACAGGCCAAGCTTTTTAATAATTTACGAATAGCTAAAAGCTTGTCATATTCTGTCAACCTATGCTACATTTAATGCAAGTCTGTATTATATAAAAGTGATCATAAGGTAATTGTCTAATCAATATTACCATCCTCATGACTATTAGCTAGGCTATTTGCACTATGTTGCAAATTTTTATCTTGATATAATGTGCTGTAAGACTTTCTAAAAAGGAAGGCTGACGTTAATGAGTTCCATAAGTTTTCGATTTGTTTAAAGGGCTTTAGCACCTGACTTTTAGGCCATAAACCAACAAAGGTCGACTGCAAATTCAGAACGGGTTTGCTATGATATACTACAGAAAAAGGAGGTAGCTCTTTATCTACAATGAACACGACAGATGAATTATTAAAACGTATAGAATATTTACGGTACCGAATGACAGAAGTTGCTTTAGAGAAAGGCTTTACTAATTTAGAAGCCATTGAATTAAGTCAAGAATTAGACAAGTTACTAAACAAATATGATATGGAAAGACAATTTCAATCAAAGCATACGGAATATTAATCTAATGGGTGTTGTTGTAAATACGCTTCTAAACGATCTAGTCCTACATTTAGTGTATGCTTATCGTAGGCGTAAGAAAGTCGCATATATCCTTCCCCTAATCTCGAGAAGCTGTTACCAGGAACTAAAGCAACTCGTCCTTTTTTAACCAAATCTAGTCCAAAGGTGAATGAGCTCGTATTTGTGAATGGAAAATAAGGAAACATGTAAAATGCGCCATTTGGATTTGGGCAATGTAACCCCATTTTTTGTAATCTATCGTATACGTAGTCTCTTCGTTCATGGTAAGCTGCTTTCATTTTTTTTGTATCCTCTAACCCTTCAGTTAATGCTTCTAATGCTCCATATTGGCTGATAGAAGTTGCGCAAGACACATTGTATTGATGCACTTTTATCAACTCCTTCGAAATCCAGTCTGGGGCAAGTGTGTACCCAATTCGAAACCCTGTCATGGAATGCGATTTGGATACCCCATTAATGACAATCGTTTTCTCTTTCATACCGGAAAAACTCGCAATGGAAGTATGTGGATAGTCATAAGAAAGCTGACTATAGATTTCGTCAGCCAACACAAACAACTGTTGGTCTTTTAATACGTTTGCAAATGCTGCTAATTCCTCTTTGGTATAAGACACGCCAGTTGGATTGGACGGGTACGGGAGAATAACACATTTGGTTTTGGACGTAATATGTTCCTTTAAAATGTCTTTTGTCAATTTTAAATTTGTTTTCGTTGTATCCATATAGATGGGAATAGCACCAGCCAAACGGATTAATGGTTCATAGCCAGGATATATAGGCGCTGGTAGCAATACTTCATCACCAGGATTTAAAATGGTACGAAAAGTGATATCGATAGCTTGTGAAGCTCCTACGGTGACGATTACTTCATTTTCAGGCGAATAGGACAGTTCATAGTTTGATTCGTAAAAATGAGAAATAGCTTTACGTAATGGGAGTATACCAGCGTTATGTGTATAAGATGTATGGTTAGACATTAACGCTTGAATAGCTGCTTGTTTAATATGTTCAGGAGTTTGAAAATCTGGTTGACCTATAGTTAAAGATATAATATCGTCTTCCGTTGAAACCATATTAAAGAATTTACGAATGCCTGATATTTCTATTTCTTTTACATGTTTATTCAATAAGTGTTGCATAAAATAACCTCCGACAGTAAAATTGGTTTAATTGTTAAAAAATATTTAAAAATTTGTGATCTAGTGTATATAAAAATAGGGTATACTTATAGTACAAGTATAAAAGGAGTGTATCATATGAGACCTAAAACGTTAAATTTTGAGCAATTAGTAAAGAAAAATAAGCAAGAATTGCTTGAAGATGAGCATAGTATAACACGGATTGAAAAGAAGTTAGAAAGCAAACAGATCGAACTAGTAGAAAAAAAGCGAGATAAGAAAGTAAGTTTATAAATGAACCAGAAAAATTGGTTTTAATATTCAGACTGTTTTTTCTGTTCTTAAAAAACGAAACAGAAAAACAGTCTTTCAGAAAAAGAATACTAGCTTGTTAGCCTGCTTTTTTTATAAAGCTAGCCTTCTTTTTTGGTTGATGTTGCATCAATAGAATGGTCCCTAAAATAATAACCATGCCAATAATTTGTTGGAAGGTAAAAGTCTCTTTGAAAATAAAGATACCGATTATCATAGCAACTACTGGTTCAACAGTGGTTAAGATAGATGCTTTAGAGGCTTCAATATCTTTTAACCCCCACGTATAAATAATATACGCAAAAGCAGTTGGTAAAAATCCAAGACCAAATGCATAAAGAATAACGGTGGGGTGTAGCAGTAACATTCCTTTTTCTGCAAAAGGGAAAAAAGGGGTCAGCGCAATGGCTGATGTAACAAAAGTATATGTAGTAATACTAAGGGTTGAATATTTTTTTAATGCAAACTTACTAAAAATGCTGTATAAAGCGTAGCCGAAACCAGCTCCTAACCCAAATAGAACTGCTTGGAAAGATACAGCATTCATATTTGATGGAAAGAATTCAATAACTAAAGAAACACCAAGGAAAGTAAATAGTAAAGCAGCTATTTTTTCTTTGTTTAAGGTTTCTTTTAAGAAAAAGGTCGACAGGATTACTACGAAAGCAGGACCTGTATATAAAAGAGCGGTTGCTACAGGAATGGTGGTAAGTTCCATTGTAGTAAATAAACAAAAATTAAAAAAAGAAATACTTAAAATGCCTGTTCCAATAAAGTATTGAATATCTTTTACAGTTCGCAATTTTAATTGCTCTTTAGCAAACAGAAGTAAGTAAACAACCAGCATTATTGCTGCTGTCCATGCTCGTAAAATAACCACCTCTATAGGGGAAAATCCATAATCATAGAGTTGGTTCACATACCATCCAATCGTACCCCATAATGCAGCCCCAAGTATAATGAATATATATGCTTTCTTCAAAGCTAACCCCCGTTTTAGATGTGACATAGTTTACAATAACTTATTAACACGATAAGAAACCATCGTGACTCGCTCGAGAGCGCAAGCCACTCTATCATGAAAACTTTTGCTTTATAATGTTTAGATTCTTAAAGTATTGCCTCAAATTATATTGTAAACAGAGTTTTTTCATACAAAGTATAAATGCATCTTTAATCATGGGAGATTTACTCATTCCAAATGATTATTAGTACTGCAAGGATAGGAACGAACCTCTTACAAATAAAGAGGTTTCAGTGCTGTTATCTTCCATTTAGATTGCATCTCTCCATTCTTGAAGCGGGAGCCTTAAAAGCCCCTTATATCCATATCAAATTGTATGGAAACCACCTTCAACATATTATATCAGAAATCAATTAAAAATTTAATCTATTCAAAATATAAATATTGGAATAGATGATTGCATCCCATTCTTGTTCACTTTATAAACTTTTAGCACATAATCACTGTGCATACGGGTTGGATGAAAAAATAAACGCTTTATCATCGCGTGCTTATTGAAGTTGCGTTTTGTTCTCGCCTTTTAAAAAAAATAGTAGGATGCTATAAAACCGGGTTATTCCGATGTATGCTAGTCATTAAAGTTGGCAAAGATAATAGGGGATAAATATGCAACGGAAAGGCTTGGATTACATGGATTTCATTTTAGAAATACTAGACCCATTAAGACTGGATAGGAAGTATTGGTATATCATTTTTCTAGTTAGTTTGTTCAGTTTTATTTATTTTATTTCACGGTCATTTATTCGATGGATAATTCATCGTAAAGCATTGTTACTTCTTTCTTATATTATTATTAGTTTATTCGTTCTCTCTACCTATTTTGCAATCAGCTTGCTAAATGGCGGAATTAATATTAGTTTTTTTCAGTCTTTTCCGCTAATTATGCAATCATTAGCTGCTTTTGGTTTAATACTAATTTTTAAAGCTATGATCAGAAGTTGGTTGAAATAAATGTTAACGATTCCGCTATAAACAAGCATGTTGTCATCCTTCATTTGGCAAATTAAAGTGCGAAGGCTTTAGCCATAAGACTTGGTGACAAGCCAAGTTTTTCTAACGTTCATTCGTAAGATGATTAGCCTTTAAGCTGTCAATGTTGTAAATGATCATTTGTTGTTTTACATATTCAGCTTCTTAAACTCAGCTTGCCTATAATCGATCAAACCTTTACAGCAAAAGCGATAATTGCATATGAAAACCATGATTCTTATACTTTGCTATAGGGGAGACACCGTACGCCCGTCTATCTACTGTTTTTATCTTGAAGATTTTCAAGCCATTGAAATACAGGATGGTGGATCCGCTCAGGATTGGTAATTTCTTCTGGAGCTGCATGGATAACAACTTGTTTTTCTTCTCCTGATAGTTTTTCAAATTTGTCTTTTAAAGCATGGGTTTGCGTAGCATACTTATGAAGTTCATACATGAAATCATTATATTCCATCATATAATTATCCTCTCCTTTTAAAACAAAACATTACAACACCTTACAATTGCTCTTGTATATGTTATACCTTGTTGAGAAGAAGTTAAAACATACAATAATTGTAAGCATCTTAGTGGGGATAATTTATATTTGTAAAGTTAACGCATTAAGCTATCGTATAAAGTATACTCATTAATGACGATGTGTTTTTTTTGCCCAGTTCATTTTACCTAAAGATGATGGAGTGTAATAGGGAGAGCTTCGTTTGCTAACCCTTTTTGTTTTTTGAGAAGATTTGTTTACTTTCCAATTCAAGTAACTGTAAATTATTTTTTTTGCTTCTGATAAAGACATTTTTGTTTGGGGGTTACGGTAACTCTCATCCAATTCTCCTAAATGCTGTAATTCTTTGAAATCATCTTTCGTTGGAGGTACATGAAAATAGTAATTAGCAACTTGAACGAGTAGAGTGGAATGCTGATTACTATATTTAGGGTGTTTAGAGAAGTGTAAACCCACCTTTTTTGCTAAATTCTTTTTAAGTAACTCGTTTATCGTTGCTTTTTTTATATAATATAAGTGTTTTGGATCAGGAGCTGTTTTTGCGTGTCGGTTAACTGTATAAATTGCTTTTGCTAGATCGTCAAGTTGCTCTGATTCATTCATCCTATGTGCTCCTCCTTAGGAAATTAAGTTGTCTATATCCTATCGTAACAAGTAACTAGATGCAAGGGAAGTAGTGTAAAAGAGTGTATATAACAGTTTCATTGAAGTAAATTTCCCCTTATCTAAACCTTTGATTTCAATGTGTACATATTAATTTCTGGTTTACATAGAAATCGAAAGGGGAGTCGAGTCGTACCTATGCCGCTGCTGACAAACAACTGAAAACGGCCTTCATTCAAGGTGTATTTCCCTTGTACATAATTTTCAGCATATGCTGGGCTGTAAAGATGACCTATAAATGGAAAGCGAATTTGTCCACCGTGACTGTGTCCTGATAGCTGCAAGTCTATTGGATGGTTTTTGGCTTTATCTGCGAAGTCCGGTTCATGAGCCAGTAAAACGGTAAAGAGGTTCGTATTCACTTGCGCTAGAGTTTGGTTAATATTTGGTTTGCCTAACATCAAATCATCAATGCCAGCTAAATTAAATGCAGCATCCTTTAATTTAATTGAAACACAACTATTTTGCAATAGTTGAAAGCCTGCTTTTTCCATTACATTATAAACAACTTCTGTTCCATACCCACCATGATCATGGTTTCCGTAAATCCAAAACTTTCCTTTTGTAGCTTGCAACCCTTTCAATATATCAATTATGGTATTATCCCAATGAAAATTTTGAGGCTCATCCACTAGGTCACCAGTAAACACAATTAAATCGGCTTGTAACCCATTGATTTTTGTTACTAACTCTTTTAATTGCTCTAATGTGTAATGAAAACCAATATGCGTATCTGAAAATTGAACGATTTTGAATTGGTCAAACGCTTTTGGAATTTTACTAGACGCAACCGTATTTTTATTTACGTGGAGTAAAATAGGTTCGACATCTTTAGCGTAGTAAAACGTTCCTCCACTTAAACCTAACAAAGTAAATAAACTACCGAGGGATTTTTTTAGAAAAGACCTTCTATTCATATGTGACAAACCTTTCTCGCACTATAGGAAAGTATAAAAATTTATAGTATATATAAAACGACGGCGCTTTTTCGCCTATAGAGTTTGGCTATCAGCCAGGTTTTCTAACATTCATTAGATTAAAATTATAACATGAAAATAGGAAAATAGAATCCAATTTCAATTATATTTGTACTAGTCTAGGAAATTATCACTAGCGTTGCATAAACTTTTTATAAAGTAGTCAAGAAAAAACAACTCGTGTCAATACTAAGAATAATAGGAATTATCAATACAAAAACGCATAAAAAAACCTTATAATTAGGGAATGGTAGTCCTGTCCAAATCCCAAATTATAAGGAGTCTTTCATGGACAATCATACCATAAAAATGGTATTCAAGGAATACATTCATCCATTAGATACAAAAGTTATTCAAAAAATGATTGATATGGAAGGGGTAGACAAGTATGTGAAAAAGCTAGATACCATTGCCTATATTCGCTTATTTATTTACGCACAACTTAAAAAATCAGAAAATCTTGCAGTAATCAGTCAGTCTGTTTCACGCAAAAAAACGGTGCAGCGATTAGTAGGTATAGACAGTATCAGTAAGTCACAACTCTCGCGTAAGAATAGACAAATCCCACATGAAATACCAGAAGCTATTCTTCGTCATCTCATTCAAAAGGTACAGTATACACTAGGACCTGTGAAAGCAGGAAAGGCATTGCTTCAGCTGCATTTGATTGATTCATCGACTATTTCCATGTGTCTTAGTGGCTATGAATGGGCTGATTTTCGAGAAACAAAAGCCGGGATTAAAATGCACACTTCAATTAGGTTGTGCAATGATACGCTCTCGCTAGATAAGATGATTCTAACGCCAGCCCGACCAGCGGATGAGACACAGCTGGATGAATTAATTGTTTATCAGTTAGATGTGCTTCATGTATTCGATCGCGGGTACTTCAACTTTGCGAAGTTCGATGCCTATTCGGAAAAAGGAATAAAATTTGCAACGCGTATCAAAGCCAATACAGTGGTACACGTCGTGGAAGAGTTACTCGTGGATCCATCTTCTCCCATCACACGCCATGCCATGGTGACAATCGGAAACATGAAACATCCATTACAATTGATAGAGACAACAGATAGTAATGGCAAGCCTATTCGGATTGTGTGTAACGACGCCAAGCGCAGTGCGCAAGAAATCAGCGATATCTACCGAAACCGCTGGAAAATAGAGTTGTTTTTCAAATGGATCAAGCAACACTTGGTCATTACAACATTATATGGTAAGAGTGAAAATGCCGTTTATAATCAAGTCTATCTTGCAATGATTACCTTTTTCCTGATCATCCTAATGAAAAATAAAATAGGTTTCAAAGGAACCTTGCTGGAAATGTTGCGTTGGATAAAGGATGGTTACGATCAATCCATGGCAACCTTTATTTTGAAAGTGCGTAAAGAACCAGAGCGAGAGTCCAGTGGACGACGAAGGTGGGACAATGAGCGAATTTTTGCAGAGACCCTAGCACAATAGGAGACAGGAGACGTGTTACACTTAGATGATTTAACATACGATCCATTCGTTTAAAAGTATATACTATTCAAAAAATGGATGAAGGGCTACCTCTCATGCCTGTTGTCTTTTTTTCATTGTGTACAAATAACATATATCAGAAAACTCTGTTACATATGTCTCAAATGGAAAATTAACGCTTGACTTGAAGCATTACTTTTTATGCAACGCTAGTGGGAAATTATAAAATTTTGCAGCTGTGGATAAACGTACTAAGTTATTTAGCCACGTCCGACTCCAGCGCCCAGCAACTAGGCGACTTCACGAATCGCCCATTCCTAAAACTTTAGTTGCTTCGTTCCACTCGCTACGTTGCTAACCGGGCGCTTGCGCCTTTGTACGCTATAAATTGAAAAAAGAAGAATTAAAATGAAGAAAAATTTTGTGTGGAGTAGATAAGGGAACATTCAGCAGGATTTTGAACCTGCTGAATGGTTTAATGAGAACAGTCCTCGCATTCCTCTTGAATTCTTGCATTTTCTCCTTCAAGTTGCAAAGTACAATGAGAAATGGAAAAATTTTTCTTTAATAAATCGTTTGCCTTCATAAGTAGGTTGTCCCTATCAATAGAATCTTGTACTACAAGATGGCAGCTTAGTGCAGGAAATTCAGAAGTGATAGACCATACATGTAAATCATGGACGTGTTCAACACCTTGAAGTTCCAGCAGTTGTTTCTTAATTTCTTTAACATCAACATGTGACGGTTTACCTTCCATTAAAATGTGAATGGAATCTTTTGTTATTCGAATTCCAGATATAACGATTAAAAATGCAACAATAACACTGGCAATGGGATCTGCAATATTCCAGTTAAAAAGCAAAATAAGAATACCTGCAATAATAGCACCAATAGAACCTAATAAATCACCAAAAACATGAAGCAAGGCGCTTCGTATATTCAAATTTTCCTGTGAATCTCCCCGCATCAGTACCCAAGCTGCGATAATATTTACAATCAGCCCAATGATTGCAATAATCATCATGCTTGCACTTACATTTGGCGGCTCCATAAAACGTTGAAATGCCTCATAAAATATATAGATGGAAATAACGATTAAAGTTACACCGTTTATAAACGCAGCAATTATTTCAAATCGTCGGTACCCATAAGTTTTAGAAGTATTAGCTTGTCGTTCTCCAATTTTAAATGCTAATAAGCTTAAGCCAAGTGCTGCTGCATCGCTTAGCATATGTCCAGCATCTGAAAGAAGTGCAAGACTGTTTGTTAAAAACCCTCCAACTGCTTCAACAACCATAAAAAATGTTATTAATATAAAGCTGAATAAAAGAGCTTTCTTGTTGCTCGTTCCATGATGATGTCCATGGCTGTGATTATGATTATGTTTGTGTGCCATATAATAACCTCCTATTTAGTATGTTTCGTATGTTCAATTGTTTGTTCCAAAACATTCATCACATGATAATCGTCTGGAGAGTAATAATAGGTTGTCTTTTCTCGTCTGTTTTTTACCAAACGTAACTGTTTTAAATACTTTAGTTGATGGGAAATTGTTGACTGGTGCATTTCTAATCGTTCTGCAATTTCATTAACGGAACATTCTTTATGAAACAGCAAGTGTAGAATTTTTATTCTCGTTGGGTCAGATAAAGCTTTAAATGTCTGCGATACAACGTCAAGTAGTTGCTCATCAATAGGCTGATAGTCCATGAAAAAACTCCTTCCCATTATAATATGTACATATGCACATATTATAATTCATACATATTTTATATGCAATTATAATGCAATTTATTTTGCTTCTTGCTTTACTATGGTAAAATAAATGTAGTCTGTTCTCCGTCTTATATTTATTTCACGCTATAGAAGGTTTTAAAAGTTTAAAAATATCGTATAAAAAAGCTATTGCTTTGGCGATTCATACTTAGTAATAAACCGAGTTTTTCTAAACAGCAAACCTTCTATATGAAGAATGAAAAAAGGGGTGATGTGATGAGCATGTTGCAAAATCAATATTTAACAGACATTACGTTAGGCGAAATAATGATTCCTTCCGAAAAAGTCGCACATGTTCAAGTAAACAATCCGCTAGAACATGCTTTGCTCGTATTAGTAAAGTCTGGATATTCAGCTGTTCCTGTTTTGGATCCATCATATAAGTTAGTTGGCATTATTGGTAAAACGACGATTTTAGATCAAATACTAGGTTTGGAACGATTTGAATTCGAACGTCTGTCAACGATAGTGGTAAAAGATGTATTAAATGATGATGTCCCTTGTTTAACAAAAGAAGATTCTTTGATGAAAGGTTTAAACGCTGTCATTAATCATCCATTTGTTTGTGTTGCTGATAAGGATGGATATTTTGATGGAATTTTAACACGAAGAGCAATATTAAAACAACTTAAAAAAGATATGTATGCTGCAAAATAAAAAAGGGTTGAGGTATAAAAAAGACAACCGTGTAAAAATGAACAATAAAGTTAATCCTACAAGCAGTGAGAGGTATTTTACGACCGCTGTTGTTAGTAGCTTTAGAAAAAGTTAGTTGCTTGTTCCGAGTCTTTATGACAGAAGACATTAAAATTTTATATTTTTTTGTAGCGTAAATTAGCCGAACCATTATCATTTGATTGTTCGGCTTTTGCTATAAGTATGTTCTCATCCCTCTCCTTTTAAACGAAGTGGTAAAGAAAGAGCTAACCAATTTTTGAGTTCTCCCAGTTTAGTCGAATAGTAAAAGGAAGTAGGTATTGATTGCGACAAAAAAAGCGATCTGCTAAATTATAAAGTAGTACATAACTAGGAGGGAAACATGAAATGAAAATGATGGATGGAAACGAGATTATTAATTTTATTTCGAATAGTAAGAAAAGTACACCTGTAAAGGTATATATAAAAGGAGAAGGTTTAGATCGTTTATCTGCGGATAACTCAATCCAAGCTTTTATAGAATCAAAGAGTGGAGTCTTGTTTGGTGAATGGGATGATATTCAAAAGTTACTTGAAGAATCTAAAGATATGATTCACGATTATGTCATTGAAAACGATCGTCGTAATTCAGCTATTCCATTACTAGATTTAAAAGGAATTAATGCTCGTATTGAACCAGGTGCAGTCATTCGAGACCAAGTTGATATTGGTGACGGCTGCGTGATTATGATGGGAGCAATGATTAATATTGGCTCCGTGATTGGTGAAGGTACGATGATTGATATGAATGTTGTGCTTGGTGGACGAGCTACAGTAGGTAAACATTGTCATATTGGTGCTGGAACAGTGCTAGCGGGAGTGATTGAGCCCCCATCAGCAAAACCAGTGATTGTTGAAGATAATGTAGTTATTGGTGCAAACGTCGTTGTTTTAGAAGGTGTTACTATTGGAAAAGGTGCGATCGTTGCTGCAGGTTCAATCGTAACAAAGGATGCAGCGCCAAATACGCTTGTAGCTGGAACGCCTGCGCGGGTACTAAAAGAAATCGATGAGAATACGAAGTCAAAAACGGAAATTAAACAAGAGCTTCGTAAACTAAATGACTAAGTAAGGGAATGACGGCATGTTAGATTTACAACAAATTCGTCGTAAATTACATCAAATACCTGAGCTGGGTTTTCAAGAAAAGAAGACCCAGCAATACTTGTTGGAAAATATAAAATCACTAGAAACAGATAAAGTATCTATCAAGTTATGGGAGACAGGTATTCTCGTCTTTGTGGAAGGTAAGGCCCCAACAAAAACAATTGGTTACCGAGCAGATATAGATGGTTTACCAATAAATGAACAGACAGGGCTCTCTTTTTCATCGAAGCATGACGGGAAAATGCATGCGTGTGGTCACGATTTTCACATGGCCATTGCTTTGGGGGTATTAGAGAAGATTATCTTAGAACCAATGAACGATCATTGCTTATTCATCTTTCAGCCAGCAGAGGAGGGGCCTGGCGGAGCATTACCATTACTTCAATCTGAAGCATTTCAGTCATGGCGTCCGGACATCGTATTTGCTCTACATATTGCCCCTGAGTTGCCAGTAGGAACAGTTGCTAGTAAACCTGGTTTACTGTTTGCAAATACGAGTGAATTGTTTATTGATTTTGCTGGAAAAGGCGGGCATGCTGCTTATCCTCATTTAACGAAAGATATGACAGTGGCTGCCAGTAGTTTTGTGGTTCAGATGCAACAAATTGTTTCTAGAAATGTGAATCCACTTGAAGCATCTGTTGTTACAATTGGTAAAATGCAAAGCGGATTTGTCCAAAATGCGATTGCTGGGACTGCCCGTTTAGAAGGGACTATCCGCACACAACATCCTGATAGTATAAATACAGTTAAAAACCAACTAGAGAAACTGATTAAAGGGTTTGAGATTGCTTACGATTGTAAGATTGAAGTGGATTATGGAGCGAACTATTATCAAGTTTATAATCAAGCTGAACAAGTAAAGGAATTCCGTCAGGCATTAGCTGGTAGTAATGTGCATTATCAAGAAGCAGAACCTGCTATGACTGGTGAAGATTTTGGATATATGCTCAAAGAAATACCAGGTTTTATGTTTTGGCTTGGGGTAGACTCTGCTTATGGTTTGCATCATGCACAGTTAAATCCAGATGAAGCTGCTTTAAACGTTGGCGTGGAGGCTGTTCATTTAACTTTTTCCAAACTTTCTCAATAAAATATGTATATGTTTCCTATAAGTAGCAAAATATAAGGTATGTTTAGTTGAAAAGGACTAGAGAGTGTTAGAGCTAGATCTTTACAGTGAAATGTAACTTTTCAGCTATACATTCAATCTGGAATATCCTTATTCTAAAACTTTTTAAGCTACTTTGAGGAGGTAATGGAATGGCGAGAATTGGTGTTGAAACTACGCTTAGCGATGTAAAAGAAGCACTCACAGAAATGGGGCATCATGTAGTGGATTTGCGTGGAGCAGAGGATGCAGCTTACTGTGATTGTTGTGTAATTTCTGGCCAAGACAAAGATGTAATGGGAGTCATGGAGGCGGAAATAGCAGGTGCTGTTATTAACGCACAAGGTATGAATACAGAAGATGTGTGTAATGTAGTGAATCAAAAAGTTGTTTAATCCACCTTCTATATCCTGAGAACGTTTTTATGTTATACCACATATAAAAATATAGAAGAATTGTTTTCAGGGTATAGGAGGAAGCTTTTATGCGTTTAGGTCAGCAAATTCCCGATTTTGATACCACTTGTGAATGGTTGAATAGTGAACCTTTATTAATAGGTGATAAACCTACTTGCTTTCATTTTTGGTCTATTAGCTGTGTTTTATGTAAACAAGCGATGCCGCATTTTATAAATCTTTGTATTGAATATAAAAGTAAAGTACAATTTATTTCAGTTCATACGCCATTATCTGATACAGATAACAACTTACTTGAAATTAATAAAGTGGTGGAGGAACAAGAACTGAAAGTACCTATAGCTGTCGATCATAATGAAAGCATTTCAGATGCATTTCAAGTAACATATGTTCCAGCCTATTATGTATTTGATGAATTTGGAAAGTTACGTCATATCCAGCGTGGTAAAACAAATCTAAACATGCTTGAGAAAAATATTTTGCGTATGATTTAGTTTAATACGATAAGCGTCTCCTTTTTTATGCATATAAAAGGAGGCGCTTTTTATATTATAGCTAATAAGAAAGTATACTTTAGAAAACTGGATTGTTAAGTTAAGTTAAGTTTTTCTAACATGTTACACCTTTAAAATTATAAAGTAAAAAATTTTAAAAAAATTCGGCAAAACAGTAGAAATTTATTTCGAAACCCGTTATATTATATGTTACGTAATTAAAAACTTGAGGGAGGCACATGTGTGGACACGTTTAAAAAGTTAAAGCAATATTATTTGCCTTACAAGAAACATTTTTTACTATCTGTATTCTTCTTGTTTTTTGTAACGGTAATCACAGTTGTTTATCCCGTTATTTTACAGCAAACAATTGATCGCGTTGTTTTAATGGATCGCTATGAATTAATTCCGTACATTTCCGTTATTTTCTTGTTGTTAATGACTGTTAAAGGATTTGCTACTTTTTATCATCAATATTTAGGGGATTTATTTGGTATTACAGCTGTATATAAATTACGTGATGGATTATATCAAAAGCTACAGCGATTATCATTTACGTATTATGATAACGCTAAAACAGGAGATATTATGTCTCGCTTAACAGCTGATGTAGAAGGGTTTCGTTTTTTTCTATCTTTTGGATTTTCGGAACTGTTAAGAGTAATATTACTTATAACGGTTAGTTTGGGAGTTATGTTCTATTACTCAGTTCCGCTTGCTTTAGTTACAATGGCCGCGATGCCTTTTCTGGCTATTGTTGTATTTCAATTTGATAAACGTGTACATCCGGCTTTTCGCCTGATTCGAAAATCTTATGGTAATTTAAATACGCGTGTTCAAGAAAACATTAGCGGTATGCATACGGTGAAGTCACTCTCGCGTGAGGGATTTGAAATTGGACGTTTTGCGGATCGTAATGATTCGTACAGGCAAAATTATTTACACACTTCGTTTATTTGGGCAAAGTACTTTCCTTTAATGGAATTTATCGGAAATTTCTGTGCGGCAGCATTGTTGGCATATGGTGGTTTTCTTGTTATTGATGGGCAATTGTCTCTTGGTGCATTAATCGCTTTTTTTAGCTTAGTTTGGTATATTATGGGACCGCTTATGAACCTTGGTTTTGTTGTCAATCAGTTTTCACAAGCAAAAGCTTCTGCAGAAAGATTATTAGAAATCTTAGAAGCAGAAGAGGATATTACAGAATCCGAACACCCTATTAGAGAACCTATACACGGGCATGTAACATTTCGAAATGTTACGTTAACATATGCGGATGAAAACGACGCTGCTTTGAAGAATATTAGTTTTGATGCTCCCCCTGGGAAAGTTATTGGATTAATTGGTTCTACAGGATCTGGTAAAACGAGTATTACACAGCTCATTACGCGTTTTTACGAGCCTGTTTCTGGAGATGTACTTATTGATCAAAAGCCTGTTTCTGATTATTATCTTAAAGCTTTGCGCAAGGAAATTGGCTTTGTCTTGCAAGAAGCATTCTTATTTTCTACGACAATTCGTGAAAATATTTCCTACGGTAGCCCAGGTGTAGAGGATGAGCAGATTATAGATGCTGCTAAACGAGCGCAAGCGCACGATTTTATTATGAAAATGCCAGAAGGGTATGACACGATGTTAGGTGAACGTGGGATGGGACTATCAGGAGGACAAAAACAACGTATTGCCATTGCAAGAGCGATCTGTATTAATCCTAAAATTCTTATTTTGGATGATGCTACATCTGCAGTAGATATGGAAACAGAATTTAGAATTCAAAAGGCTTTACAAGAAGTAATGAAGGGGAGAACTTCATTTATTATAGCTCATCGAATTGCTTCATTAAAACATGCAGATGAAATATTAGTTTTAGAAGGGGGAGAAGTCGTAGAGCGTGGTAATCATGACTTCTTAATTAAGAATCAGGGACCGTATCAACGAATTTATGATATTCAATACCAGGATAGAGAAGAAGTGATGAAGCGTCAGCACGCTTAGAAGGAGGAAAATGTGAATGACAAAGGATAAGTCCAAAGAGTCCAAAAGCAGGCACTTACAACGCTTTCATTATACGCAAGACCAAGCAATTGAAAAGCCGTTTAATTGGAAGCAAATGTGGCGTCTACTGGTCTATTTGAAACCTTATGCAAAAACTTATTTACCGGCTGCAATTATAGCTATGTTTATATCGACAGCTGTACGATTAATTGTACCAATTTTAATCGGAAAAGTCGCTATTGATGTAGCTATAAGTGAACAAAATGTAACGCTGTTGACTTATTTAGTGGTGGTTATTGGCATTTTATACTTATTAAGCTATGCGGGAAATGTATTTCGGATAAAGTGGGTAAATATTTTAGGTCAAAATGTTATTTACGATATTAGACAACATTTGTTTTCGCACGTCCAACGGTTATCGCATCGTTTTTTTGATTCCCGTTCAGCCGGTTCTATTTTAGTTCGCATTATGAATGATATTAATTCACTTCAGGAATTATTTACAAATGGAATTATTAACTTGCTTATGGACATTGTAACATTAGTAGGGATCATTGTTATTTTGTTTGTGCTTAGCCCTAAGCTTGCGTTAGCGATTATGGTTATACTTCCGCTAATGTTCTACCTAACAACCAAGTTACGACGGACGATTCGTCGTTCTTGGCAACAAGTAAGAATTCAACAATCACGCATGAATTCTCATTTGAATGAAGGTTTACAAGGGATACGAATTACGCAATCATTTTCTCAAGAACAAGAAAATAGTGAGTATTTTCATGGAGTAAATAAAGATAATTTTAGTAGCTGGAAGGAAGCTACGAAGAAGAGTGCTATGTTTCGTCCGTTTGTTGAATTGAGCAATGCTATCGGTACAGTTATTTTAATATCTTATGGGGCATACTTAATTTTACTTGGTGAAAATAGTGGTGGCATTGCTATTGGAACGTTTGTTTCGTTCGCCTTTTTTATTGGTATGTTTTGGGAACCAATATCTCGTTTAGGTCAGATGTATAATCAAATGCTCATGGCAATGGCAGCATCTGAGCGTATTTTTGAATTTTTAGATGAACGGCCAAATGTTCAAGAAAAGAGCGATGCTCATGTTTTCAAGGACATGAAAGGACAAATTGTCTTTGATAAAGTGAATTTTTATTACAATAAAGATCGCATTGCATTGAACAATATATCTCTGACTATTCATGCGGGGCAAACAGTTGCATTAGTTGGCCATACTGGAAGTGGTAAAACAACAATTGCTAATTTAATAAGTAGATTTTATGATCCAACAAAAGGGAAGGTTACAATTGATAACTATGATTTACGTGAAGTCCAATTAGATAGCTTACGACAAAGTATAAGCGTTGTTTTACAGGATACATTTATTTTTTCAGGCACTATTATGGAAAATATTCGTTTTGGGCGGCCAGATGCGTCTGATGAAGAAGTCATTCGCGCAGCAGAAGTCGTTGGCGCTGATGAATTTATAAAGCGTATGGCGAATAGTTATGAAACGGAAGTTGAAGAGCGTGGCAATATTTTATCTGCAGGGGAAAGACAATTGTTATCGTTTGCAAGAGCATTATTAGCTAATCCGAAAATTTTAATACTTGATGAAGCTACAGCAAGTATTGATACAGAAACAGAAGTTAAGATTCAAGATGCTTTAGCTAAATTATTGAAAGGACGCACTGCTATTATTATTGCGCATCGCTTATCTACCATTCGTAAGGCTGATAATATATTTGTGCTTGAGAATGGACACATATTAGAAAGCGGAAATCATGACGATTTAATGAAACAAGGTGGAGAGTACTACCATTTAGTAAAAGCACAATTTCAAATGTTAGATGCAATATAAAGTAAATCTTCAGTCAGTATGGGGTTCTTTCATTCCTCGTGATTGTAGGTGGACGTATAGTAAATGTAGCTGTATACGTTCATTTTTGCGTTCATTGTTCTTAAAGTTTATGGTACATGATGGTTGAATGTAAAGACTTGGCGATAGCCAAGTCTTTCAAATGCTATAAATCGTGGTTTTCTATTGTAATAAAAGAGTATTTTGTACATCTTTTTTCAATAAAGTTTTCATCTTGAAATATGGTAGAACGAATAGAACTGTGATAAGCTATGAACAAAGACGAAACATGGAGGAACAAAGGATGAAACGAGAATTCGCAGTAATTGGATTAGGAAGATTTGGTGGAAGTATTTGTAAAGAGTTAAGCATGGAAGGGATGGAAGTGCTTGCTATTGATAACAATGAAGATAGAATTAATGAGTTTAAAAATATAGCTTCTCATGCTGTTATTGTTGACTCAACAGATGAAGCTTCTTTAAAAGAACTAGGAATAAAGAATATTGACCATGTTATTGTTGCAATCGGAGATGATATTCAAGCAAGTATTTTAACAACGGTTATTTTAACGGATTTAGGTATTAAGAAAATTACAGTAAAAGCTCAAAATGATTACCATGCGAAAATTCTTAATAAAATTGGCGCAGATCAGGTGGTACATCCAGAAAGAGATATGGGAAAAAGAATTGCACATAGTATTATATCAAATAACATATTGGATTACTTAGAACTATCCGATGACCATAGCATTGTTGAGGTAAAAGTTGGTGAAAAAATGCTAGGCAAGACGCTTGTCGAATTAGATATTCGTGCTAATTATGGATGTAACGTAGTAGCCATTAAACATGGGAAAGATATTAACGTATCGCCTAGTGCGGATCATCGTTTTTCGGAAGGGGACATTTTAATCGTTATTGGTGCAGATAAAGATATATCGCGTTTTGAAAAGCATTTAGTGATTGAAGAATAAACAGTCTAAGTAGGATACAAAATTTAAATCTCCTTTTTCGTATTATAGGAAAGCAATAAACTTCTAGGCTTTATAGATAAGCAAAACGACGACTTTCCATCGCCATAAAGATTTGGCAATAACCGAGTTTTTATGATGAAGCGAAGCCCTTGTCATACTTTTAGGCTACTAACAAAGCGGGGATCCAATTGTAGATTTATTTTATCCGATTTTATAGTAGAATANTAAACGTGGCATTATGGTCTGTTTTAGAATAACTGTTTCGTTTCTCTCCCATAATCTGATTGGAAGTATCGTAGTGTTCTTTACGTTGAAGCATTTCCTTTACTTGTTCATGATAACGTTGAAGGACCGTTTTTCTTTTCCCCTTTCCATAAACGAACGTGATGTTTTCTTTCGCTTTTACTTTCTCCAGGAAAACAAGCACTTTTTTCAAATCTTCTAAAAAGGTCTCGTAAGGACTGGTGAAAATCTGACAGTATGTTGTATTGATCTGTTCCAGCAGGGCTTGCCATTTGGTATACATCTTGGCTTCATGTTTGGTGATTGCCTTTTTCCATACGAAAGAATACCGATTGGCATACGCTTCGATTTTGGTGCCATCGATATAGATGGTTTCACCGGTAATCGCTTCTTGTTGATAAAGCCACACGACTTGTTGAAAGAAGAGCTGTTCCATCACCATATCGGTCAGATATTTTTGCTTGAAACGACTGATAGTAGAATGATCAGGAGCTGCATACCCTTGAAGAAGCCAACGGAAATTGATATCCCGACGACATGCTTTTTCTATCCCTCGGGAAGAGTAGATTTTTTGCGAGGCTGCGTAGGTAATGACCTTAAATAGAATGACTGGATCGACTGCTGGTTTTCTCCCTTTGGAAGCGTATGCCTGTAGTAGTTCTCTATAATCCATCCTTTCACATAAGAGGCAGTGGAGCCGGACCGAATCATCCATAGGAATCATTTCTTCTACATCCATCGGTAAATATAATTGATAATTTGCTGCAGTTTGCGTATACTGGGTTTGTGTTATTTGTTTATTGGTCATAAATTAATAATACATGAGAACAGGCCCTTTGTGGTCTGTTTTTTGTGTATACACAAAAAAGCTGTTACACAATCAATTACCTGATTGTGCAACAGCCCCTTTTTTTATGTTAAACTTCCATAATAATAGGTAGTACCATAGGGCGACGCTTTGTTTTTTCATACAGAAATGGAGCGATAGTATCTGTAATTTCATTTTTAATCTCAGACCATTGTGACGTTTTGCGTTCCATCACTTTGGTTAAATGCGTCGCGACCAATTTCTGTGCTTCATTAATTAAGTCCTCCGATTCCCTCATATAGACAAAGCCACGTGAAATGATGTCAGGGCCTGCAGAAACTTTAAACTCTTTCATATTAATGCTTACAACTACAATAACGAGCCCTTCTTCTGAAAGTATTCGACGATCTCTTAGGACAATATTACCTATGTCGCCTATTCCGTTTCCATCTACATAAATGGAACCTGAAGGAATTTTTCCAGCTATTGTTGCTGTATCTTTTCCAAGTGCTAAAACATCTCCGTTGTCCATGACAAAGCAACTATCAGCGTCTGAACCACAAGCAACGGCCAATTTAATGTGCTCTTTTAACATTCTGTATTCACCATGTATAGGCATAAAGTATTTTGGTTTAATTAGGCGTAGCATGAGCTTTTGCTCTTCTTGACTACCATGCCCTGATGTGTGAATATTGGTTAATTTTCCGTGGATGACATCGGCACCTGCACGATATAATTTATTAATTGTTCGGCTGACACTAATGGTGTTTCCAGGGATTGGAGATGAAGAAAACACCACTGTATCGCCAGGGATAATTTGTATTTGCCGGTGAGTACCATTGGCAATCCTTGAGAGAGCGGCCATCGGTTCACCTTGAGATCCGGTACAAAGAATGGTCACTTCTTGTGCTGGAAGACGGTTTATTTGATTAGCATCAATAAACGTATTTTTCGGCGCTTGAATATAACCTAATTCTTGTCCTAAGTTAATAGCAGATTCCATACTTCTTCCGAATACAGCTATTTTACGGTTGTTTTTAACAGATGCTTCCACTACTTGTTGTAATCGATAAATATTTGACGCAAAAGTTGCGAATATAACACGTCCGTCAACTCTGCTAAAAATATCTTTTATATTTTCCCCAACCACTTTTTCGGACATCGTAAATCCGGGAACTTCACTGTTCGTACTATCTGATAAAAGGCAAAGCACACCCTCATTTCCAATTTCAGCCATTTTCGATAAATTAGCTGGTTCACCAACTGGAGTAAAATCAAATTTAAAATCTCCAGTATGAACAATATTTCCTGGCGGAGTTTTCACTACGATACCATAGGAATCTGGAATACTATGAGTTGTTCGGAAAAAGCTTACCGATGTTTTTCGGAATTTTATAATATCGTCTTCTTGAATCGTGTGTAATTTAGCATTTCTTAATAAACCGTGTTCTTCTAATTTATTTTTAATTAATCCTAACGCAAGTTTACCAGCATATATTGGCACATTAATTTCACGGAGAAGATATGGGATCCCCCCAATATGGTCTTCGTGTCCGTGGGTAATAAATAATCCTTTAATTTTATCTTGGTTTTGTACTAAATACGTATAGTCAGGGATAACATAATCAATACCTAACAACTCATCTTCCGGAAATTTAATTCCAGCATCGATTAGCACAATTTCATCCTGAAATTGAATGCCATACGTATTTTTTCCGATCTCTCCTAAGCCACCTAGAGCAAAAACGGCAGCTTGATCATTTTTCACGAATTTCATTGTTTAGATTTTCTCCACGTGAAAATCTTCGGATTGTTTTTCATATGCTAAATGTGCTTCATCCAATTCATGGATATATTCAATATTATACTTGCGTTCGTTGATTTTTGCTCTAACTTCTCTTACAGAGTTTCCCTCCACATAAGCGCTTTTTGTACGTTCTCGAACTGGAATCTCGTCAGCCAGTTCTTGATATAAAACTTTATAAATCATCTCATCTCTCCTTGACTAATTTCATTGTTGGTTTATTATTATTACAGTTTTGAACACGGAGTTAATGCTATATCTTACCCGACACAAGAATGAAGATAAAGGTATCGTCTTTTTCCAAATAGTGTAGCTTTGTCTTTTTCATTTACTTTATGGTACCTTTAGTATGTGATTGGGCAAATTAATCATTGGTAGTCTTTTTACAAGTAGTTGGCACACGTCCTTGGCCTAAAAAGTCCTTCCAGCGTTTTTTGAGCTTTTTTCTTAGACGTTTCAGCATGACGTGTCATCTCCTTTCTTTGTTTTAAAAAACAAGAAAAACATCTACCGATCCAATCCCTCTTATCTATAGTATAGTATGAGTTGAGGAAATTTGAAATAAAAACACGCTATTTCTTAAAAATATTTCTCATGGCTGTGATAGAAAAGAGTGCATAAAAGTTGGAAACTGTGCTTCGTTTAGTGAATGTAGGAGCACAGTTTGTTGAAATAAGATCCGATGATTACTACGCTTATTTTTTACAACACGATTAAATTTATACATCAGAAAAGGGGATAAACATGCATAAAAAAATGGTTTTCTTAGATATTGACGGCACGATTTTAACCAAAAAAAATGAAATTCCACATAGTACAAAGCAAGCCATTAAACAATTGCAGGATAATGATGTGTACGTAGCGATAGCAACTGGAAGGGCACCTTTTATGTTTGAGCCTATACGTGAAGAGTTAAACATCCATTCTTTTGTTAGTTTTAATGGGCAGTATGTTGTGTTTGAAGGGAAAGAAGTTTATCAAAACCCGATAAAAAAAGATGATCTTTTGCGTTTAAACCATGAGATTACGAAAAATAATTATCCCATTGTTTTTTCTAGCTCGAAGAAAATGAAAGCTTCTGAACCTAACCATTCATTTATAGAAGAAAGTTTAAGCAGCATGAATTTCAGTTATCCAGAAGTGGATCCTAACTTTTATCAGTCTACATTGATTTATCAAGCTTTATTATTTTGTAAACAAGAAGAAGAAAAACAGTTAGCTAAACAGCTTCCTACGTTAGACTTTATTCGCTGGCATGAGTACTCGTGTGATGTTATTCCGTTAGGTGGGTCAAAAGCGATTGGAGTAGAAAAATTAATTGAAGCTAGCGGTTTAGCGTTTGAAAATACATTTGCCTTCGGGGATGGGTTAAATGATATGCAAATGTTACAGGAAATTGGAACAGGGGTAGCGATGGGGAATGCAGTTTCTGATTTAAAAGCGGTAGCAGATTATATAACGGAGGACGTTGATAAGGATGGGCTTGCAAATGGGTTGAAGCATCTTGGTTTAATTTAACCTTACTATGTTTCAAAGAAATGTTAGGTGTTTGCTACGAAAGCAGCTATCTATAAGTTAGTTACAAAGACATGCGTAACCATGCTTGGAAAAGACCTTGGTGAGTTTCTTAAGTGCTTAAGCATGAAGAAACTCACTAGGTACCTGTGGTGCCAAGGGCATTATCAAAGCGACGGTATGTGATATACCATTTACTTTCATGAATAAAATGTTCACCCAAGCCCTATCTATTCTATAGGTTTTGCGTTGTCTGGTATGAAGAAGGGGTTTTGTTGATTAATATGATCATAGAACATGATTCCGTTTAAATGATCAATTTCGTGTTGAAACACAATAGCAGCATAATCTTTTAATCTTAATTTAATGACTTCTCCATCCATATTTATGGCTTTTACGGTGACTCTAGCATATCTAGGAACGTATCCTTCTATATTTCGATCGACGGATAAACATCCTTCTCCAGACGGAAGATATGCTTTTTCTACAGAATGGCTAATTATTTTTGGATTAGCAAGTCCATAGCTGTATTTTTTCCCTCTACCATCTTCAAAGTGAACAGCTATTAAACGTTTATTCAATCCTAGCTGAGGAGCAGCCAACCCAACACCAGCACGAAGGCCATATTTTTGAGCAATTTCTTCATCCTGGCTATTTTTTATAAATTGTAGCATATCACCAAGTAATTGCTTATCTTCTTTCGTTAAAGGAATAGTTACTTCATCAGCAATTGTTGTTAATGAAGGATGGCCTTCCCTAACGATATCTTTCATAGTTAACATCGTACCACTCCTAATTCTATGTGCATAGTTCCAAAGATCATTTTATCATATTTATACGCATTTCATCATAATTTGCTATTAGGGACCGACGTATCTGTTCACTATTTATATAAGCTGAATAATGTTAACTTATTTCAACCATAAGCTTTGAGGTATTTCGTCCTTCAAGGCACTAAAGAGTAATTTGTAGATGGAACGGATTTTTTAAAAGAAACACTTTATTATGGAGCCAAGGAGGAATTGATTTTTTCCTTTTGTACAACCCATTTTATGTTATACTATAAATCGTATATTTGATTTATAGGTGTAGGAGGTAAATAATGTCATTAAAAAAGTTCGCAATCGTTGCATTAGGTTTTATGCTTTTATTTATATTAGCATCGTGTAGTAATGGGACTCCTGAAGAACAAATACAGAATCATTTAGAAGAAGCAGTTACGCTAGAAGAAGGATTTGAAGAACAGCAAAGTAAAATAACTGATTTGGAAAAAAAGGAACAAGAGTTATATAACCAAATTATGGATCTTGGTAAAGACGAAATGGATGAAATTAAAAAGTTAGCTAAACAAGCTATTGAAACGGTAGATAAACGGAAAGAAGCGATAAAGAAAGAAGAAGAAAGCATAGAACAAGCAAAAGAAGAATTTACTAAAACGAAAGAAGTTGTGGAAGATTTAGAAGCTAAAGAAGCTAAAGATACTGCTAAAAAAATGGTAGAGACGATGCAAGATCGTTATAAAGTATACGATAATCTAAATAAAGCTTACAAAGATGCATTGAAATTGGAAAAGGAAATGTATGAATTGTTATCAAAAGAAGATTTAAAGCAAGAAACGTTAACGGAAATAATAGATGCTATTAATAATGCATATGAAAAAGTAATTGCGTCAAACGATACTTTTAACAAGCATACGAAAGAATACAATGAAATGAAAAGAGATTTTTACGAGCAAGTGGGTATGGATGTTACCTATGAAGGAGATTCTGACAAAAAAACAGAAGATAAGTAAGATATTGAAACACTCTCTAGGTGAAACTAAGAGAGTGTTTTTTGCTAGTCTAAGGATAACGGTACACATTTTTACAAAGTAAAACCAATTTAAAAATCCAAAGTCTTTAAGACGATAAAACGTCGTCGTTTTGCTTATCGTATAGATCCTTCGGCGAAAACAGGGTGATGAGAAGGAGGTGGTTTGTCATAGATGTAAAATATTAAACTCTCGCTATTGTTCCTAATAATAGGTAATACAGATAAGAAAACGAACTATAACAGAATAAGGAAGAAAGCGCTTTATTAAATAAAGCTATCTTTTAAATTATGGGAAAATAAATTAAAGAAAACAAAGTGTTTGACCACTAAGTAGAATTGAGCTAGAATTTATATGAAAAGAAATTGTACTAATGATTTTTTGCTTTTTTATGTAACAGTTTAAATAGCTGTTTATGATGTGTATGTACATACAGATGGGGGGCCAATCAATATAAAAGCCTCTACTTGCTGGTATAGAGCAAGGGTGGAATGTTTTATTTGTGTGCTCTGCCTATTTGGGCATTCACTTATAGATTTATAGTAAGCAAAAATGGGAATACCATAAAAAGTACAGTTTTTTTCTGATTTTGGGTAGGCTAGAAATGACAATACTAAATGGATACAGAAAGGAAGAGGTGAACTATTTTGAAACACGTTTTAGAGAGTGTTGAGAGTCAGTTCGAAATGTTCCAAATTCTTAATGAAGATGGAAAGATTGTCAATGAAGAAGACGTTCCCGATCTTTCCGATGAGCAGTTAAAAGAACTTATGCGTAGAATGGTTTACACAAGGGTTTTAGATCAACGTTCAATTGCATTGAACCGCCAAGGGCGTTTAGGATTTTATGCACCAACAGCAGGGCAAGAGGCTTCACAGTTAGGAAGTCAGTTTGCACTTGAACAAGAGGATTTTCTATTGCCTGGATATCGAGATGTGCCACAATTGATATGGCAAGGTCTTCCATTATATCAAGCATTTTTATTCTCTAGAGGACATTTCCATGGTAACCAGATGCCAGAAGGTGTTCATGCTGTAAGTCCGCAAATTATTATTGGCGCTCAATATGTACAGGCTGCTGGCGTAGCTTTAGGAATGAAAAAGCGTGGTAAGAAAAATGTAGCTGTTACTTACACTGGTGATGGTGGTACATCACAAGGTGATTTTTATGAAGGAATTAACTTTGCAGGTGCATATAAAGCTCCAGCGATTTTCTTTGTACAAAATAACCGTTTTGCAATTTCTGTACCAGTAGAAAAACAAACAAATGCAAAAACATTAGCTCAAAAAGCTGTTGCTGCAGGAATTGAAGGCATTCAAGTAGACGGTATGGATGTACTTGCTGTTTACGCTGCTACAAAACATGCTAGAGAGCGTGCAGTTAATGGTGAAGGTCCGATGCTTATTGAAACAATGACGTATCGCTATGGTCCTCATACAATGGCTGGTGACGATCCGACTCGTTACCGTACAGAAGATTTAGATAATGAATGGGAAAAGAAAGACCCATTAGTTCGTTTCCGTAAGTATCTAGAAGCAAAAAATCTATGGTCTGAAGAAGATGAAAATAAAGTAATTGAAGAAGCAAAAGAGGAAATTAAGCAAGCCATTAAGCAAGCAGACCAACATCCAAAACAGAAAGTAACAGATTTAATGGCAAATATGTATGAAGAACTTCCATATAATTTACAAGAACAGATGGAAGAATATAAAGAAAAGGAGTCGAAGTAAATCATGGCACAAATGACAATGATTCAAGCCATTACAGACGCACTACGTACGGAACTTAAAAATGATGAAAATGTGCTTGTTTTCGGAGAAGATGTCGGTCAGAATGGTGGCGTGTTCCGTGCTACTGATGGATTGCAAGCCGAGTTTGGTGAAGAACGCGTGTTTGATACACCTTTAGCCGAATCAGGTATTGGTGGTCTAGCAATTGGTTTAGGCTTACAAGGTTTCCGCCCTGTTCCAGAAATTCAATTCTTCGGCTTCGTATATGAAGTAATGGATTCCATTAGCGGACAAATGGCTCGCATGCGATATCGTTCAGGTGGCGTTCATCATTCACCAATTACAGTACGTGCTCCATTTGGCGGAGGTGTTCATACACCAGAACTTCATGCTGATTCATTAGAAGGGTTAATTGCTCAACAACCAGGTATTAAAGTAGTTATTCCTTCTACTCCTCATGATGCTAAAGGTTTACTTATTTCTTCCATCCGTGATAATGATCCGGTTGTGTTTTTGGAGCACATGAAATTATACCGCTCATTCCGTGGTGAAGTTCCTGAAGGGGAATACACGATTGAACTAGGAAAAGCAGATGTTAAACGTGAAGGTACAGACGTTACATTAATTGCTTACGGTGCGATGGTACATGCTTCGTTAAAAGCTGCTGAAGAGCTAGCTGAAAATGGTGTTAATGCTGAAGTTATTGACTTACGTACTGTATCGCCACTTGATATCGAAACGATCATTGAATCGGTTAAGAAAACAAATCGTGCTGTTGTAGTTCAAGAAGCGCAACGCCAAGCGGGCGTTGCTGCGAATGTAGTAGCTGAAATACAAGAACGTGCCATTCTGCATTTAGAAGCTCCTGTATTACGTGTTGCGGCTCCAGACACCGTTTACGCATTCTCAGAAGCAGAAGAAGTTTGGTTACCTAATCATAAAGATATTGTAGAAAAAGTAAACAGTGTGATGAACTTTTAATTATTAAGACAGGAGGTAAAATATTATGGCTTTCAATTTTAAATTACCTGATATTGGTGAAGGAATTCATGAAGGTGAAATCGTTAAATGGTTCGTTAATGAAGGCGACGAAGTTAAAGAAGATGATGTTTTGTGTGAAGTGCAAAATGATAAAGCTGTAGTGGAAATTCCATCACCAGTGGAAGGAACAGTGACAAAATTACATGTAGAAGAAGGAACGGTAGCAGTTGTAGGTGACACTATTATTACGTTTGATGCAGAAGGCTATGAATCAGATGACGAGGAAGAAGCGGCAGATTCAAAACAAGAAGCCTCTGCTGACGAAAAAACATCTGAAGCTCCTGAGACTACAAATGAAGAAGTGGAAGAAGATGATGGTGAAAGAGTAATTGCAATGCCATCAGTAAGGAAGTACGCACGTGATAAAGGGGTAACGATTTCTAAAGTTACGGGATCAGGTAAAAACGGACGTATTTTAAAAGAGGATATTGATGCTTACTTAAGTGGAGACCAACCTGCTATAGATGTAAAAGGAACAACAGAAGAAGCTGCATCTCCTAAGAAAGAAGCAGCTACAGAAACAGTGGGAGACTTCCCTGAAACTCGTGAATCTATGAGTGGAATTCGCAAAGCAATTGCCAATGCGATGGTTAATTCTAAAACAAAAGCTCCTCATGTAACTTTATTGGATGAAGTAGATGTATCAGAATTAGTAGCTCACCGTAAGAAGTTTAAAGCCGTAGCTGCTGAGCAAGAGATTAAATTAACATACTTGCCGTATGTTGTTAAAGCACTAGTATCTGCTTCTAAAAAATACCCAATGATAAATGCTTCCGTTGATGATGAAACGAATGAAATTGTTCACAAGCACTATTACAATGTAGGTATTGCAGCAGATACAGACAAAGGTCTACTTGTTCCAGTCGTGAAAAATGCCGATCGTAAATCCATCTTTGAAATTTCTAAAGAGATTAATGAATTGGCAGAAAAGGCTAGAAGTGGTAAACTAGCACCTGAAGAGATGAGTGGTGCATCGAATACAATTACAAATATCGGTTCTGCTGGTGGTCAATGGTTTACGCCAGTATTGAATTACCCAGAAGCGGTTATTCTTGGTATTGGCCGTATCGCAGAAAAACCAGTGGTTCGTGATGGGGAAGTTGTTGTAGCACCTGTACTTGCATTATCATTAAGCTTTGATCATCGTATTATTGATGGAGCAACTGCACAACATGCTCTAAATCAAATCAAACGATTATTAAGCGACCCACAATTAATTATGATGGAGGCGTGAGTTTATGGTAGTAGGAGATTTTCCAATTGAAGTAGACACACTCGTTGTTGGAGCAGGTCCTGGTGGTTATGTTGCTGCTATTCGTGCTGCACAGTTAGGCCAAAAAGTAACAATTGCTGATAAAGGCGCTTTAGGTGGGGTTTGTTTAAACGTTGGATGTATTCCATCCAAAGCATTAATCCAAGCTGGACATTTAGCTGAACAAGCTCATGGAAATGAAGAAATGGGAATTAAAACAGAAAATGTTTCTGTTGACTTTTCTAAAGTCCAAGAGTGGAAAGCAAGTGTCGTTAACAAGCTGACTTCTGGTGTGGAAGGCTTGTTAAAAGGAAACAAAGTGGATATTGTTAAAGGTGAAGTATACTTTGTAGATAAAAACACTGCAAAAATTATGGATGAGAAAAATTCTCAAACATATACCTTTAATCATTGCATTATTGCTACAGGATCAACACCAATTGAAATCCCTAACTTTAAATTTTCAGATCGAGTATTGGACTCGACTGGTGCTTTAAACCTGAAAGAAATTCCGAAGAAAATGGTAGTTATCGGTGGCGGATATATTGGTACGGAGCTTGGAACTGCTTATGCGAATTTCGGAACAGAAATTGTTGTTCTTGAAGGTGCGAAAGAAATCTTAGGCGGTTTTGAGAAGCAAATGAGTCAAGTTGTGAAAAAACGTTTGAAGAAAAAAGACGTTACAATTATTACAGAAGCAATGGCTAAAGGTGTAGAAGAATCTAAAGACGGTGTCAAAGTAACGTATGAAGTAAAAGGTAAAGAAGAAACCGTTGAAGCAGACTATGTATTAGTTACGGTTGGCCGCCGTCCAAATACAGAAGATATTGGCTTAGAGCAGGTTGGCATTGAAAAAGATGAACGTGGACTAATTAAAATTGATAATCAATGTCGCACGAATGTTGATAACATCTATGCAATAGGTGATATTGTTGCCGGGCCTCCATTAGCACATAAAGCATCCTATGAAGGAAAAGTTGCTGCAGAAGCTATCAGTGGAGAAAAAGCTGTAATTGATTACTTAAGTATGCCCGCAGTTGTGTTCTCAGATCCAGAATTGGCTACGGTCGGTTATTCCGAACAAGAAGCGAAAGATGCTGGATTTGATGTCAAAGCTGCTAAATTCCCATTTGCAGCTAATGGCCGTGCTCTTTCATTAAACGATAGTGATGGATTTATGAAACTAATTACTCGTAAGGACGATGGCCTAGTAATCGGTGCACAAATTGCTGGACCAAATGCAAGTGATATGATTTCTGAATTAGGTCTTGCAATTGAAGCTGGTATGACAGCAGAAGATATCGCATTAACGATCCATGCTCATCCAACATTAGGTGAAATCACCATGGAAGCTGCTGAAGTAGCTCTAGGTACACCAATTCATATGCTATAAGTATAGTAAAGAGGGGCTGTTGCACAATCAGGTAATTGATTGTGTAACAGCTTTTTTGTGTATACACAAAAAAACAGACCACAAAGGGTCTGCTCTCATGTATTATTGATTTATGACAAATAAAAGAATAATACAAGCCCAGTATACGCAAATTGCAGCAAATTATCAATTATATTTACCGATGGATGTAGAAGAAATGATTCCTATGGATGATTCGGTCCGGCTCCACTGCCTCTTATGTGAAAGGATGGATTATAGAGAACTACTACAGGCATACGCTTCCAAAGGGAGAAAACCAGCAGTCGATCCAGTCATTCTATTTAAGGTCATTACCTACGCAGCCTCGCAAAAAATCTACTCTTCCCGAGGGATAGAAAAAGCATGTCGTCGGGATATCAATTTCCGTTGGCTTCTTCAAGGGTATGCAGCTCCTGATCATTCTACTATCAGTCGTTTCAAGCAAAAATATCTGACCGATACGGTGATGGAACAGCTCTTCTTTCAACAAGTCGTGTGGCTTTATCAACAAGAAGCGATTACCGGTGAAACCATCTATATCGATGGCACCAAAATCGAAGCGTATGCCAATCGGTATTCTTTCGTATGGAAAAAGGCAATCACCAAACATGAAGCCAAGATGTATACCAAATGGCAAGCCCTGCTGGAACAGATCAATACAACATACTGTCAGATTTTCACCAGTCCTTACGAGACCTTTTTAGAAGATTTGAAAAAAGTGCTTGTTTTCCTGGAGAAAGTAAAAGCGAAAGAAAACATCACGTTCGTTTATGGAAAAGGGAAAAGAAAAACGGTCCTTCAACGTTATCATGAACAAGTAAAGGAAATGCTTCAACGTAAAGAACACTACGATACTTCCAATCAGATTATGGGAGAGAAACGAAACAGTTATTCTAAAACAGACCATAATGCCACATTTATGCGAATGAAAGATGATCCTATGAGGAATGGTCAACTCAAACCAGCTTATAATGTCCAAGCTGCCGTGGATGCGGAATTTATCGTTGGGATCAATGCGTTTTCCGATCGAAACGACACAACAACATTGATTCCAATGCTTCAATACTTAAAGGAACATCTTCCCTTTACCTATCGCAACATCGTCGCAGATTCTGGATATGAAAGCGAAGAAAATTACGTGTATTTAAAGAAGCAAAAACAGACGGCCTATATCAAGCCGCAAAATCATGAACGCAAGAAAAAAGTTTCTTTCAAAAAGGACATCAGACACCGAGAAAACATGGCTTATGATAAAAGCACAGATACCTATACCTGTGCCAATAACCAGCAACTGCATGCCATTAGAAACTACACGCGAACCTCGCAGACTGGCTATCAATCTAAGGTAACCGTCTACGAATGTGAAGATTGTACAGGTTGTCCGCCCAAAGAAAAATGTACAAAAGCGAAAGGGAATCGCCAACTGCATGTAGCCAAGGAATTTCTGGCATACCGGGAAACAGCGCAAGAAAATATTCTAACAGAAACAGGCACACTGTACCGTATGAATCGTTCCATTCAAGTGGAAGGAACGTTCGGCGTACTGAAGGAAGATTATCATCTGAAGAAGTTTCATACGCGAGGAACAGGCAATGTACGAAACGAACTTTTAATCCTGGCATTTGGTTATAATCTCAATAAAATACATACGAAAATCCAAGCTAATCGCCTAAACCTCTATTATCATCCATTAAAGACAGCTTAAAAAAATAAAAAAAGGCGAGGCTTATTTAAGTGCGTCAAAAACCAATTAAATTTCCCTTTATCACCATAAATAAAATAATGCATCTTAAAACGAGCAATCTCATATATAAAAAGGAGCTGTCAGCAAATGCATTTTATGCATTTTGCGACAGCTCCTTTTTAGCATTCCATTAAATATTCTATGTTTATTAATCTTACTTTTTTACATTAGTTTTTCAAGTTTACTAATGATTACATGTTTAGGCGTTTGACCACTAATTCGTTCAATAGTTTTTCCGTCTTTTCTGATAATTAAAGTAGGATACTTAGGATCTATTTTCTCATCAATCTCATTCAAAGCTGTTTTTCTTGTGTTTACTTTGCTAAATTCGGTTGGGAAATTTGCTTTCACCTCAATGATAGCATCAAAATATTGATTTTCTACCGAATCATTCGTTTGGTGTGTATAAAAAAAGATATCATATTTTTTTGGTTGAAAGGAAATTACGTTAATAGTAGAAGCATTGAACGTTTTGCAGCCATTTACTAGTACACAAACAATTACTAAAAAAATAATTAGTTTTTTAATTGTTGGTCACCCACTTGTCATGTAATGTCGATAGCTTTAGTTTATCAAATTTAGATAGACTGAAGTTTTATGTCATGCAACTGTTATAAAGTTGATAATGTGCTGTTAGAGGTAGTAATATAAGATATCTAAAAGTAAAAAATGTTACATTACGATTTCCCGATAATAAAATGAAGTAAACTTGGTACTTTTGCTGAAGTAATTCAATTCTGAGATAGAATTAGCAAAGAGAAGAAAAATTAGAAGAAAAACTATTTAAGCGATGTACAGGTGTCTTTAAAAGATAAGATGAATTATAACCTTTAACCTAACATATAAGGTGTGAAAGGCTTCTATTTCAAGAATGGGAAGATGTGTGAAGTCTAAGCTGGAGATGCCAGTGCCTAAATATTTTCATTATGATGAAAGCCACAGTTTTGTGTCCTATTATTGTAGAAAAAGCTAGAGCATGAGCTCTAGCTTTTTCTTTTCGTTGCTAAGTTATGGTCTTTCGCTTCTTGCCTGAAGGACTTGACAAGAGAAATGATCACTAAAATCATTATAATGGCAAAAGGAAACGCTGCGATTATCGAGGCTGTTTGTAAAGCATTCAAGCCACCTTGCCATAACAATACAGCTGCAGCACTTGATTGAATAATACCCCATATAAACTTAACTGAATTGGCTGGATCTAAACTTCCGCCAGTAGTTTGCATTCCAAGAACAAAGGTAGCAGAGTCGGCAGAAGTAATAAAGAAAGTACAAATTAATAAGATAGCAAGAATGGATATAAAGGTACCAATAGGAAAATGTTCCAACACAGCAAATAATGCTGTCTCTTCACCAAACTCATTAATACTCTGCATGATATTTGCACCTTGAGTCGTTTCTAAATGAATAGAAGATCCTCCGAATACTGAAAACCATAGAGCACCGAAAATGGTAGGTACGAGCAGTACGCCTAAGACAAACTCTCTTATAGTTCTACCTCGAGAAACTCTTGCTATAAAAGTACCTACAAATGGTGCCCAAGCAATCCACCAAGCCCAATAAAAGAATGTCCAGTTATTTAGCCACGTAGAATTCTCCTCATTGAAAGGGGTCATACGTAAGCTCATGCTAGGTAGGTTTTGCACATAACTACCTAATGTTGTAGTAAAGTAATTCATTATAAAGTTGGTTGGACCTAAGACTAATACGAACAACATTAGTAATACTGCTAAAGCAAGATTAGCATTACTTAAATACTTAATTCCTCTATTTAGCCCTGTCATGGCTGAAGTCATATATAATACGGTCACAATCCCAATGATTATAAGTTGGAGGGTAATAGTTGATTCTAATCCGGTAACGTATGAGAGACCGCCGCTAATTTGAATAGCTCCTAAGCCAAGTGATGTAGAAACGCCAAATATAGTGGCGAAAACAACGATGAAATCAATCGATGTCCCCCATAAACCTTTAATTCGATCACCAAAGAGCGGTTCAAGAATGGCACTAACAACACCTGGTGCCTGTTTGCGGAATTTAAAATAGGCTAACGCTAAGGCGAGAGTCGCGTAAATAGCCCAGGGATGAATCCCCCAATGGAAGAAACTGTATTGCATCGCTGTTTTAGCTGCATCATTTGTTTCTTCAGCTCCAAATGGTGGATCATGAAAGTGGGATAAAGGTTCGGCAGCTCCCCAGAACACAAGACCAATCCCCATACCAGCGCTAAATAACATAGCAAACCATGTTAAATAGTTGTATTCCGGCTTGTCTCCAGGTCGGCCTAGTTTAATATTGCCATATTTTGAAAAAATGAGATAGATCGCAAAAATAACAAATGAAGTTGCACTCAATAAATAGAACCAACCAAACTCATCTACGAGAAATGTCTGAATTGTATTCGTGACATTGTCTAAGTTGGCATTTGGCAATACGTCTTCCGGAATGATTCCCCAAATAATGAAAAGTACTGCAGCAATTGCTGAAATATAGAATACTCGCGTTACTTTCTTCACAAAAATAATCCTTTCTATTTTTATTTTTTTGGAAAACTATGTAGACGTACTTATTGTATTAAAACATAAGCACAAAGATTGTTCAAATAACAAACCTTGCTATTTTACTATATCCTTCCTCTAATTAATCATACTTAAAAAAGCTCAAAACTTGTCATCATGCATTTTCTAGTTGCAGTTATATGAAAAAACAAAGAAAATAATTGATGCGTATTTGAATGATTTTTTATATTTAAATAATTCTTTCGATAATTATACGGAGTTCAAAATCGTTATTAAAGTGGGCTAAAATGTTCGTTGTATTTTAATAAAGAACTCCTAAGACTTTCAATTTAATTGTAGGACGAAAGCTAGACAAGCCGGTAGTAGTGAATATTAGCAGCACTTAATTCCCTTTTTTTAGCTATAGGAAAGCATAAGATTTTTTTGATTTATATAAAAAAACGAAGAATTTCGTCATCGATAAGTCAAGTTTTTCTAAGAAGTCCTTTAGGTCATCATAAACAAGAAAAATGTAGATTTTTGTTGTCATTTATTTTCCAGCAATCTATAATAGAAGTTGCCACTTTAACAGGAGCTCGGACAGGAGGAACTATATGAAGAAAGCTATACTAGTGGTTACTTTCATCTTCATTGGACTATTCATAGTCGCATGCGGTTCGAGTGATGAAAAATCGCAACCAGCACATGCAGATAAGGCTGAAGAAAATAAACAGGATCAACGTAAGGAAGAACAGAAGCCACAAAAAGAAGATAACCAAACAGAGAAAAGTGTGGTAAACGAAGCCCCTAACCCTAAGTATAAGGTTTCGGACAATGCTACGATAGTACCAATTGATGAGAATACCAATGAAAAAGTAGTTTTGTTAACAATTGATGACATACCAGATAAGCATGCGTTGGATATGGCTAAGACATTAAAAGAGCTAGAAGCCAATGCAATATTCTTTGTAAATGGACATTTTTTAGAAACAGAAGAACAAAAGGATATGCTAAAACAAATCCATGAGATGGGTTTTGTTATCGGAAATCATACATATAGCCACCCTAAGTTACCAGATTTGACTGAGCAGGAACAGACAGAAGAAATTGTTCGTGTGAATGATCAAATTGAAGAGGTTATTGGAGAACGCCCGAAATTCTTCCGCGCCCCTCATGGTATGAATAGTGACCACTCCAGACAAGTGGCTAAAGAACAAGGAATGGTCGTTATGAACTGGACATATGGGTATGATTATTTCGCGCCATATCAAGATGCTGCTAAACTGAAAAAAGCAATGGTAAGCGGAGAAGGTCCAGAAGCGGGGGTTGATTATTCCCTACTAAAACCGGGAGCCAATTTGCTAATGCATGATCGGGAATGGACAAATGAAGCATTAGCAGATATTGTTAAAGGATTAAGGGATAAAGGGTATGAGATGGTTGATCCTAAACAAATTCAAACGTTAAGTAAACAATAAGTAGTTATTTTAAATAGAAAGTCTCCACATCATTGTATTTCTGATTCATATTTATTTGAGTTAGAAGTATTTGTTCCTGTGGAGGCTTTTTACTGTTTTGATGGGGGTATATACCGCCATATATAAGACGAATGCAGCCCTTCTACAGCATTTCATTACGAAGAGAAATAAAGTGGAGCTATCAGTGTTCCATTTTGATATACTTTGGTTTTTAAGTGCTAAATCTACGCTAATAACCTTTATAAAAAGGTTCATATCTTTAACGAGGATAGGGAGAACAGAGGAATGCATTATCGTATAATACTGCTTCAAAATGGTAAAAGGCAATTATCGTCCATAATGTAAAAAAAGTGTTATACTAATTAGGCTTGATTTTTAAAATGTGACATATTATAATATGAATACGTTATCATTATGAAGAGGAGTTGGATTTAATGGGTACAATAGTTTGTCAAGATTGCCAAACAATTATTGAGCAATATGAAGAAGAAAAAGTAACAACTCTTTATGGTACTTGTCCAACGTGTCGTGAAAATAAATAAGCATAAGAACAAAGGCCTGTGAGCGCCCGTTTAGTAACGTAGCTAATGGAACGAATCTATTGAGATAAAGGAATCATGCCACTAAAACAGGGGTATGCTGACGTCGGGCGGCAAGCCCGTTTTTAGTCGTTCTTCCTCTTAGTGACAACTGATGATGACTTATCGTAGGAAGATTTCGTGAAGTCGCTAAATGCTGAGCGCCGGAAGTGACTATTCGATTGTTTCATTACTACAAGCACCATATTATAATAAAAAAGCTACCCTTGAGGTAGTTTTTTATTAATGGAATTATTATTACCATGTCTTTAAAATGAGATAGTAAAATAAAAAATGTTTAGTTAAGGAACTTGGAATAGGGTACATTTTCTTAAATCTTGTATGAAGATACTTGCATGCCCTCAATTTTTTTGATTAAACTGAAGGTGTGGGAATGAAATGAACGTGTATATGGAGGAAGTAATTTGAATTATCACTATCCAATTGACAATACATGGACAAAAGAAGAAATTATTTATGTTGTGCAGTTTTTCAGCTTAATTGAGCAGGCATATGAAAGAAAGGTTGAAAGGAAAGTTATAATAGCAGCTTACCGGAAGTTTAAACAAGTAGTTCCTAGTAAAAGTGAAGAAAAGAAGTTGTTTGCTACTTTTAAACAAGGTTCGGGATATTCTAGCTTTCATGTACTTAAATATGTAAAGATAACCGAAGACCATTTTATAAAAATGAAGTAGAAGAGAGAAGCATTTGTAGAGCTTCTCTCCTTTTTTAATATTCTTTACGTTGGACAATTAATAAATGATACTTATTTTGTATAATTAGTTTTGCTTTGTAGAGCCAGTTTATAAAAAGGTATCAATGGATGAACAGTAGATTTTAACTCCTCTATAAGGATATTTCCGTCATAAATGCGTTCATCATGTTTGGCAAAATGCTTCCCAATTAAAAATTCCGCTTTCTTCACATCTCTAAACCTTTCTACATCTTTTTTATCTAATTCTAATAGTGGTTTGGCATCTTTTTTAGTATGATCTAATGAATACATAAAACTTTGAGGAAGTTGTTTTAATTGGTCAAAATGGTTTAAATAGGTTTGTGCAATTTTTGATTTATGGTCTAACTCATAAATAAGCGCTAACCATACAAATACATGATCATCGAATACACCTACTTGAAAATGCGGGTGTTTTTTATATCCTCGTTTATTATCAGCTACAGCTAACCACGTATCTTGAGGGGGATTGACTGTTCTTCTAGCATGTTTAGCAATATGTAGAAACATTTCATTCCCAAGCTGTGCAGCTAAGAAATCTACTAGTTCATTGCCAATCTGTTGAAATTTTGGTTGGATTCTTGTTTGAATTGCTTCCATTCTTTCTCCGAGGCCTTCAATATAAAATGTATCAAAATCTGCTTTCTCAAATCCTTTAAAGGTCATCATCATCGTCCTCTCCTATAAAATATCGTTAATATCCCTGCTTTAAAGCATTAGAGGGACTTTAAATCGTGATAGTATATGCTGAATTTGTTTAGTTGCTGAGTTTGGGCTGTATATACATGAAAAATTATTTCTACATGTAGCAGTGTGCTTAAATACGGATAGGAATATCTGCTGATAAGGTTTGCCACTTATCATTTAAACAAGTTGCCTAAATGAAATAAGCTATGCCTATTTGATTATCATTATTTAATATGTAAAAGTACAAGTCAAGTTATTCACGTTATGTTGTATAGTAGCATTTTGTTTTAACGAGTACATCGTAGCCTGAGATATATTTCAAATTTAGGTTTAAATGAAAATAAATTTAAGAAACTGGATGTTACTTGTCGAACCAAATAGGAAAACCAATCATAAATATATTTAAAGTACACTTTTGGAATAAAAAGTATTTAACGAAAGGATGTGAAAATGTGAAGTACGTATTAGGAACATTATATAAAGAAAAATCATTGGACAATTTGCAGGTCATTCGTATGGAAATTGATTATGAATTGTTAACACTTTATGACGCGATGAAAAAAGAAGATGCAATTGAAATAATAAAAAGCAAAGAACGGCTCATTTGCTTAAGAAAGCAATGGTTGGATTTAAAAGCATAATAATGTAGATGAGATTTTTATTGCAAGCTTATTGTTAATAATACATGTATCATAGTAAGATGTATATCATCTGTTGTATCCTATAAATAGCCTTCATTCGGAAATGGCCGATATGATATTAAATAAATAGGTGAGAAAAATTAAAACAATAAATTTTAACTAGTTCCCTTAATTAGCTAAACTTCATGACGGCGTATTTAAAATTTGGTACTATTATATGTAGAATTGAATGGAGGAGTATACAGATGAACAAAGCGCAGCGTGATATGATTTTTTCTCAAGCTACAAAGTGGATATACGAAGCAGGCGAGCAAATAAGGCAACAAATTCATAATCCATTAACTATTGATACAAAATCAAATGCGAATGATTTAGTAACTGAGATGGATCGTTCAACCGAAGCTTTTCTCGCAAACAACATTAAATCTACGTTTACTGATCATTTTATTTTAAGCGAAGAAGGATACGGTGATCAGCTAGATTCCATGAACGGTATCGTTTGGATTATTGATCCTATTGATGGCACGATGAATTTTGTCCATCAAAAAAGGAATTTTGCGATTTCAATCGGTATTTTTAATAATGGTATTGGAGAAATCGGACTTATTTATAACGTAATGGAAGATGTATTATATAGCGCAAAAAGAGGAGAAGGTGCTTATAAGAATAATAAGAAGCTTCCACAACTTCATCGTGATATCCTTTTCGAGGAAGCAATCGTTAGTATGAATCACTTTTGGCTATGTGAAAACCCTCTCGTTGACGAAAAATGGATGCAAAAGCTTGTAAAAGATGTGAGAGGGTCGAGGACTTACGGTTCGGCGGCATTGGAATTTGCATTTGTCGCAGAAGGTATTATCGATAGTTATTTAACATTGAGTCTGTCACCGTGGGATTATGCAGCGGGAATGGTCATTATTAGCGAAGTTGGAGGAGTAACAACTACTATAGATGGCGATACACTCGACATGCTTTCAAAAACATCTGTCGCTTCTGGAAATCCATTAATTCAAGAGAAAATTATAGCTAATTATATAAAAAAAGCAAGGAAGTGATTTGTCACTCCCTTGCTTTTTTTAAATGAATCCCAGTTCCCATCAACGTAAAACCTAATAATAAAAATAAAACCACCAACCAAGTATTACGATAAGCTATAGCAGCACCTACGCCGACAAACATGCCAATTACAAGTATTGCTAAAAGCAGCATCGGTATATTTAACTTCTTCATTCCCAATCCACCTCTTCTTCAACTTCTAGTATAAATGAATGAAGACGAGAATTCAAAATGTATTGCATTATTTGATAAGATTATAACTGGCGAAACATAATAGATTTTAGTATGATGGAATATGGAAATGAGATAGATAACAGGGGGATGGCTATGGAAGGAAGTTTTAGCTTTGTGTTCAATTTTATTTTAGAACAATTCGGTACAGATCATATGTTTTTGACGTTATACATTTTGAACTTAATTTTTAGTATTATTTCATTTAAACTTGGATTTGCAAGAAAGCTTACCCTTATAAAAACAATAATTGTATATATCATGCTTGCTTTGGGAGTTTATTTATTAACTATTTTTAGTATATTTCAACTTCCGATCACGGAAAGCTTAATCGTGATATCACTTGTATTAGCAATTTATCGTTTTCGTTTATATCAAGAAAGAAAAAATCGCTCGTAACTTATATTTTCATATTTCGTTTTAACTATGGAAATGAATTTGAAGCTCAAGAGGATGCGTTAAAAACCCAGAAGAAACTTAATCTTCTGGGTTTTTATATTCTAAAATTAAATAAATTCATCAACGGGTTTTTTTTCTGAATATAAGCGGAACTTACCTGTTGCATGTCTTGCCAACGTCTTTTTTTCAACTCTATCGTAGCACGTCTGACATAAGTGCATAAGGATTCTTTTATTTCTTAAGCGTTTTGCTTCAAAGCAATGATCATCAATGCTTTCAACTGAATCGCAAATGGTACATTTCACTTGCATATTTTCACCTCAATGTCAAAGAATAAATAGGACAAGTATATAATTTATTCAGCATGTTTTATGAAAGATTTGAGCTGCATACGTATTTTGTTTATGAATTAGTATATCACAATTTTATGTTTGGGCAAATTGTGAAAAGGGTAAGGATATATAAGAAGAAAAGAAAGGACGATTCGATGAAGAAAAAATATTTATACTCTGCTGGTGCCGCAGGAGTAATTGGAGCTACAGTTGCTGGGTACTTTCTAAAAAACAAAGATAAAAGAGATAACGTAAAAAGGAAAGTTAAAAATTATCAGAATAGTATCCGTTCTACTCTTGAAGAGGCGGGTGTACCAGATCAGTCAGAGGATAAAGGTTTGGAACAACTTGAAAATGCAAAAATGGTATCGGAAGGTTCGCAGTTTGGCGTTCAATATTACAATGAAAATAAAGAAGCTAATACAAGTGAGTACCAACAATAAAAAAGTTTCCGCTTAGGAGCGGAAACTTTTTTACACTATAGGAAAGCATAAGATTCATAAATTTTATCCCGAAATTGCTGTGAGACAGCCGCTTCAAGCCTTGTTAAGTGGTTGGAGTAGTTCACGATGCATTCTGTTTATGATGATTGGATTGTTCTTCCTCCGTATCTTCAAGTTGCTCTTTTTCTTCTTCAGGAATTACCTCTTTATTTGGATCACTTTCCTGTGGTCGATTTTTGTTAATGGGAAATTCCGGCATATATCGCCCAACAACGGCGGCTAATTCATCCATCAAACCGTATACAGGTTGACCTTGTTCCATCTTATCCACTATCCCACGAATTCGTTCATTACCATCAGCGTCTGCAACCACAACAGCTGTTTTACCATATGGGTCATTATACAATGCTTCTAAAACGCTATATTTAATAGTGCCAACTCTTGAACGATCGAGGTCTTTATCAACGTCTATTCCTACTACTGCATAAGGACCAGCTACAATTGATACCGCATCGTTAACATTTGGTACATCGCTAGCAATATTAGCCAAATGGTTTGCGATTTCTTTGTTAGTCAACGCTTTTTGTTTTGTTGGTTCTGAGTTTTTAACTTGTTCAAATCTTTGATTTGTTTCTTCGTTTGTAATAGCTTCTTCACGATCTTCTTGCGTACAAGCTGTAAATATAAACAAGATAAGAAACGTGATTCCCATAAAAGCTAATCTCATTGTCATTCCTCCATTTATTCACCTTATAAGAGGTTGTAATGTTCAGCAAATGTTATTCTTCCTCTCTTTGGACTGTGCTATTAGGCTTAGTTTGTTTAGAAATTAGGGAAATATACAGGTGGAAAAATATATTAGGCTAACTTTTGGATGGTTGTGAAGTAATACTTTGCACTATAGGAAAGTATAGGATGAAGAAAAAAGTAAAGGCTTTATTTCGCCGCCATGAAACTTGGCGATAGAAAAGTTTTAGTAAAAATAATTAACGAACGGAGAATAACGATTTATTGGCTTATATTTTTGTATCACCTTTCTCAAGGACCTCATCCGTACCAATTGAAAAACAATTAATAGGACAAAAGTGGAGGTCTCATAGAAAGGCGATAACTTCAATCAATTATTTAATGTAAAATAAACCACGTTAAAAAAGATTCTCTATACATTACTGGATAGAAACGCTTTTAATATGTGTAATAGGATCATGCTTATTGGAACCATCTTTGTAATATAGATGTACTGGTCCATCTGTTTTCAGCGGCTTACCATCCTTCGAAAATAAGAAATAGCTATTGAACAGATCTTTCAAAGGAATGATGACGTTTTCAAGCTCGCGAATTAAAACAGCTTCTGTTGCGCTTGCGCTAATCTCTGCATGATTTAAAAAATCTTCTAACGGAATAACGTATGAACTACTCAACATTTTTTCGCGCTCATACTTTTTTATACTTCGATTTACTGGTGGTTTAACTTGTTCAGAAATTTCCCTTTCCCATCTTTGTGATGCTTGTTTTAATGTTTCATCCTCATCCACTGCAACATGTTCGTTTAAAAAAGCATGTTCAAATTCGACTTTACGATCATCGAATATCCAAACAGTAGGATCTAAGGTAATAGGATATTTTACTTTCCCTTTAATTGGCACGATCATTTAAATCACCTCATAGTAGAATTCTTATATAGGATAGCAAACCTTGAAGATAATTGCATTCATTTTGGGTTAAGTTAGAGAGGAATAGAAATTTAAAACTACTCGATTAGAACACGTTTTTAAGTTATAATAAAATTTAGTTTAAATAAACAAATAATGATAACTTTTTTAAGCAATACGAAAAGCCCTAAATATATTTTTTTATTTGCATTTTGCAAGCACTAACGATAATATAATATAGAAAGAAGTCTTTGAAAACGGAGGGGATAGATTTGATGCAAGAGGTGACTGTAAATCATCGCGAAAAAGCCCATGCCCTTCTTAAGGCTGATGCTGACAAAATTTTGCGACTTATAGAAGTTCAAATAGATAATTTAACAATGCCACAATGTCCATTATACGAAGAAGTGTTGGATACACAAATGTTTGGGCTTTCCAGGGAGATCGATTTTGCTGTTCGATTAAATTTAATTAGCGAAAGTGAAGGTAAAGAAATATTAGAAGATCTGGAGAGGAAGTTAAATATTCTGCATGAAGCAGCGCAAAATTCCGTATAATCCTACTATCTTCGGTTTTTGCGAGAACGACATAGAAGCAAAAACTTTGCCTGCATGATCATTACTGGCAAGGTTTTTTTGTTTCAAATATCTGTAATACTAGCTTTCAGTTTAAAGTATAGTTGACATCCTATGCGTAGTTTTGCAGTACATAGAATGAGCACGCTGAAGAGTTGTTAAAAATTATTATATCGTTTTGAATAAAGCTTTTGTATTACATATTTAGTAGGGAGAAGAATATGCTACAAAAATTAAAATTTTATGATTATACACTAATAATAACGCCCATTTTGTTAGCAGCTTTTGGCTTAGTAATGATCTATAGTGCAAGCATGGTTTTTGCTGTTGTTCAAGGGCATGCTGCTAATCATTATTTAACGCAACAATCTATCCGTTTTGGAATAGGGCTAATAGGATTTATTTTATGCTCTGCTTTTCCATATCGCTACTACCAAAAACTAATCAAACCTATTATACTAGGAGTAATACTGTTATTGATTGGGGTATTACTATTTGGTTCAGAAGTGAACAATGCACAATCCTGGATATTGGGAATTCAACCAGCAGAATTTGCTAAAATTGCGATTGTTATGTACTTAGCTTCTGTATATTCCAAAAAGCAGGAATATATTCGTGAATTTAGTAAAGCTGTTTTACCACCTCTTATTATTACAGGCATTATTCTAGCGCTTATCGTTTTACAACCGGACATTGGAACAGCTTCCATTGTTTTCTTAATTGCATGTTCAGTTATTTTTAGTTCAGGTATCCGTTTTAAGCACTTATCCCTACTTCTATTTATCGGTTTGATGTTTTTATTGATGACGTTACCGTATATGGCCACCGATGAGCGACTCACTCGATTTACGGGTGCTTATCAGCCATTTGAAACTCCTGCATCTCACGGCTACCAGTTAATCCAATCTTATGTGGCAATTGGAAACGGTGGATTAGCTGGTGAAGGTTTAGGGCAAAGTGTACAAAAATTAGGGTACTTAACAGAAGCGCATACAGATTTTATTATGGCGGTAGTTGCTGAGGAGTTAGGTTTTATCGGTGTTGTTATTGTTATTGGTATGTTATCTATCATTGTATTAAGAGGGTTGTTTATCTCTAGAAAAGTGAAGGATAGCTTTGGCTCTTTACTAGCGATTGGCATCTCTTCCATGGTGGGAATACAAGCATTTATTAACTTAGGAGCAATTAGCGGCTTATTACCAATTACAGGAGTGCCATTACCATTTGTAAGTTATGGCGGTTCATCTCTTTTGGTGTTATTAATATCAATGGGGATTTTAAATAATATTGCTATGCATATTAAAAAAAGAGAATTAGAACCAGCAGGAGAAAATCAAAATACTCGTAACATATCACAAACATATCGAGGAGGGAGAACATGGCACAACTTAAACAAATCAACAAAGTATTAGTTGCCAATCGAGGGGAAATTGCAATTCGTGTTTTTCGGGCATGTACCGAATTAAATATTCGTACTGTTGCAATCTATTCCAAAGAAGATTTAAGTTCCTATCACCGTTATAAAGCGGACGAGGCGTATTTAATTGGAGAAGGAAAGAAGCCAATTGATGCATATCTGGATATTGAAGGTATTATCCAGTTAGCTAAGCAAGTAGGTGTAGATGCCATTCATCCTGGCTATGGATTCTTATCTGAAAATATTAACTTTGCTAAGCGATGTGAAGAGGAAGGAATTATTTTCATCGGTCCAACAAGTAATCATTTAGATATGTTTGGGGACAAAGTAAAAGCTCGGTACCAAGCTACACAGGCAGGTTTACCTGTTATACCAGGAAGCGGTGGCCCGGTCAACTCTTTGGAAGAGGTGGAGCAGTTTGCGAGGGATCATGGTTTTCCAATCATTATTAAAGCCACTCTAGGCGGTGGAGGACGAGGTATGCGTATCGTTCGAAGTAAGCAGGGGCTTGCGGAGGCGTACGATCGTGCTAAGTCTGAGGCTAGGGCTGCATTTGGTAATGATGAAATTTACTTAGAAAAACTCATTGAAAACCCAAAACATATTGAAGTTCAAATTATTGGAGATCAACATGAGAATATCATTCATTTGTATGAAAGAGACTGCTCTGTGCAGCGAAGACATCAAAAATTAGTAGAGGTTGCTCCAAGTATATCTTTGCCTGAAGAATTGCGTATGAAAATATGTGAAGCTGCGGTCAAACTAATGAAAAATGTTAACTATTTAAACGCTGGTACTGTAGAGTTTTTAGTGACTGAGGATGAATTCTTCTTTATTGAAGTAAACCCAAGGGTTCAAGTAGAGCATACGATTACTGAAATGATTACTGGTGTTGACATTGTCCAGACGCAAATTAAAGTCGCTGAAGGAAGAAGTTTACATGACGATTCCATTGGTATTCCAGAGCAGGATAAAATTGTTACTACAGGGTATGCTATCCAATCGCGTGTAACGACAGAAGATCCGCTGAATAACTTTATGCCAGATACTGGAAGGATTATGGCTTACCGATCTGGTGGAGGATTTGGTGTCCGATTAGATGCGGGGAATGGATTTCAAGGTTCTGTTATTTCACCGCACTATGATTCATTGTTAGTTAAAGTGTCTACTTGGGCGTTAAATTTTAATCAAGCTGCACAAAAAATGGTCAGAAACTTAAAAGAATTTCGTATACGTGGTATAAAAACAAACATCCCATTTTTACAAAATGTTATTTTACACAAAAATTTCTTAAATGGGGTCTATAATACGACATTTGTTGATAACACACCTGAATTATTTGTATTTCCAAAACGAAAAGATCGTGGAACGAAAATGCTAACATACATTGGAAATACGACGGTAAATGGTGTAGATAAAGATGGTAATAAAGAAAAACCTGTTTTTGATGATTTAAATCTTCCCAACGTTAATACATCTAACCCAATAGCTTCAGGTACAAAGCAAATTTTAGATAAACATGGTCCTGATGAGTTAGCAAAGTGGTTAAAAGAACAAAAAGAGGTGTTGTTAACCGACACAACGTTTCGTGATGCACACCAATCTTTATTAGCGACAAGAGTTCGTACGAAGGATTTGCATCGTATCGCGGAACCTACCGCTAGATTGCTTCCAAATTTATTTTCAGTCGAAATGTGGGGTGGAGCCACATTTGATGTAGCTTACCGCTTTTTAAAAGAAGACCCATGGGATCGCTTGTTAAAGCTTCGTGCAAGTATGCCAAATATATTGCTACAAATGCTGCTTCGTGCAAGTAATGCGGTAGGTTATAAGAATTACCCAGATAATGTAATTAAAGAATTTGTTGAGAAAAGCGCAACAGCCGGCATTGATGTGTTCCGAATTTTTGACAGTCTAAACTGGGTAGAAGGTATGCAATTAGCAATAGAAGAAGTACGCAACAATAATAAAATTGCAGAAGCTACTATGTGTTATACAGGCAATATTTTAGATACTGGACGAACAAAGTATGATATCAGCTATTATAAAAATTTAGCTAAAGATTTAAAAGCGTCAGGAGCGCATATTCTCGGTATTAAGGATATGGCAGGATTATTAAAACCGGAAGCGGCATATCAATTGGTGTCTACATTAAAAGAGACGATTGACTTACCAATTCATCTGCATACACATGACACCAGTGGAAATGGAATTTATTTATATGCCCGAGCTATCGATGCTGGAGTAGACGCTGTAGATGTTGCAGCTGGGCCAATGGCTGGTCTAACTTCTCAACCTAGTGCACAGACTTTATATCACGCATTAGAAGGGCATGAACGTCAACCAAAAGTGGATGTAAATGCTTATGAAGAGCTTTCTTATTATTGGGAAGGTATACGTGAATACTATCGTGATTTTGAAAGTGGAATGAAGGCACCACATACTGAAATTTATATGCATGAAATGCCTGGAGGTCAGTATAGTAATTTGAAGCAACAAGCCAAAGCTGTAGGGCTTGAAGATCGTTGGAATGAAGTGAAAACAATGTTTCGACAAGTGAATGATATGTTTGGTGATATTGTTAAAGTTACCCCTTCGTCAAAAGTGATTGGTGATATGACTTTATTTATGGTACAAAATAATTTAACAGAAGATGATATTTATGAACGTGGAGAAACGATTGACTTTCCGGATTCTGTAATAGAATTTGTACAAGGCTACATTGGACAGCCTTATCAGGGTTTCCCACCAGAATTGCAACGAATCATTCTGAAAGGAAAAGACCCTATCAAAACACGTCCAGGTGAATTGCTAGAACCAGTTGACTTTACGCAGCTAAAGGAAACATTGTTTAAATCCTTAGACCGACAAGTAACTAGCTTTGATTTAATATCTCACGCTCTTTACCCTAAAGTTTTTATGGAATATCATAAATTCCATGACAAATACGGCGATGTAAGTGTGTTGGATACACCGACTTTCTTCTATGGGATGAGACTTGGTGAAACGGTTGAAGTAGAAATTGAACAAGGGAAAACATTAATTGTAAAACTTGTTTCTATTTCAGAACCTAGAGAAGATGGCACCCGTGTTGTATACTTTGAATTGAATGGGCAAACGAGAGAGATTGTTGTGAAGGATCAAAGCATTCAATCTGAGGTTGAAATGAGGCCAAAAGTAGATAAAAGTAATGAAAAACATATTGGTGCTACAATGCCAGGGACAGTAATAAAAGTTCTTTGTCAATCAGGGGATCATGTTAATAAGGGAGACCATTTATTGATTAATGAAGCTATGAAAATGGAAACAACTGTCCAAGCTCCATTTACAGGAGTTATTAAGCAAGTTAATGTAAAAGATGGCGATAGTATCGCTGTAGATGATCTACTTATTGAATTAGAATAAAAGGTCCAGGCGCTCGTTTAGCAACGAAGCGAATGGAACGAATCAACGGAGATAAGGGTCGCGGTGAGACGACGAACCGATGATGACTTATCGTAGGGCGATTTCGTGAAGTCGCCTAGTTGCTGGGCGAGGGAGCAGGACGTGAATATTTGGTTATTTCGTTATCCACAAGCCTTAATTAACAAGCAAAAGAGCAGGTTTAATTCCTGCTCTTTTTTACGTGATAGAAATGTTTGTTAAGTAGGGGTTTTAACAATGGCGAAATTAAATTCCTCGCCTAAAGAGATGCTTTCTCTACGAAAGTTCAAAAATTAGCCGATATGAGCCAAGTTTTTAGGGTTTAAAAACTTGGCTTAACGTCATGAAGACTTGTCGATCCCCATAGATTTTTTAAAAACTGTAAGTGAAAATGATGGTTGCTTCGCATTTATAATAGAAAGTCATATGTTATTAAAAATATTTTATCTTAGATATACGGTGCTTTAAGACTCCCACTTCAACAATTGGAGATGTGAGCTGAACAAGTCTAAGTGGGAGATAACAAACAGCATTTAAATCCTCTTTTTTGTGAGACACCCTTTAGGTCATACCCTCGGACCACTAACCATCAGTGGGATGAAAGCTTCCCGTTAATTGAAGATTCTCTTTAATTATTTACGATGAAATTTGCGTCGTTGATTTTATTGTTATCTATTTGTTTTGCATATTTAGCACTGCGTGTCGCGTGTAGAATAAAATACGTTAACATGCCAAAAAATAGCGATATAATAAGTGCATGCATTAAAGCGGTAGCTAAGTGCAATCGTGTAAATATAATCATAGCACCAAAGAATACCTGTAAAGTTATTAGACTAATAACCGTCCACCAACCCCAGTACATTAACTTGTTATTCTTGTAGGTACGTATCATTCGAAAAGCGAATATAACCGTCCATAAAAATAAAATCCCTGCAGCAAGTCTGTGTCCCATTTGAATCCATTGCGGTATAACGTAATTAGAAAAGTCTAGTGGAGCCTGATTGTTACAAAAAGGCCAACTTTTACAAACTAAATTTGCGTCAGTGTGGCGCACGAGGGCTCCGGAATAAACGACGAGCATCGTGTAGATGGTTAAAGCATAAATTTCCAATCGATGCGCTTTTTTTATTAAAAGTGACTTTGCATCGAATTTTTTATCCACCTCAAAAATAAGTAACATTAACAGAAATACAGCAGCAAACGAAATTAATGAAATTCCGAAGTGTGCAGCAAGGGCGAAATCAGATTGTCCCCATACCACAGCTGCCGCTCCAATAAGTGCTTGTAAAATTAAAAATAAAACGGAAAGTATAGAAAGAAATTTAACCTCGCGAACATGCCCAAGTTTAATCCAGGCTAAAATCGCCAAACCTATAACGGCAAATCCAACTACACCAGTAACTAATCGATGGCTTAGTTCAATAATTAATTCCGGTGTAATTTCAGAAGGCAGCCATTCCCCTTCGCATAAAGGCCAGCTATTTCCACAGCCATCTTCTGAGCCGGTTTTTGTTACAAGAGCACCCCCAAGCAACACAAATGTCATTCCAAGTGTCGCTACAATAGATAACCATTTTAAGCTTTTTATCATATTATTGCCTCGCTTTTTATGTATTATTCACGCTAGTGTAGTTTAAAGTATACCTTTTCATCTACACATTCGTTCAAAAACATCATAGAAATAAGGGAGGAAGCATCATCCTTAGAGTAAGTACAGAAGGGGGATTTTGAGAATTATTTTCTACAAAACTATTTGTTGATCCTGTATATAAAGTGCTGTAAACTCCAATTTCAAGTCAAAGTGAGAGATCATAGCACCTAAATCGTGGGGAATGGAAGAAAACCCCCAATGTTTGAAGACGCCCTTTATATGTACAAATTCTGAAAGATAGTAGCTTCAGTTATGTGATAGCAGAAATTTTCTGCTAGATTCATCATAATATTAGTAGCGTCTAAAAAGCAAAGAATTAATTAGAAACAGTTCAATCTGTTAAAGGATTGTGTTAATATTAGCAGGTGATCATGTCTTTGCAAAAACTGCATTTATCTTAACATGAAAACAAACTATTTTCACTATAAAAATAAAAAACGCTTGCATTGTTTTCGTATGTTTGCTAGAAATAGTGTAGGGGAATAAGTTGCAACTTAGATAATTGGGGGAGAAAGACTGCATACATAGGTGATTCGCTAACTAATTTAAAACAGTTCGCATTTGTAACAAATGATTCACAAAAACGTCACAAAAAATTACTTAATTTGAAGTAGAATAGGCATGAGGGGGTTTTTTAATATAGTATTAGATTTGTAGAAATAATTTTAAGATACAATCAAATTTTTGTAACGCTGTCACGATTTTCATTCGAAAGCATGTATCATTTGTTTCTACAATGGTGTAAAGGGGGGAAAGGGATGGATAAAGTAGAGGCAGCTACTTCACAGGTTATTACGAATACGTCATCAACCGAAAAAAACAAGCCAGTTTCTACACTTGATGATATTAAATCACTAATAAAAATAGGAATTATTAACTCCAATTTAATTACAGTTTTTACTGGATTTTGGTTGGCAATTTATTATAGTGGATATACATTTACGGATTACATCGGTACGTTTATTATTACGATGTTAGGAAGTACTTTGGTGATTGCAGGTGGATGTATGCTTAATAACTGGTATGACGTTGATATTGATCCAGTTATGAAGCGAACGAAAACTCGACCAACTGTAACGGGTACGATCTCGCTTCCGACGGTACTCGGACTAGGGTTAATTACATCTTTTGCTGGTCTTTTACTTTTACTATTTACAACCATAGAAGCAATGTTGTTTGCGTTTCTAGGCTGGTTTTTCTATGTAGTGCTATATACGATGTGGTCAAAGAGAAAATATACACTTAATACGACAGTTGGTAGCTTTTCTGGTGCTGCGCCACCACTCATTGGTTGGGCTGCAGTAAACCCGAACTTTCATATCGTTCCGCTTATATTATTTTTAATTATGTTCATTTGGCAAACACCTCATTTTTTAGCATTAGCAATGCGAAAGAATGAAGAATATAAAGCGGCAAGAATACCTATGTTGCCCGCAGTCCATGGTTTTGAAATGACCAAGCGACAAATCACCATTTATATCGCATGTTTATTGCCGTTGCCATTTTATTTAACTTCTTTAGGCACAACATTTGTCATCTTGGCGACCTTGTTAAATGTTGGATGGCTAGGGCTTGGAATGAGTGGTTTCTTTATGAAAGATGGTATTAAATGGGCGAATATTATCTTTATTTACTCTTTAAATTATTTAACCATCCTCTTTTTATTGATGGTTGTTGTAACGTGGAATTCGCCATTTAGTTAAATTTTGTCCTTAATGTTTTTTTATATAAGGAGCAACAAGAAAAGAAAGAGAGGTATGGATACATGAAAGGTTGGATGGGAAAATTTAAATTTGTATTCCTCTTAAGTTTTCTAGCCATCATCCTTGCGGGATGTGGAAAGGAAAACTTAACGGCTCTTGTACCAAAGGGGTATGGTGCAGAGTCTTCCATGAATTTAATTGTACTTTCAACAGTAATTATGACTTTTGTATTTATTGTTGTTCTTTCTGTTTATTTGATAGCGATTGTTCGCTTTCGCAAAAAGAAAGGGCAGGAGAATTACATTCCAAAGCAGGTGGAAGGTAGTAAAAAACTAGAAACTATTTGGACAGTGATTCCAATTATTTTAGTGTTGATCCTTGCAGTACCGACTGTTGCTGCTACTTTTGATTTGGCTGATGAGTCTGGTAAAAGTGATCACATTAATGTTGACGTTACTGGTAATCAATATTGGTGGCATTTTAGCTATGCAGATGAAGAAGTGCAAACAAGTCAGGATTTATACATTCCTACTGGAGAAAAAGTATACTTAAACATGAAATCCTCAGATGTTATTCACTCTTTATGGGTGCCAAGTATTTCAGGGAAAATGGATGTGAATCCTGAAAACGAAAACACAATGTATATTGAAGCAAATGAAGAAGGGGTTTATTGGGGCAAATGTGCAGAGCTATGTGGCCCATCACATTCACTTATGGACTTTAAGGTTATAGCTGTGAGTCCAGAAGAATATGAACAATGGGTAGCTGATATGCAAAGTGTAGATCCCGAAGAAGAACCACAAGATGCGGTTGCTCAAGATGGAAAAGCAGCGATGGAAGCAAATAATTGTTTGAGTTGTCATGCGATCGGTTCATCGCCAAATGCAGTGGGACCAAACCTAACGAACTTTGGAGATCGGACAAAAATTGTTGGTTATCTTGAAACAAACAAGCAAAACCTTGTGGACTGGTTATTGGATCCAGAATCCATAAAACCAGGTAACTTAATGACTGGTAAATACCCTGAACTATCTGAAGAAGAAGCAGACAGCATTGCAGAATATTTGCTGCAATTAAAGCCATCTGAAATTACTCCAGAAAGTGCAGGTAACTAATTAATAAAGGGTGGAAGATTGAAAAGGGAGGTTTATGATTTGAGTATTGCAGCTGCTCAAAAAAAGGGCTTCGGAGCTTTTTTGTGGGATTATTTGACAACTGTTGACCATAAAAAAATAGCTCATTTATATTTGATTGGCGGAGGGTTTTTCTTTATCCTCGGTGGGCTCGAAGCGATGTTTATTCGTATACAATTAATTGCGCCTGAAAATGATTTTATTAGTGCAGGCTTATACAATGAAATGTTTACTATGCATGGAACGACGATGATCTTTCTTGCAGCTATGCCTTTGTTACTAGGATTAATGAACGCTGTCATGCCATTGCAGATTGGTGCACGCGATGTGGCGTTCCCGTTTTTAAACTCATTAGGATTTTGGTTATTTATGTTTGGAGGCATTCTATTAAACTGTAGTTGGTTTTTAGGTGGAGCACCAGATTCAGGTTGGACTGCTTATACACCGTTATCTGTGGAATCTCCAACACATGGTATTGACTTTTATGTCCTAGGCTTACAAATTTCTGGTGCGGGTACACTAATTGGGGGAATTAATTTTCTTGTAACCATTGTGACGATGCGTGCTCCAGGGATGACATATATGCGCATGCCATTATTTTCATGGACTACTTTTGTCACTAGTACATTAATTTTATTTGCGTTCCCAGCATTAACAGTAGGTCTATTCTTACTGATGTTTGACCGCATGTTTGGATCGGCGTTTTTCAATGTCGCTTTAGGTGGTAACTCTGTAATTTGGCAACATTTATTTTGGATCTTCGGGCATCCAGAGGTATATATTTTAATATTGCCAGCTTTTGGAGTGTTCAGCGAAGTTATTCCAACTTTCTCCAAAAAGCGTCTATTTGGTTATACAGCTATGGTCTTTGCAACCATTCTAATTGCCTTTTTAGGCTTTATGGTTTGGGCACACCATATGTTTACAGTAGGTTTAGGGCCGGTAGCGAACGCTATTTTTGCGATTGCCACGATGGCGATTGCTGTGCCAACAGGAATAAAAATCTTTAACTGGCTAGCAACGATGTGGGGTGGAAGCATAACGATTAATTCAGCTATGCTTTGGGCATTAGGGTTTATTCCGTCATTTACAATTGGTGGTATGACTGGGGTTATGCTTGCTTCAGCTGTAGCTGACTACCAATACCATGATTCTTACTTCGTTGTAGCCCATTTCCACTATGTTATCGTTGGTGGAGTAGTTTTTGGTATTTTTGCTGGTCTACATTATTGGTGGCCAAAAATGTTTGGTAGAATATTAAATGAAAAATTAGGGGAAATAGGTTTCTGGTTATTCTTCATTGGATTCCACTTAACGTTCTTTATTCAGCATTTCTTAGGGCTTATGGGGATGCCAAGACGTTATTGGGTGTTCTTAGAAGACCAAGGTCTAGATACGGGTAACTTTATTAGTACGATTGGTACGTTCTTAATGGCTATTGCTGCAACTATATTTTTAATTAACATTATCTACACAGCAGTAAAAGGAGAAAAGCCTGCTGGAGACCCTTATGATGGTCGTACTCTAGAATGGGCAATACCATCACCGCCTCCATACTATAACTTTAAACAACTACCACTTGTGCGTGGTCTGGATCCATTATGGATTGAAAAAATGGATGGTAAAGGCAAAATGACTCCTGCTGAGCCACTAGGGGATGTTCATATGCCAAATGGGTCGATATTACCTTTTGCCATGTCTCTTGGGTTCTTTGTTGCTGGATTCGGCTTTATTTATCAGACCGATCACCAAGCTTGGAATTTAGCCATATTTGTTGGGATGGGAATTGCGTTAGGATCTATGCTGATTCGTTCATTAAAAGATGATCACGGCTATCATATCAGCAAAGAAGAACTAGAAAGGGAGGCGGACTAAATGAGTCACGATCATTCCTTAAACCCTGAAACGATGCCACAAGAACCAGAAAAAGCAACGTTAGAAGGGAAAAATAAATTTTTAGGCTTATGGTTTTTTCTAGGTGGAGAAACTGTATTGTTTGCAAGTTTGTTTGGAACATATCTTGCTCTTCGTAACTCGACAGCTGGCGGTCCAAGTGGTCAGGATATATTTGGTTTAGAGCTTGTTTTTCTTATGACAATGTTATTATTGACTAGTTCATTGACTAGTGTTTATGCGATGTATCATATGAAAAATAACGACTTTAAAAAAATGCATCTATGGCTTGGAATTACAGCCTTTTTAGGGATTGGATTTCTAGCATGCGAAATTTATGAGTTTTACCACTATATTACAGGCTTTGGTTTTACATTTAGGTCATCGGCATTTGGCTCAGCATTTTATACACTTGTTGGTTTTCACGGAGGTCACGTTGTCTTTGGGCTCAGCTGGCTTATCGCATTAATGGTGCGAAATGCAAAACGTGGACTAAATTTGTATAACGCCCCTAAATATTACACGTTTAGCCTTTACTGGCATTTCATTGATGTTGTATGGGTATTTATCTTTACGGTTGTATACTTGATGGGAAAGGTGGGCTAATACATGACAGATAACACCAATACCAATTCATTTCAGAAACAAAAAAATAAGGAAGAAATGAAAAAGCAACTGATTACATTTGCATTAATGATTGGTTTTACGATTGTTGCTTTCTCTATTGTAGCAACAGAAGCTATGGATAAGATGTTTGCAGTTCCGTTACTACTGATCTTAGCGCTCGTTCAAGTTGGGTTCCAATTTTATTATTTTATGCATATGAAAGATAGAGGCCATGAGTTTCCAGCTATGATGATTTATGGCGGGGTATTCGCTGCACTATTAACGATAGCTGCTTTAGTAGCTATTGTATGGTGGTAAAAAAGGTCGGGTGTTCCCGACCTTTTTCATTTCTAAGAATGTTTTGAAAAAATGTCAAACTTTTTTAATGTCTACACGACGATAAGTAAGTTATAATGAATAAGACAATCCTTTTGAGGTGATTATCATGTGGCTAGAATTACAAATTTTTGGCTTCCGAGCTTTATGGAGTCCTTATTTTCTATTGTTCGTAATTGGGTTAGGAATGGTTTACTTTCTAATAACTGGACCATACCGACATAAATTCGGTGGTGATGAAAAACCATCTAAACTGCAGCAAGGTATGTTTTTGCTTGCGCTCGTATTGTTGTATGCAGTGAAAGGTGCTCCAACAGATTTATTATCACATATGATGTTAACGGCACATATGATCCAAATGGCTGTATATTACTTAATTTTCCCTATTTTAGTCATTAAAAGTATTCCAGTGTGGATTTGGAAAAAAGTGATTCATGCGCCATTCATAGAACCAGCTTTTCGCTTGTTGACAAAACCATTGATATCGTTACTTTTATTTAATGGGTTATTTTCGCTGTACCATATTCCTGCTGTTTTTGACTTTGCCAAATCTACACAAATTGCACATACGTCCATTTCTTTAATTATTTTAGTAGCTGCTTTTATCGTCTGGTGGCCAATTTTGTCTCCGATAAAAGAAATGGATTCAATGAGACCAGTTTTAAAGATTGGCTATATTTTTGCGAATGGGGTTTTAATAACTCCGGCATGTGTTCTAATTATATTTGCAGATGTTCCGTTGTTTTCGGCGTACAGTCAAAATGGAGCCTGGTTACAAGCACTCGCTTTATGTGTACCTGGAGACGTACTAGATGGGTTAGCTGTACAAATTAGTGGACCTGAAATGTTTTCGCCAATGAGCACGTTGGAGGATCAGCAGCTTGGTGGAATCATTATGAAAATTATGCAAGAAATCACTTATGGTTTTATATTGGCAAGGGTTTTCTTTAAATGGTTCACAGATGAAAGTTTAAAGGTTGATCCTATGCCAGCCGATGTACAACATTCTCAATAAATATACGCATAGATAGTGTAGTGGGGAACCCCAAACTTAATTTTTATCTGTTCCTATATAAAAGGTGACAAGAATATTTCTTTAAAACTTGAATTGTCGCAAATAACTGGATAGATATTGGCGCCTTAATGCTTGATTTATCCCAGATTTAAGGTGTAAAACTCCCAAGAAGCGAGTTGAACAAGTCTAGTGGGTCAGGTGCCTAACCCTCTTTTTGCACTATAGGAAAGTATAAAGTTTTTAGCGTTAATCATATAAGAAAACGACAGCGCTTTTCCGCATAAAAAATGGCGGAAAGCCATGTTATCTATCTAATACAAAGGTCTATACACCATACTCTTTCGTAGGAAAAGAATCCCTCGCGAAAGGAAGATTCATTTCTTTTAAGTAACCCTATGTATCTAACAAAAAAAGACTACTTGCACTATCTGTGTTTTATGTAATTTGCAAGCCTCTTACCGTGCGAATAATAATTTTTACTTTTTTTAGGTAAGTGCTTCGCTTGTTAAAGTTTAACTTGTTAAAATGGAAAGAATAAGTATGCTACTTGTTTCTTGATTTATTAGATAGGAGAGTGGATTTAGTATGCCAATTTTACCAACAATAAGTACTTTTTTTATTGTTATAAGCGCTATTTTTGTAGCTATTGGCTGGCGTTTTATAGTAAAAGGAGAAGCAGTAAAACATAAAAAAGCTATGATAACAGCTGCAGTTAGTGCTATTATATTCTTCATTATTTACATGTCCAGAACAATATTTATCGGGAATACGAGTTTTGGAGGGCCACAAGGTTTAGAAATATATTATACAATTTTCTTGATATTTCACATTACTTTGGCAACTACAGGTGCTGTTTTTGGTATAGTAACCCTAATATTAGCATTTAAGCGCAATATTCGTGTACATAGAAAAATTGGACCAATTACTAGTGTTATTTGGTTTTTTACAGCTATTACAGGAGTGGCAGTATATTTATTATTGTACATTTTATATGATGGTGGGGAAACAACGAGTTTAATTAAAGCTATCTTAGGAACATAAAAAAATGGGAAGTTCTGGTAACTTCCCATTTTTTTATTAATTAAATAGCTGTAGCATATCAGAGAAAAGTCTTTAAGAATTACATTAGATTTTTATATTCCACTTAATAATTCCAGCTTCTTTAGCCGAATGGAAGGTAATTACGATCAGTGGGCCAAGTATAAATCCTAGTAATCCTAATAATTTTAAGCCGATAAACATAGAGATTAACGTGGCCAATGGAGAGAGTCCTATATGCTGGCCCATTACTTTCGGTTCAACGATTCTACGAATGGCCAGTAAAATAATAGCTAGTATAGACAATTGTATTCCAAGGGTTGTATCCCCCGCCATAAACATAAATAGCGCCCATGGCCCGAGGACAGCTATCGAGCCGATGATAGGGATTAAATCCACAATCCAAATAATTAATGTCATAATAATGGCAACTTCGGGAGCAATAAACAAAAGACCAATTAAAGTTACAGCTAAAATGATTAAGCTAACTAGGAACTGCGCTTTAAAGAAACCTAAAAACACGTTTGTCACTCGTTGATTCATAAACGATACTTTTTCTGCTGTTTCCTTTGTCATCATGTGGTACATCTTTGCTTTAAGGATAGGCAACTCCAGCATGAAAAGAAACAAAGCAATTAAATATACGATAAAGCTAATTAAATACTGCGGAATGGATGAAACAAGTTGCGCAATTCGTTCAATAGTAATCGTTTCTTTTGCGTTGGTCGTTAAAGTATTCAAATTTGCTTCAATACTTGAAGATACTTGTCTTACAAATTCATTTGGGAGGTCATCTGTGTAACGTTGAACTTGCCCTTCCCAATCCTGGTAAATCCTATTTAACTCATTAAAATGTTGTGGCACTTCTTCTACAAAATTAACAACTTGGGTAACCGCCCGTGTAATAGTAAACGTTCCTACTACTCCAAGAATGATTAAAAACAATAAAAAAACAATGGTTACGGATAATTTCCGATTGACCTTTAATTTTTTTTGCACTAATCTTATTATTGGGTTTAAAATAAGTGCTGTTACAAAAGCCACAATCAAAGGAATGGATATTGGTAAAACAAAAATGAAAAATAAGATTAATAAAATAGTTAAAAAAATTAGTGACCAATGACGTTTAGTTATATTGCGAAACAAAGTAATATGCTGGCTCCTTTCATTATCAAGCAATAACGATATACTTATAAAAAATATAGCATTAAATAGCTAATTTGAACAGAATTAATTACTATTACGGGGAGAATATATTTCGACTACAATGAAAAGAGAGGAAATCTACTGCAAAAAGGGCTATAAAATATCTAAATATTGTCGTTAAATATAGAAAACCGACTACCTTCATTATCGGATGGCGTCGGTTTGTTTGTAAATTAATTCCATATCTAAGGAGATTAAATTATTGTTTTAGTTGGTTTATCTCTGTTTTTAGTTGACTAATATGACTTTTAGCTCGTTCTACTATATCACTTGGGAAATTCTCTTCTTCCCCATATTCAACCCCATGCGGATAGTAATGTTTACCTAATAACGGCGTTAACATTTGAATGACTGCATCACCACGATCTACATCGCCTTCTACCGCATAGCCTTGGATTCGAATATAGTATGTAATGCCTTTCTCGTCAGAGTCGATCCGATAATCATACGTAACCCGCTCATAATCCCATTGCCCTGCCCGGATAAAAGCATGTTTTGCTGTTACATGATCAAGCGGTTTTAAATCAATGATTTCTTCTTCTAATCCAGTATTTTCTAATTTCATTTTCCCACCTCACCTTGTTATCCTCACTATACTATATTAGTATGAAATATAACAACTTTCAATGAAAAAGACACGATGCAATATAAATATTTGCCGTAATTGCTTTTTTTTATTATGATACAGTAAAATACTAGAATAAATAGCATGATATATTTGATGCAACATATACATCGTATAAAGTGATTTTTAAATAGTAGGGTTGGTGCTCGTGTGTTATCTGTTGTCAGAATTCATTCCGTTTTCTTGTAAGTAATCAAAGTATATGGAGATTGAAAACCTTACTATAAGCTTCATGAAAAATGAAAAGGAGAAGCGAATAATGCGATTTATACGAAACCTCTTACTTTTAGCAGTAGTCGCTGTTGTCGGTTTTTATTTGTTGGAAAGTAGTGAAACATCTCCCAAAGAAACGATGCAAATAATTAGTGATACAGTAAAAGAAAAACAGCAAATGATTAAAACAAAAGACGTACCAGAAGATAGACCCGATATTGCTTTAGAAGGTGATATATTTAAATGGTATGGCAAATCAAGTGAGCAATTAGAAGAAGAATTAGGCGAGCCAGTTAGAAAAGATTTAAGTGCTTATGGTTACACGTGGTGGGTTTATACAAATGATAAGGACCAATATATTCAATTCGGGTTGATAGATGGAACGATTCAGACTATTTATGCGACTGGCAAAGGAACAAATATCAAACCTGTTGCCATTGGAGAAAGTTATGAAAAGGTGCAAAAGCATTTTCAATTTAAAGAAGAAGTAAATTATCGGGACGGACTTGCTTCTTACACATTTAAGCTAAGCGCTGACGATAGAAAAACGAGACCATTAGTAAAAATTTCTGACTCTATTTTCATGCAACTTTATTTTGATACTTTTCAACAACAATTATCTTCTATCCGAATTGTTGACATTGATGCTCTTTTAAAGCATCAACCATATGAATTGCGATATAGAGGTAAAATCCCAGAAAAACCGAGTTTGTCTGATGAGGAATGGGAAAAAGTAGAAGCCGGTATGGAACAACAAGTGCTAGATATTACCAATATTATGCGGCAACAACGGAATAAAGATAAGTTACAGTGGGAAAAATCAGTTGGAGAAGTTGCCTATTTTCACAGCAAAGATATGGCTGTTAATAAATATTTTTCTCATTCCAGTCAAGATGGAAGAGGTTTAAAAGAACGTTTAGAGGAAGGAGAAGTATCCTTTGTCGCAGCAGGTGAAAATATTGCAGCGCAATACCCAGATGCTGCTGCTGCAATGGAAGGTTGGTTGAATAGTAAAGGTCATAGAGAAGCTTTGTTAAGTGATAAATATACTCACTTAGGTGTTGGTGTATACCGATTATATTATACGCAAAATTTTTTGGCTAAACCTTTTTAGTAAGCAGTAAGTTAGGAGCTATTCCAAAAAAATATTAGATTGTACATTGTTAGAACCAAACGGTTAGGAGCTAATGACCAACTGCTCCTAACCATTTTTTATGGTTTAGGAAATTATTGGAAATCATTAAATTTTGCAACTGTAGATAAACTAACTAAGTTATTTAGCCACGTCCGGCTCCGGCGCCCAGCAACTAGGCAACCTTCTTCACTCCATTGCCCTACGATAAGTCATTATCGGTTCGTTCTAAATAGGAAGGCCGACTAAAGCCGAGCTTGCCGGAGGACGCCGGCATACTCCTATTGCAGGAGCATGATTCCTAAAACTTTAGTTGATTCGTTCCACTCGTTACGTTGCTAAACGGGCGCTTGCGCCTTTGTTCTGCAACGATAGTGACTTAAAGTTTTAGAAAAACAAAGGCTTTCAGTTTTTCTAAAAGTGAACAGTGTAATGTTGATAGTAACCAAGGCTTGAGAAAAATCATATGCTTCAAACAATATAAATATAAGTAGGGGCAAGTACTTGTTAATCACAAGCGTTCACTTATAGCATAAACTAATTAGTACATATGACTATATGCAAAAGAGGTGACTATGTATGAGTGATCAAGATTTACACCCTTCTGTAAGTGCATTTAAGCAATTTATTAATAAGCACCCACAATTGATCAAAGAAGTCCGTAAAAGCGGAAAACCGTGGCAAGACATATATGAAAAATGGGTATTACTTGGTGATGATGATCCTTACTGGGATAAATTTAAACAAGCAGATGAAGATAATATTGAAAATAAATCAAAAGATAATCAGTCGAATGAAAATAATAAAGAACTATTTAGTCAACTATTAAAGATGACAGAATCAATGGATTTAGAAAAGGTGCAACGTCAAATGGAGCAATTTAGTTCTTCTATATCTACCATTCAAGAAATAATTTCGCAATTTAAGCAGACAAAGGACACGAAACAACCAACCAACGAACGGATGGGATGGTTTCGTGATTAAGGAGAATAAATATGGATCCGTTATGTTATGACTATTTAAAACAGCAACCTGAACTTTTACAATTTGTCCGTATGAATCCAGTTTGGTATCGTTATTTATCCCGCGACCCTTCTCTGTTACCAGAAGTGAAAAAAGAAGCAAAAAGGTTCTATGGGAAAACATTTCCTCAACAAATAGAAAAGGTGAATCAGCATATGCAAATGGTTAGTATGTTAATGCAGTTCGCTGGAGCAATGAAAGACTAAATATTTTCACATACTATAAAAAATGGTACTATGAAGGAGGAGGTGTTAGGATGATAGCGACAATGGACTACGTAGCACTCCTAGATCAATCAGAAGAACTAACTAAAATGATCTTAGGTTCTGATGTTATGGAAGCTTATCATCATGCTCAGAAGGAACTACAAGCAGATGCAGAGGCACAGAAGCTCATTCAAGCTTTTTCCTCGATAAAAGAGCATTATGAAGATATACAACGGTTTGGCAGATATCATCCAGATTATAATTCTATTATGAAGGAAGTGCGTAGAGTAAAGCGTGAAATGGATATGAATGACAAAGTCGCTTCCTTTAAAATTGCTGAGCGCAATTTGCAAAAACTATTAGATGATGTCAGTCAATATATAGCATATAGTGTAAGTGAACAAATTAAAGTGCCTAAAGATGGAGCGGCTCTAAGTGATAGCGGCTGTGGTTGCGGTAGTGGTGGTAGCTGTGGTTGCGCTTCTTAAATGGGTAGAGGAACATAATCGTATGGATCTGATACCATGAACAAATGAAGTATAAAGTGCATCTTCAATGAGAGGGGGGGGCTTCTTCTTTCATCCCCACTCATTGTTGCTAAATATATAAAACATAGCTAATTCTTTAAGGAAGCCCAGGGTACCCGTGGTTTGATTTTTAAATTATTGATTTAACTGTAGGGGAGCGAGGTGAAAAAATTGCGGGCAGAACGTCAAGGCTTAATCGTCTGGTTCCAGCATATGAAGAACTTAAAGCAAATTAAGCGATATGGACATTTGCTGTATAGTTCTAAAAAAATGAAATATGCGGTTATATATGTAAATCAACAAGAAGTAGAAAAAGTGGAAAAAAAACTACTGAAGCTAGCATTTGTTTCTAAGGTGGACAGGTCATATAAGCCGTTTGTAGAAACAAACTTTGAAAATGCTAAACCAGATAAAGCAAAACAATACGATTATAAAATGGGGATTTAAAAAAGAAAAAACCTGCAGAAATAGTTCTACAGGTCCCTTTGTTTCCTAGTAAAGAAAACAAAAAGGCAAAGGGAGAGGAGAAACCGGAAGAAGAACTTATGGGGAAGTGTAAGTCTTCTCCGTTTAATGAAACAGCCAAAGTTATTTATAGCTGATTCATTACATTAGTATGGACGTTTCTTTGAATAATATACATGATGTGGATTATTTTTAGGTTTCCCTGTTATTGTTTTTCGTTTTCCTATTTTTGTGTTAGGATAAATGTCGAATAATGGTAAAGTGGAGGTGAAGCAATGCGAATAATTGCTGGAGAGCATAAAGGAAGGCAATTAAAGGCAGTTCCAGGCCGTATGACTCGTCCAACAACCGATAAAGTGAAGGAAGCCGTTTTTCAAATTATGGGTCCCTTTTTTGATGGTGGTAATGCACTAGACTTATTTGCTGGAAGTGGCGGTTTAGGAATAGAAGCATTGAGTAGAGGGATAGATCGAACGATTTTTGTGGATAAATCACCACAAGCGATACATATTATAAATGAAAATCTACAGAAATTGGATCTCGTTAGTCGATCTGAAGTGTTTCGTGCGGATGCATTTCGAGCTTTGCAAGCAGCTGCTAAGCGTCAGTTGTCTTTCCAGTTAGTCCTATTAGATCCTCCTTATGGGAAAGTAAAGCTTGAAGAAATGTTACAAAAAATGTTGGACTTGAACCTGGTAACTACGAATACATGGGTATATTGTGAGCATGATATATCCGAGCAATTACCTGTTGCACATCCTCGTCTTTCCATTGTCAAACAAGCGAGTTATGGAGGTACAATTTGTACGACCATCTACAAAGTTAAATAGAAGGGAGCGCTTATCTTGACTAGATTGGCGATTTGTCCGGGGAGTTTTGATCCCGTAACCTATGGACATCTAGATATTATTCAGCGTGGCGCTAAAATTTTTGATCATGTTATCGTCACTGTATTTAATAATCAATCAAAAGACCCATTATTTACGGTGGAAGAAAGAATAGAATTGTTGAAAGCTTGTACAAGCGATTTACCCAATGTAACTGTAGATTCATCTAGTAGTTTACTTATGGATTATGCAAAATCCAAAAATGCTCAAGCTGTTATTCGTGGCTTGCGTGCTGTTAGTGATTTTGAATATGAAATGCAAATTACGTCGATGAATAGGCAGCTTTATGCAGACATAGAAACTTTTTTTATGATGACGAATAATCAGTATTCTTTTTTGAGCTCCAGTATTGTTAAAGAAGTTGCCAAATACCGCGCGAATGTTAGTGATATGGTTCCTAATGTTGTTGAGAAAGCTTTAGCTCGTAAATTTAAATAAAATTGCAATATTGAATATATGATAGGATTACGAGTAACAAAAGCAATTACATAATGGTATAAGTGCAAAATTTTTGGAAGTATGTAATATAGAAAAATATACCATTCTACGTATTTATTAAGCAACTAAATCATTTTCATTATATGTGATTTGCATGGGATATAAGGTGCTGTAAGGCTCACTTCGAGAATGGAGAGATGAGCTTTAGACAAGTATAAATAGGAGATAGCAGCACCGAATCCCTTTTTTCGCTGTAGAAAATTAAAAAATCTAAGACTATCGTATAAATCAAATTTTTTGAGACTATTACAACCTGCGTAATAATAGAAGCCGAAAAATTTTTTTCATGCAATCTTTTCCCGCAATGGAAGACTGTTTCCCCCCCTCCTGCTTCCAATCAGTTTTGTCTTCGATTATATAAGAGGAGCAGAGAAAATCCAATAAAAACGATTGTTACTAACGGCCCAATGGCTACTAAATTTTCAAAAATTACACTCCATGTATTCTCAGGTACATTATGATGTACAGGAACTACTTGCATATCAAAAACTTTTCGGTCAATATATAAAGGTTTATACAGAAGAATCGTTAATATGCTTGCAAATAGACCGTGAAGAATACGGGCAAAAAAATATGGGGCAAATCGGATATCTGTTTTAGCAAGAATGCTCGCTACTTGGGCTTGGACAGAAAAACCGTTAAAACCAAGTATAAAACTGACTAAAACTGCTTGTAAAAACAGTGTATCTTGAACAACCGAGATACTCTGAACACCGATGGTAATTTCAAACAGTCCAGAAAGTATAGGTAAACCAAAATCGCTTGATATGGAAAAGAAAGTTAATAAATCTCCTAAAAACCGACCGATAAAAGCAGAAATGCCTGTTAAAAAGAGTAATTTTGTTAATACAGAGAATAATACGATGAATCCACCAACCATTACTAACGTTTTTACAGAATGAACCACCGCATCACCTAGAACTTCTCCCAATGGACGCTTATCTTCCAATCTCGTACAATGCATAGCTGAAAAAGCTTTACGTATAGAATAGTTGGGTGTTTTACTTAACCTTTCTTGATGAGACCGATCTTTCTTGTTTCCATAAAAACGCATGCAAATTCCGACAAATGTATTACCCAAATAATGGCATACTGCAAGTAATACGCCTAAAGAAGCATTTTGAAAAAAACCTACAGAAATAGCAGCGAAAATAAATAGTGGGCTTGACGCATTTGTAAAAGCTACTAATCTCTCGGCTTCAATTCTTGTTAATTGTTGTTCTTCCCTTAAGCGAGTAGCTATTTTGGCTCCTGTCGGGTAGCCGCTAGCCATGCCCATAAACCAACCGAAACTGCCTGTACCAGGTACGTTAAACAAAGGGCGCATAACTGGCTCGAATAAAACACCTATGAATTGAACGACACCAAAACTAATTAGCAATTCAGCGATGATGAAAAAGGGGAGTAGCGAAGGGAACACGACCTCCCACCAAAGATTTAATCCACGAATACTTGCTTCCAATGATTGATCTGGAAATCTTATTAAAGATATGGCAATAAATATAGTGGTAATAGAATAAAGGATTGTTTTTAATATTTGTGCCAAAAGTAGTGCCTCCCACCATTTTTTCCTTACTCTGTACTTATTTAAATGTTAGTAGTAAAATTGGAATATCGTTTCTTGTGTAAATATGTTCACTCGGTTTTTTGTACTTTTGATTTGTCAAATTAAGCGAGACAACATGCTTTTATCAAAATCCTGACCGACATAATCTATGAAACACTCCATTGGTGTTTTGTATTTCAATGATTTCCTTGGTATGTTATTCCTTCGGAGTGCAACCTCAGAAATATACTCTTGTGACACAGGATTAAAGTCCATTTCTTTTGGTAGCCCATTCTTTCTCAGAAGACCGTTGGAATGCTCATTTAGCCCCCTTTGGGATGGCGTTCCAGGATCTGCAAAATAAATATCAACATCTTGTTCATTGCTGATGGATTTCCAATTGGAAAACTCTTTCCCGCAGTCAAAGATAATGGACTTAAATAAGTGTTTTGGTAATCGCTCAAACCATTGATTGAGCGATGTTTCAATATTGGTTGCCTGTCTACCAGCTGGTTTAATTGCGATGATGCATTTTGTTAAACGCTCAACAAGCGTGATGACAGCGCTCTTGTGATGACGTCCCACAATGGTATCTCCTTCTAGATGACCAAATTCTTTCTTGTAATTTGGGTGATCGTGATCACGATCAAGGATGGTGCGGCGAAATTTTTGTTTTCCTCTTCTTTCCTGGTGACCATTTGGTTTGCGTTTGCCTTGCATAGGTAAATCATTTTGGTTAAATTCGCCTGATGAAAACTTTCGATAAAGCGTGCGCATGCTGCAGGAGATAGTCTTTTCGTTTCGTCCGATTATTACATCAGGCGTCCAGCCATCGCGGACTTTTTCATGAATATAGGCTTTTTCGTTAGGTGTTAATTGAATCTTTTTACGACCACATGTCGCTTTATTCGCTTGATATTGTAGATAAACGTCTATCGCAGTAAGTCCTTCTTTCAGTTGTCTAATAACACGATAAACAGCTTCATGGCCGCGCTTTAATTTATTGGCAATTTTTCGACCAGAAAGGCCGAATTCATGATATTCCTCTATGAATACCAGTTCTGTTTTGGTAAGATGGGTGTAGGACATGTCAGATACACTCTCCTTAACTTTGGTTGGTTATTCGTTGAGTATATCATGACATGTCTTTTTTGGTGTCTCGCTTAATTTTACAATCTAGGACTATAAAAAGCAGAAAGTTTTAAGGGTTGTAATATAAGAAAAACGGTAGCTTCCTTCATAAAGAATTAGCGGTAAGAAAGTTTTTCAAATACGAGTATACTTAAATATACGCTTTAGTATCCTGATTTTATGCCAATACTTTCATAAGTGATGTAATATTGCCTTTGAAATTGTTTTTAAAAGTCGGGGTAAAGATCTGAGTTTTTAGTTGAGTGATTATCTTGCGTTTAAGGAGAAAGTCTATGGAAGAGAATTGTAGCATGGTGTGATATAACGCATACATATTTGGAGTGGATGTTAGATATCACTATGTTAGGGTAAGAATTCGTATGCGGAGGGAAGATAATGAAAAAAAAGTATATTATACATATATTGTTGGTTGTCGTAGCAGTTTATTTTTTAGCAATATTTCAATTACCGTATTATATTTACAAACCTGGCGGAGCTGATGCCCTCAACCCGATTGTTGAAGTTGAAGATGGTTTTGCTAGTGAAGGAGATATGCATTTAGTAACAGTTAGTGGTGCTAAAGCTACCCCTATGCAGTTTCTTTTGGCGAAAATATTACCTCATCATGATGTGCTACCAATTGATGAAGTATTTCCTGAAGGGATCACAGATGATGAATATATGCATGTACAGTTACAAATGATGGAAAATTCTCAAGAGGCTTCCACGGTAGTAGCCTACCAATCAGCGGATAAGGAGATTTCCATTGATTTTAACGGGGTATATGTTGCAATGGTTGTAGAAAGCATGCCGGCAGAAGGTAAGTTAGAGATGGGCGATCGCATTATAGGGATAGACGATAAAAAGGTGAACCAAGCTGATGATTTGCTCGATTATATTGGAACGAAGCAAGTTGGTGACAGTATAACTGTTAAATTTGTCCGTGAAGAAAAAACGATGACGGAATCAATTACTTTAGAAGCATTAAAAGATTTAGATAATAAACCTGGCATTGGCATTCAGTTAGTAACAGATCGGGCTGTTTCTGTTGATCCAGAAGTGAAGTTCTCTAGTGGCCAGATTGGTGGTCCTAGTGCTGGTTTAATGTTTGCATTGGAAATTTATGATCAATTGACAGAAGAGGACATCACACACGGTTATGAAATTGCAGGTACTGGAGAAATTGATTATGACGGCAATGTGTATCGCATTGGCGGGATTGATAAAAAAGTAGTTGCTGCAGATAGGGAAGGGGTAGATATATTTTTCGCTCCTAACGAACAAGGAAAAGAAGGGTCCAATTATCAAATTGCTTTAGAAAAAGCAAAAGAAATTGAAACGGATATGGAAATTGTTCCAGTAGACACGTTTAAGGACGCGATTACTTATTTAGAAGAATTAAAATAGTGAAAAGACCTGCCCCCGAGTATGTTTGAAGGGTAGGTCTTTTGTTTTATTCAAGAAATTTCCAGGAAAGGTTCCACTATAAAAATTTGGTGATAAGCTAAGTCTTTCTAATCTTAGCTAGATAGAGGGGAGCGCTCTTGCTTGAGCAAATTTTGTTTTGTCGCTATGGGCAAAATACTATAATAGGCATTGCTTGCTTTTTCTTCCATTTGTAGCATTGGATGCATGTTCCGGCTCATTTGATGGATAATAGGCGTTATCAAGGTCTTTTTTCGCTCATGCAAGTATTTTTGTCCTTGTTTTGTAAAGCCGAGAATACGTACATACGGTATCGCAGTTAAATCATTTAACGCTTCTATGTCACTTTTTTTTGTGTTGGTTAAGATATGTACACACATGCGTTGTAAACGTGTCCATGTATACCTTTTTGTTTTTAGCTTTTCCATCCAATCTTGAAATGTATGGGCATGTTTCGCGGTTTTTTTAATGCGATACTCTAGCCCCTCGTCTACACCTTGGATTAAAGAAAGTTCTTGGACGCTCATCGTAGAAACACGATAGTGAAGCAAAGAGAAATATGCTTCCCATGTATGCCAAGTAGAAGCTGTTCGTTTATAAGCAATTAACTGTTCATACGTTGTTTGCGGGATGGTATTGCGAATAGATGCAGAGATCGAACCTTCTTTTTGTATGGCTTCTCGAATACTCGTAGCACTTGCAATGGATCCATGAATGGTTTTATCATGATAACCACTTTGCGTTCTTTGAATGGTCAGTGGTTGAATAGGTAAATGATAGTCATAAATTGTTTTCAAATAGCTAAAGCCTAGTATATTATTTGGTTGAGTTAAATTCATAGAAGAAAGCCCAATTATTTCATACGCTTTTTTACTTGCTTCAGGAAAAGCTAACCCTCTATTCAAATTCTGTTTAAGTGCCGCTTGGTATGTATCGATATGTTTCGTTAGCTTTTGGTAACTTTCTTTGAAATGGTTAATGTCTCCTGATTCACTGCCAAAACAAATACTGGAAACTTGTAGAGCATGGAGTGCAAGGACTGCCCCTTTCGCGAACAACTCACTGCTTTGAACGGCGAAAGTGTAAGGAAGTTCGATTACAATATCAACGCCTTCTCCTAGGGCAGCTTTTGCTCGATGAAATTTATCTATCATTGCTGGCTCTCCACGCTGTAAGAACGAACCACTCATAACAGCGATGATACAATCTGTTTTAGCTAGTTTTTTTGCATGTTGTACGTGATAAACATGTCCATTATGAAAAGGATTGTATTCAACAATTAATCCGCATGCGTTCATTTTATCAACTCCTAAAATAGTTCTTAACTATCTGTTTAAATACGTACAATATGCATTATCAACCATTTGTTTCATTGTTAAAATCTTAAAGGATTTAAGTTAATTTTAATTGTATCAGAATAGGATGATATGTGCATGCATGAAATCGGTGTATTAGAAAAGCTAATTGAACATGAAAGGAATTTTAATATATATAAATATTTCCCTGTCTGATATGAAGACTAATTGTTAGCGGAAAAAGAGAAGATGCTTCATTATAAAACGTATGCTTAGCTGGCAAACACATTTTGACAGAGTCCTTCTCATGGAATTCATTCATAAGGTTATATGAATGAAACAAAGGAATACCAGGTTCTAGGTTTGTGAAAAAACAGGCCAGTAATTAATAGTGCAGTTGATATTATTAAGCTAGCTGCATTTTGCATGCATGGTTTTTCTTAAAAATCTTATACTTTATCTATAACGCAAAACAATGGGGTTATAACTATGTAGAGAAAAACTTGATACATACAGTTTCAATGATAAGTGTGTGTCTTGTTTATCTATATGTTATAGTGGAATAGAATTGGGTAAGATAGGAAATGTGTAAAGAGAATATGTTGACAAAATCATGTTTTTCTTTTAAAATTACTCTTGTTGCCTTGAGGTGAGAACTATGAAATTTGCGTTAGCTCAATTAAAGAAGAATGCTTATAAGGAACCTTTTACTTTTTCAGAAACGGAAGATGTTTCCGAATTGGAAGAGATGAACAACGATATTCGTCATATTGGCGAAGTAGAAGTTCAAGGAACGTGTTTTTTTCAAGGAGATAATATTATTTTTTCCTTACGTATTCACGGTGAAATGGTGCTTCCGTGTGCCCGAACGTTAGAAGATGTTCATTATCCGTTTGCTATCCAAACAGATGAAGTATTTACAACGTCGTTATATAGATCGGAAGCTGAAATCGAAGCTGAAATTCACCCAATTGATGGAGAGGTGCTTGATTTAACCCCGTTAATTAAGGAAAATATCTTGCTAGAGGTTCCGTATCGCGTATTTTCAGAGGAAGAAAACAGTCGACCTGATTATATAACAGAAGGTAAAGGCTGGCAATTTACTTCCAAACAAAATAACGCAAAATCAATAGATGAGCGTTTTAGGAAATTGGAATCATTGTTTAATAAAGATGAGAAGAACGATTAAGTTTATCTTATCTTTCTATGAAGGAGGTGTAAGTCATGGCAGTACCTAAAAGAAGAACTTCAAAAAAGGTGAAAAACCAACGTCGTACGCATAAAAAATTACATGTGCCTGGCATGGTAGAATGTTCAAATTGTGGGGAGTTGACGAAACCGCACCACGTTTGTAAAGCATGTGGTCACTACGATGGTAAAGAAGTAGTCAGTCAATAATAAAATGTAATTCTAACATGTTGAGTCAAAGATCTGAGAAACTTTATAATTCTTGGATCTTTTTCATTTCATATGCATTGTAAGTTTGGGGCAGGTCACAAACGTGGCTTGCCTTTTAATCTACCTGGAATATAATAAACGTATCTGTTACATGTTATTTGTTCCACTATAGGAACGTATAAAATTTTTTTGGTCGGTTATAGTATAAGAAAAATAAAGGCTTTCACCATTAGACTTGGGGAGAAGCCAAGTTTTCTAATATTTTCATGTGCCTAGTTTATTATCTATGGAAAGGATTATAGCTTTTGTAATTGTAGCTTCACTTGCGTAGAAATGATGTTTTAGAGAAAAGTATGGGCAATTTTTTAAAGAAAAACACAAACCTTTTATTCTACCACTCCTAGTTTTTGCATACATTGATAGCAAATGTATAAGGAGGGGTGTTATGAATGTTACAAGGCAAGACGCATGGACGAAAGATGAGGATGTCCTATTAGCAGAAACCGTTCTACGTTATATAAAAGAAGGAAAGACCCAGTTGGAAGCATTTAGGGAAGTAGCTCATAGACTGTCTAGAACTCCTGCAGCCTGTGGATTTAGATGGAATGCAACAATTCGAAAACAATATCAAAATGAGGTTCAACGAGCAAAAGAAGAGCGTAAGAGTGAAAATATTAATTATAGCTGGCCTGTTCCAGAAGCAGGGAACCAAGATCCGCTTCAAACTGTCATTTCGCTATTAGAAAGAATTAAAGCTGGGAATGAACAGATTGCATCGGAGCATCTGAATGAACATGAATTACATCTAAAAAAACTACTGAAAGAAAACGAGGAATTAAAATACATTTTGCTTCGCTATGAAAAGGCATGGCAAGAGATGGCTGCCTTATTGAAATCTGTTGTTACTGAAAAGCCTAACCAAGAGTGAATGGCCTCTATTTGGCATCATCTATATTCCATTATGTACAACTGGAAAAAGGAACGAAGACATGAATGCAAGATAATTCATGTCTCTAGTTCTTTACAAGCACTATAGGAAAGTATAAAGATTTTAGGGTTTATAGTATAAGAAAAACTACAGCTTCCGCCATAAAGATTTGGCGGTAAGCCACGTTTTTCTAAGCTTCATCTTGCTCCTTTATGTGGTTTTCTTTCACACCTGCTGGCATCCAAATCAGTGGATTTTCTCCCAAATCTCGTTCCATTTTGTACTGCGCCTTTTGAAAGCCCATTTTTTCCCAAAAGGCATGAGAGTTAATTCTAGGGTTTGTTTTTATTGGTAATTGATAACTTTTCGCAAAATCTACTAACGCTTTGCCATATCCTTTTCCTTGGTATTCTGGAAGAACTTCTAATTTCCACAAAGTTAGATAATCTTGAGGTGGGTCAAAATAAAAGTCATACTTTCGATTGACTCTATAGAGGCTCATACGAGCAATTATACTGTCGCCAATATAAATTCCGTAAAAAGGTGAATCACTTTGGTTTTCCACCAAATTGTTCTCCAAATCTTCTAACATAGATAATTCTTGATTGCCGTACTCTTTAAAATGTTTAAACTTCTCCAATGTCTTATAATTGATCAAAAGCTTTTCAACTTTCACTTTGTCCATCTTTCTACCCCCTTGCAAATAAAATAATTCCCTTTTTACACTATATAAAAGTTTAAAACTTCGCACCTATAGTATAAGAAAAACCTACAAGTTCCACCATAATGTCTTGGTGTAAGCCCAGTTTTTATAGAATTATTTTTGTTTTTCTATGAATTTATTATAATATAAAAAAAGTAAAGATGAAAATAAAGTGAAGCGCATTCATGTTTGTTGAACACATTTCTGTTCTTATTTATAAAATAGATTTAAAGTACTTCTATTAGTATAATAACAGCAGTGGTATATTGGAGGAAAGAATATTATGTTGAATGGAATAATGTATATTATTGCTTTTTTTATTTCTCTACCTTTTTTAGCGACATGGATTGTGTATGTTTGTAGTTATAAGTTAACAGAGCAAAAAATCAAATCTTTTCATCTGGCAGTATATGTAACTACACCTTTATACTTGATAGCTGTAACATTAATGATAGACATGGTTATAGGCATGTCGTTGACGGCTGCTATTATTATTCTTTTGCTACTCCTTTTGGTGGGTGTTCTTATTTTCCAGTGGAAGAAGAGAACGGAAGTCCTTTTAAGTAAAGCTATTAGAATAGTTTGGCGACTGATGTTTTTACTGTTTATTACGTTATATGGACTGTTAATTGTTACAGGGATCATACAACGTATCTTTTTTTCTGTGTAGGAAATAATGAGCTTTTAAGTTGATACCATTAGAAAAACTTGGCTATTGCCAAGTTTTATGGCGATGAAGCGCCATTGTCTTGCTCATACTGTTAACCATAGAAATTCTATATTTTCTATGGCTTGTTCAAATAGACTTCTGAATCAAGCTCGAACAGATCGCATGAAATTTTTAAAATTATTATGTACAATACATGGAGGAGATTACATATAAAGGAGCTTGAATCGATGCGGATCGAACCTATAAATTTAAAGCAACAAAGTAATTTAATGAAAGATTATCGTAATAATGAGGCGAGTATTCATTCGTTTTTTGATTACGCTGCATTCGGTGAATGGAAGCATAGGTATCATGATCTGCAAAAAAACGTTTATAAGCGTCAGGAGTTATGTGATGTTTTACAGTCCATAAACAAACAATGGCAAGCTCCTGAAAGCACGCAGAAAAACATTCAAAGATTACGTCAGTCACAAGCTGTGACCGTTATCGGTGGGCAGCAAGCTGGTCTCCTAACAGGGCCGCTATATACGATTAATAAACTAATTTCAATTATTCAGCTAGCAAGGGAACAGGAAGCGGAGTTAGGCGTACCAGTCATACCTGTTTTTTGGATAGCAGGGGAAGATCATGATTTTGCAGAAGTGAATCATGTTTATATGTGTAAAGAACATCAAATACAAAAAAATATATTAAAGCAACATGTGCAAACCAAAACATCTTTAACGGATATGGAAATGGAACACGCGAAACTGAAGCAGTGGTTGGATAAATTATTTGAACAATTAAGCGAGACGAATCATACAAAAACGTTGTACCATGAAATAATTAGCTGCTTATCATCTTCACATACGTTTGTTGATTTCTTTGCTAAACTTATTTTCTGTCTATTTCCTAAAGAAGGGGTAGTACTAATCGATTCTGGAAATAAGTCTGTACGCCAGTTAGAAAGTGATTACTTTGTGGAAATGGTGGAAAGTCAACCAGAGATAAGTAAAGCAGTGTGCGATTCCTTAGATCAATTACAATCTTTAGGCTACACCGTAGGTCTATCTGCGACACCCGTAGATGGCCATCTGTTCTATTATGAGAATGGTGAGCGCATATTGTTGCAACGATCGAAGGAAAAAGGATGGACGAACAAACAGAACAGTATATATTTTACAACGGAACAACTAAAGCAAATTGCTAAAGATACGCCAGAAAAATTAAATAATAATGTAGTTACTCGTCCCTTAATGCAAGAAAAATTATTTCCAAACCTTGCATTTATAGCAGGACCTGGTGAAATAAGCTATTGGTCTACATTGAAGACAGCATTTCATCACTTGCAAATGAAAATGCCGCCAGTGGTACCTAGGCTATCTTTATCCATTATTGATCGTACGACTGATAAATTATTATCCCATTGTCAACTAAGTGCAGAACAAGTGATTAATGAAGGTGTGCGTGAAGTAAAAGAGAAGTGGCTAGCAACAACATCGTATCCTTCCATAAAAACAATTACTCAGGAAGTACAAGAACAAATAACTAAAGTTCATGCTCCCATGCGTCATCTAGCTGCTTCTATGAGGAGTGATTTAGGGGCGTTAGCTAATAAGAATTTGGACTATATTCAAAATCATATCCAATATTTAGAAAATCGCTTAATAAAGGAACTGCAATTACAGTATCAAAATGATTTAGCCACATTTGATTTACTGGAATGTACGCTCCACCCAGAAAATGGATTACAAGAACGTATTTGGAATCCTCTTCCTTGGTTAAATATGTATGGTATGTCATTCACAAACCGATTGTTACAGTATACATATTCCTTTAACAATTCCCACTATCTTGTTTACCTTTAAGTTATTCGTTCAAGGGGCCAAAGATAAGTTTACATTCTATGTTGTGGAGAGGGGCTTGTTCTTAGCTTTGAAGCGCTACTTTCTCCCACTTGAAATAAATTGTATGTAAAAAGGCTGTCATTATTATTATGGCAGTCTTTTCTTTGTTCTTTTAAATAGGTATAAATGTCCATTTTCAAGCTAACTAAAGCAATAATAAAAAAATTGGTGGTGAATAGTGGGGGGATGTGGTAATATAGGGTATACGAAGGTGGGCGGACTATATGTTTATGGGTGAATTCCAACATAACATTGATGCAAAAGGAAGAATAATTGTTCCTTCCAAGTTTCGAGACCAGCTTGGAGATAGCTTTGTTGTGACCCGAGGGCTGGATCAATGTTTATTTGTGTACCCCATGGAAGAATGGAGCATATTAGAAGAAAAATTAAAAAAACTCCCACTAACGAAAAAAGATGCCAGAGCGTTTACAAGGTTCTTCTTTTCTGGCGCAGTAGAATGTGAAATTGATAAACAGGGAAGAATAAATATTCCACAATCATTACGAAACTATGCAGGCATTGAAAAAGAATGTGTTGTTATTGGTGTTTCGAATCGCATAGAAATATGGTCCAGTGAACAGTGGGAATCTTACGTTACAGACTCTGAAGAATCTTTCGCTGAAATCGCTGAGAATTTAATGGATTTTGATATCTAAAGCAATTGTGCTAGTTCTTTTAGCGATAAAATGGACTAACACACTAGCTTGCTTGAAAGGGAACAGGGTGTTTATATGTTTGATCATAAAAGTGTTTTAAAAAATGAGACCATAGAAGGCCTTGCCATTAAACCAGATGGGGTGTATGTAGATTGTACACTAGGTGGCGGTGGACATGCAGAAGTGATAGCTTCCATGTTAAATCAAGATGGTTTGTTACTTGGTTTTGATCAAGATATCCATGCATTACAGGCAGCAAAAAGTCGTTTGCAGTCTTATAAGGAACGTATAAGATTTATTCATGCTAATTTTAGTGAACTAGAGGTTGTATTATCAAAAGAAAATATTCACAAAGTAGATGGAGTCTTATTTGATTTGGGTGTATCTTCACCACAGCTCGATAAAGGAGATCGCGGTTTTAGTTATCAACATAACGCTAAGTTAGACATGCGAATGAATCAACAGCAAAAACTTGACGCTTATTTTGTAGTTAATTATTGGGATTATCAAGCTTTAGTGAAGATTTTCTTTCAATACGGAGAGGAAAAGTTTTCTAAGCAAATCGCCAGAAAAATAGAAGAACATAGAAAAAAAGCGCCGATTGAGACGACATATCAATTAGTAGAAATAATTAAGGAAGCAATTCCTGCCCCCGCACGACGTAAAGGCGGCCATCCAGCTAAACGGGTGTTTCAAGCATTAAGAATTGCCGTCAATGATGAACTAGGTGTATTTAATGATGCCCTTCATCAAGCGGCAAAAGTAACAGGAATAAACGGACGAATAGCAGTTATTACTTTCCATTCTTTAGAGGATAGACTTTGTAAGCAAGCTTTTAAAAAATGGAGTACAGACAAAGAAACTCCACGTAATTTACCAGTTTTACCAAAAGAAAATGAAGCTCCTTTTCGTTTAGTTACAAGAAAACCAATTGTTGCAACAGAGAATGAACTGGATGTAAATAGAAGATCACGATCTGCTAAGCTTCGAGTTGCTGAAAAAGTAGCCGAATGGAAAGACGATTTTACTTATAAAGAAGGGTGGAGAAAATAATGAGTGCAAATCATGCAAGAAGCTGGGAGCAACTAAAACCGCAAAAGACCCAGGAACAATCGGTTCCAGTAAAAGTTACCAAGCAAGGTTGGATAACAAAAGGTGAAAAAATCATTTACAGTCTTATTGGGCTAATTATTATAGCGGCCAGTATCTACATGGTTTCATTTACTTCATCCACAGACTCGATTAATCGCGAGATGCAAGAGCTAGAGAATAAAGTAAAAGTACAACAATCTGAGAATGATTTATTAAAAGATGAAATTAATTCGTTAAGCCGACCAGAGCGCATCATTGACATTGCTAAGAAAAACGGTTTTCAAGTTCAAGATGCAAAAGTGAAGCAAGCAAAATCTATCGATGAATAATTATTCAAGGAGAATAGATAGGTTATGAGGAAAAACAAAACAACGCATTTTATGGCAGGTATTTTTATCATTCTTTTTGTGGGTATATTTTTAACATTATCAGGAAGATTTCTTTATATACAAGCTACTGCGGAAATTGATGGGGTTTCTTTAGAAGCATGGGCTGATAAGCAACGAACAACATCGTATGAACTCCCAGCAGAGCGCGGGAAGATATTTGATAACAACGGAATGACACTTGCCTACGATCAAACAAGCTATAGAATGTACGCAATAGTCGATGAAACATATTCTGATGGGGCAGAAGAACCAAGACATGTTAAGGAAACAGAGAAAACAGCAAAAAAATTAGCTCCTCTATTAGATATGGAGGAAAAAGACATACTAGCTCGCTTGCAGGAAGGGATAGATAACGATCGCTTCCAAGTTGAATTTGGTAAGAAAGGTAGAGATTTGTCTTTACAAAAGAAAGAGGAAATTGAGGAACTTCATTTGCCAGGGATTCTTTTCAGGGAAGAGTCTGTTCGCTCATACCCGAACGGCACCTTTGCGTCCCAAATAATTGGTTTTGCGAAAGAGATGGACGTAAAGGATAAGCAAGAAAGTACTACAAAGCAAAAAATGCAAGGTGTTACGGGAATTGAGAAAGAAATGGATAAACATTTAAGTGGGGAAGATGGTTACATTGCTTTTCAACGTGATAAATATAATAAGAAACTACTTGATCCAAAAGAAATAGTAAAGAAAAATGAGGATGGCGGAAATATCTATTTAACGATCGACCAAAAAATACAGACCTTACTAGAAGATACCTTAACTCAAGTTGAGAAGAAATACGAACCTGAACGTATTTCAGCAGTAGTGATGAATCCTAAGACTGGAGAGGTTATAGCAATGGGAAATCGTCCAAGTTATAACCCAAATAACCCTAAAAATGTAGAAAATTGGTATAATGATGTTGTATCGACACCATTTGAGCCTGGATCTACAATGAAAATGTTTACTTGGGCGGCTGCGATAGAAGAAGGCGTTTATAATGGAACGGAAGCATATAAGTCAGGTCGCTATCAACCCAATGAGCAAATAACACCTATTAATGATCATAATGGTGGAAATGGTTGGGGACCTATTTCATACAATGAAGGGTTTGAGCGTTCTTCTAATGTCGCCGCGTCTAAACTTGTGTGGGAAAAAATCGGATCTGATAAATATCTTGAGTATTTAAAAGCCTTTCATTTCGATCAAAAGACAAATATTGATCTACCAAATGAAGTGATTGGCAAAATATTATATAATTGGCCAGCAGAAAAGTTAACTACAGCATTTGGTCAAGGTACAACCATGACTCCAATGCAGCAAATGAAGGCGGCCACTGCTATTGCCAACGATGGAAAAATGGTAAAGCCTTATATTATTAATAAGATTACAAGTTCTAATACAGAGAAGCCAACAAAAGAAAAAAAACCGGATGTGGTTGGTGAACCCATTTCTAAAGAAACGTCTCAACAAGTGCTTAAGCTTCTGGATCAGGCAGTTAATGGAGAACACGCAACTGGTAAAGATTACCGATTAAAGAGCTATAAAGTTGGTGGAAAAACAGGGACAGCGCAAATTCCTAATCCTAAAGGTGGTTATTTAACAGGTAGAGAAAATTATATTTTTTCCTTTTTAGGAATGGCACCCATTGATGACCCTCAATTAATGATGTATGTATCTGTTAAACAACCAAAGTTAGGTGAAAAAGAAGATGGATCTTTGGAAAGGGGTTCTGACCCGGTAGCATTTATTTTTAAAAATGTGATGGAGAATGGCTTGCATTATTTAAACATTGATCCAGATAAACAAGAATCAGATCAAATAAAACATATAAAAATCCCAGAACTCATAGGGAAGAGTTCAGAAACTCTAAAACAAGAATTGACGAAAAAGGGTTTACGTGTAACGTCAGTTGGTAAAGGTAAAGTCGTTTCAAGTAATGTACAAAAAGGAGATCGATTGTTGCCGAATGATCATATTATTATGATTACGGAAAAACCTAAAATGCCAAACATAATCGGCTGGTCACTTCGCGATGCTCTAAAACTGTCTAGTTTGTTAGAATTAAAGACAGAAACGTTTGGTGATGGTTATGTTAAAACCCAAAGTATTAAAGAGGGAACAGCTGTTAAATCAAAAGATTACCTTGGCATAGAGCTGGAACTACCAAACAATAAAAAGAATAAAGATTAGTTGAAGGGGCCTTCTTCCTATACGTTGTGGAGACCGACAAATAACAAAGAACAGTGTTCTAATCCTTTTTTATTATTCATATAGTGGATACAAGCATGTCTTTAAAAAGGAGATGTAGTATGAAACGTGTATCTGCTGTGACTACAAAAAAGAGGATTGTCACTGTTTTTCTTATTGGAATATTGGTGTTTGTTATTATCGATATTCGTTTAGGTTATGTCCAATTTGTAATTGGCGATGAGTTGATGGGACAAGCTACAGAATTATGGACGCGAGATATTGAATTTGAACCAGAGAGAGGAAAAATTCTTGATCGTAATGGAGAGGTACTAGCCGAAAATGTAACAGCTCCATCTGTGGTCGTTGTTCCTAGACAGATAGATGACGCTGAAAAAACAGCTCAAAAACTAGCCTCCATTTTACAAATGTCAGAGGATGAAGCGTTTGAGTATGTTACGAAGAATGCTTCAAGTGTAAATATTCACCCGGAAGGTAGAAAAATTAACGAAAAACAAGAGCTAGCAATTAGAACATTAGATATGAATGGCGTATATTTATCAAAAGACTCAAAACGTCATTATCCGTTTGGAGATGATTTATCTCATGTCCTCGGTTTTGCAGGGATAGATAATCAAGGTCTAATGGGCTTGGAATTATTTTATGATGAACAACTTAGCGGAAATAAAGGTAGTTTATCATTTTATTCTGATGCTAAAGGTAGAAGACTGGAACGCTTAGCAGATATATACTCCGAACCAGAAGATGGGCTTGACTTAAAAACAACGATTGATACACGCGTGCAAACGATTATGGAAAGAGAATTGGATTTAGTTGCCTCAAAATATAACCCAGATGGTGCAGTGGCAATTGCTGTTAATCCGAAGACTGGTGGTGTACTTGGGATGACATCTAGGCCAAACTTTCATCCGGAAAACTATCAGGAAGTGGACTCTGATATTTTTGACCGTAATTTACCAATTTGGAGTACGTATGAGCCTGGGTCTACATTTAAGATTATTACACTTGCTGCTGCATTAGAGGAAGAAGTGGTTGATTTAAATAAAGACCATTACCATGATGATGGCGATATCTCTGTGGGAGGTTCGGAATTACATTGTTGGAAAAGTGGGGGACATGGACACCAAAGCTATTTAGAAGTAGTGCAAAACTCGTGTAACCCAGGATTTGTGAGTCTTGGTCAAAAGCTAGGAAAAGATAAACTATTTTCGTATATTGATCTGTTTGGTTTTGGAAAGAAAACAGGAATTGATTTGCAAGGAGAGGGTACTGGGATTTTATTTAAACCTGAAAATGTTGGGCCAGTTGAATTAGCTACTACAGCTTTCGGTCAAGGTGTTTCGGTAACACCAATTCAGCAAGTAATGGCTGTATCTGCAGCGGTGAATGGAGGATTCTTATATGAGCCGTATATTGCAGAGGAATGGATTAATTCAACGACTCAGTCTGTCCAAAAGCAAGTTAAACCGACCATGAAAAAGAGAGTTATTTCTGAAAATACTTCCAATGAAATACGCCATGCTTTGGAAAGTGTAGTAGCTCAAGGAACTGGGCGCCCTGCATATGTCGATGGGTATAGAGTAGGTGGAAAAACTGGAACAGCGCAAAAAGTTGGTCCGGATGGAAGATATATGGAAAATAACTATGTCGTTTCTTTTATTGGTTTTGCCCCAGCTGATGATCCTGAAATTGTTGTATATGTTGCTGTAGATAATCCAAAAAATGCAGTGCAATTTGGTGGGGTTGTGGCTGCCCCTGTGGTAGGAACAATTATTGGAGATAGCCTAAGGGCAATGGATGTAAAACCGCGAACAGAAGGTATTGAAAAGGATTATCAATGGCCAGAACAGCCTAAAATTGAGGTGCCCGATGTGAAGGGAATGAAGAAGAAAGATTTGCAGGAATATATGACCAATTTATCCATTGAAACAAGTGGTGATGGCGACTACATTGTAGATCAAGCGCCTAAACCAGGGACGAAAGTGGAGCAAGGATCAAAAATCAGAGTGTATTTAGCAGAAAATAATCGTTAAACACATTTAAATTTGCTATAATAGATAGGCGAAAAAGAAAGAGGGTGTTTTCACCCTCTTAAAAGTCATTTACAAGAAGAATGTTATAATGAGATAATTCAATGAAGAATGGGATGTTACGAATGAACTTAGAGGAATTATTAACGAGTATACCTTTTTATCACACAACAGACCATATGGCAAAACTAACCGTTAACCGTATTGTTATGGATTCTCGAAAGGTAGAGCCTGGAGATGTATTTATATGTATATCTGGATATACGGTGGATGGTCATGATTTTGTCCCTCAGGCCGAAGCTAATGGGGCAGTAGCTATTATAGCAGAAAAATCTGTGAACACGAAGCTACCAACTATAGTAGTTCCAGATACACATCGAGCTCTATCCATGCTTGCTGTGGAATTTTACGATAATCCCACTGACAAGCTTGCCCTAATTGGTATTACGGGAACGAATGGTAAAACAACAGTAACCTACTTACTAGAAACGATATTTCAGTTAGCGAAACAAAAAACAGGTGTTATTGGTACGATACATATGAAAATCGGCGATGAGACGTATCCGGTAGTTAACACCACTCCTGATGCGCTTTTTTTGCAACAGACATTTAATAAAATGGTTCAACAGAATGTAGACAAAGCGATTATGGAAGTATCTTCCCATGCACTTGTTCAAGGAAGAGTACATGGCTGTAATTATGATATTGCTGTGTTTACAAATCTTTCTCAGGATCATTTAGATTTTCATAAAGATATGGACGATTATTTGCGAGCAAAGAGTCTTTTGTTTGCACAAATGGGTAACAATTATAATCATACTAGGCGTAAATACGCCATTATTAATCAGGATGAAGCGGCGAGCGATGTGCTAAAACAAAGCACAGCACAACAGGTGCTAACGTATGGCATACATCAAGCTTCCCAAGTGATGGCGAAAGATATTGAACTAGGTGCTGCTGGAACCCACTTTCATTTGATCACTCCAGTAGGTAATATTCGAATTGAAAGCAAATTAATGGGAATGTTTAACGTTTATAACATGTTAGCAGCTTCTGCTACGGCGATAGCTTCTAACATTCCTTTGGATACGATCCAACAAGCGTTTAAGCAAATTGAAGGCATTAATGGACGCTTTGAGCCCGTAAATGAAGGACAGTCTTTTGCTGTCATTGTAGATTATGCACATACACCTGATTCGTTAGAGAACGTATTACAGACGGTGAAGGAGTTTGCTGAAAATCGTGTTTTTGTCGTCGTTGGTTGTGGTGGTGACAGGGATCGAACCAAGCGCCCTTTAATGGCTGAAATAGCAGTAAAGTATGCTGATAAGCCGATCTTCACTTCTGATAACCCGAGAACAGAAGATCCATTAGCTATTCTTGAAGATATGACGAGTGGATTAGATCAAGATACAGCATTTGACGTCATTGCTGATCGAAAAGTTGCTATTCAGGAAGCGATAAACCAAGCAACAGAAGATGACGTGATTATCATTGCGGGAAAAGGGCATGAAACGTATCAGCAAATAGGCCATACAAAATATGATTTTGACGACCGTGAAGTTGCTCGTCAAGCCATTCTAGCTAAGGAGCGTGCCTAATGTTTACGGTGAATTGGCTTACTCATGTGTTTTTGGATTATAAAGGAAGTGCGAATCAACAAACGATTCATGGCGTTTATACCGACAGTCGTACAGAAATGACCAATGGTTTATTCGTACCGATTATTGGTGAAAATTTTGATGGCCATGATTATGTATTGCAAGCAGTAGATAACGGAGCTATTGCCGTTTTATGGAGTGAGCAAAAAGAGCTTCCTGAAGCTGTATCTTCTTCATTAATGGTCTTCTATGTAGAAGATACGTTGGCTGCTTTACAAAAACTGGCTACTGCCTATCGCGAGAAAATCAATCCAGTTGTGATTGGTATTACGGGGTCAAATGGTAAAACATCTACGAAGGATATGGTTGCAGCTATTATGCAAACGACCTATCGGACTCATTATACGCAAGGGAACCTTAATAATCACATCGGTGTCCCACTGACCATCTTATCAATGAAGCCAGATACCGAAGTTTTAGTTGTTGAAATGGGAATGAACCATGCTGGTGAAATAAAAGTATTAACCAATATAGCTAAACCAGATTATGCAATAATTACTAATATTGGTGAATCTCATATTGAGTTTCTAGGCTCTAGAGAAAATATAGCGAAGGCTAAATTAGAAATTTTACTTGGATTAAGCGATAAAGGAGCGCTTATTATAGATGGTGATGAACCTTTATTGCAGCATTGTCATGGTCAAAAAAAGCTGATTACTTGTGGTTTTGCAGAACATAACATATATCAAATAACAAAGGTTTATATACAAGACAACGCAACATCGTTTATAATAAACAAAGCTACGTCATACACGATTCCGTTTTTAGGAAAACACCATGCTAAAAATGCTACGTTAGCAATTTCTGTTGCAATTTGTATGAACATCGATGTAGAACAGATTCAATTGGCTTTTTATCATATTAAAAAGACAGGAATGCGCTTTGAAAAGATAAACGGAAAAAATGGTGTGACGTTAATTAATGATGCTTATAATGCTTCGGCAACTTCTATGAAGGCTGCCATTGAAGTAATAAAACAGCTTGAAGATTATTCTGAAAAAATTCTTGTTTTAGGGGATATTTTAGAATTAGGAGCACATACAGAGGCGATTCATCGATCTGTAGCTGCTGTCATCGAAAATCCAATTACAAATGTCTACACATATGGTGAAGCTTCTAAATATATTACAGAGGCAGTAATAGAACAAGGAAGCAATATTTCTGCTGCACATTATACGAATAAGGCTGAATTGCTTCATGATATAAAACCCCATTTACATGAAGAGGCAATTATATTATTTAAAGCATCGAGAGGCCTAAAATTTGAATCGATTTTAGCTGAATTAAAACGATAGTCAATGAATTGATGGACGGTTTCTAACGAAGGAGGAAAAGTAATGAATATCACTATGTTAATGGTAACTATTTTAATAGCGTTTTTAATTACCGTCCTTTTATCTCCTATTTTTATTCCATTTTTGCGTAGATTGAAGTTTGGGCAAAGTATTAGAGAAGAAGGACCTAAATCCCATCTAAAAAAAACCGGGACGCCGACAATGGGAGGGATTATGATTGTATTCAGTATTGTTATCACCTCTCTCATTATGAGTTGGAAAGTAAATCCAGTTGGGGTTAACTATGAAATGTGGATTTTGTTGTTCGTATTAGTAGGATACGGGTTACTTGGATTTTTGGATGATTTTATAAAAATAATGAAAAAAAGAAATCTCGGATTAACTTCCAAGCAAAAATTACTTGGGCAACTTATTACTGCGCTGGTTGTTTATTTTGTCTTAAAAGCACAAGGTTTTCCTACTTATATATCTGTACCCGGAACGACCTTCCAATTAGAGCTTGGCTGGGCATATGCTCTTTTAATTATAGTTATGCTTGTTGGAGCATCTAATGCAGTAAATTTAACAGATGGATTAGACGGTTTGCTAGCTGGTACTGCTGCCATTGCTTTTGGTGCATTTGCCGTGTTAGCATTGTATGGATATCCACAAAGTGAGGTAGCAATATTTGCGCTGGCCATCGTTGGTGCTTTACTTGGCTTTTTAGTATTTAATGCGCACCCTGCGAAGGTCTTTATGGGCGATACCGGCTCTTTAGCCTTAGGTGGAGCAATTGCGATCATTGCTATTTTAACAAAACTTGAAATTATTTTAGTTGTTATTGGCGGCGTGTTCGTTATTGAAACATTATCTGTTATCATACAAGTTATATCATTTAAAACAACTGGAAAAAGAGTATTTAAAATGAGCCCATTACATCATCATTATGAGCTTTTGGGATGGTCAGAATGGCGAGTAGTTACAACCTTTTGGCTAGTAGGGCTTGTTTTTGCCGCGTTAGGAATTTATATTGAGGTGGGTATAAGTTGAGAAAATTAAAAGATTTCCCTTATGAGCATGTTTTAGTTTTGGGGCTAGCGAAAAGCGGTACGGCAGCCGCAACCACATTACTCGAACAGGGGAAAAAAGTGCGAATAAATGATCAAAATGCAACAGAATCTGATGCAAATGTAAACCAATTAAATAAGATGAGGGTAGAGATGGGGGTAGAGATAGGGGGAGAGTTAATTCTCGGCTCTCACCCTATTCGTGTTTTAGATGGGATAGAAGTCATCGTTAAAAACCCTGGTATTTCCTATGATAACCCTATTGTTGTAGCAGCCCAACAAAGGGGAATACCTGTAATAACTGAAATTGAAATAGCGGGTCAATTGGCAAGCGGACCAATTATTGGAATAACAGGTTCTAATGGTAAAACAACGACGACGACTTTAACTACTGAAATGCTAAAGCAAAGTGAAAAACCTGTTAAAGTTGCAGGGAATATTGGCATTGTTGCAACTGAAGTGGCAAAAAATTTGCATCCAAAAGAGAATCTTGTACTAGAGCTATCATCTTTTCAATTAATGGGCGTCGAGAAATTTAAACCGAAAATTGCTGTACTACTTAATATATTTAAAGCCCATCTAGATTATCACAAAACATGGGAAAACTATAAACAAGCAAAATATAATATTTTTAAAAACCAAACGAAAGATGATTTTCTTGTTTATAACGCAGAAGATAAAAATTTGTTAAAGGCTATTAAACTTGCAAAAGCGCAAAAAATACCATTTTCTGTTAAAAGGAAACAGAGCGATGGGGCTTGGCTTGACAACGAAGCGATCTACTTTAAAGAAGAAAAAATTATGGAACGTAAGGATATTGTCTTATTAGGATCGCATAATTACGAGAATATTTTAGCTAGTGTAGCAGCTGCTAAGTTAAGTGGAGCAACAAATGAAGGAATTCAAAAAGTGTTAAGTATGTTTACAGGTGTGAAGCACAGATTACAATTTGTAGAAAATCACCGTGAGCGATTGTTTTATAATGATTCAAAAGCTACCAATTGTCTAGCTACGCAAAAAGCTTTATCAGCCTTTAATCAACCTATTATTCTACTTGCAGGAGGATTAGACCGTGGTAACGGTTTTGACGAACTCCTACCATATATGCAGCACGTGAAAGCAATGGTATTATTTGGTGAAACTGCTTCAAAACTAGAAAATTTGGGAATGAAAGCGCAAGTTTCTGATATTCGTGTAACTAAAAATGTGCAAACAGCAGTACAGGAAGCTTATGAAATATCTGAACCTAATGATGTCATCTTGTTATCACCTGCTTGTGCAAGCTGGGATCAATATCGCACGTTTGAAGAAAGAGGAGACATGTTTATACAAGCCGTGCATACATTAGTATAGGGGCTTGTTTAATAGATAATAAAAGGGTGTTAGAAATTAGAAGTTATTTCAATGTGGAAAGCTTATTTACGTATTGAGAAGTTAGATTGCTTACCAGTAATCACCGAATGACGAAGGAAACTACTTACCTTGGCGTATGATTATTGTCTACTCCTACGCTGAAAATATTTACTGGTTGATGGTTCATTTTACAATCACGAACAAAAATAATCTTATACGCATTTCTATTATTGATGCATCCTTTTTAAACACCCCCTGGTAATAATCAAAAGTGGGGTGTTATTTTTGCTACAAAAAACAAACCGTTCAACAAATGCTTCACCAGATTATATTTTAATGGGAGTTATTATTGGATTGCTCGTAATTGGTGTTGTAATGGTTTATAGTTCATCTTATGTTTGGTCAGCGTATAAGTTTTCTGATTCCTTCTATTATGTAAAACGACAACTGTTATTTGCGGGTACTGGAGTAATAGCTATGTTGCTTATTATGAATGTTCCTTATACAACATGGAAAAAGTATGCAAAGCTGATTTTACTAGTTTGTTTTTGTTTATTATTTCTTGTTTTAATACCTGGCATTGGCATGATAAGAGGAGGAGCGCAAAGTTGGATTGGAATTGGGGCATTTAGTATTCAACCGTCAGAATTTATGAAATTAGGTTTGATTATTTTCCTAGCTTCCCACTTAGCCAAATATCAAAAATATATTACATCGTTCAAAAAAGGGTTTTTACCTTCCATTCTATTGATATTTACTGCTTTTGGTTTAATTATGTTGCAGCCAGATTTAGGAACAGGTATGGTATTAGTATTAACTTGTATGGTGATGGTCTTTACTGCAGGCGCTAGATTATCTCATTTTTTTGGTTTAGGAGCTCTAGGGTTAGTGGGTTTTATTGGTTTGATTGCTTCTGCACCATATAGAATTAGTCGGATTACAGCTTTTTTGAACCCATGGGAGGATCCGCTAGGAGATGGTTTCCAAATTATTCAATCATTATATGCGATCGGTCCAGGTGGTTTATTAGGATTAGGATTCGGGAATAGTTTACAAAAATATTTTTATTTACCAGAACCTCAAACGGATTTTATCTTTGCTATCTTGGGTGAGGAATTAGGATTTATTGGCGGTACGGTTGTGATTATATTATTTCTTTTGTTGTTTTGGAGAGGAATCAAAATATCCTTAGAAGCACCAGATAGTTTCGCCCGTCTATTAGCTCTAGGCATCGTGTCCATGCTAGCGATACAAGCAATGATTAATATTAGTGTCGTCATTGGGCTAATTCCTGTAACTGGAATTACTTTACCATTTTTGAGTTATGGAGGATCTTCCTTAACATTAATTCTTTGCTCTGTAGGTATTTTGTTAAATATTAGTAAGTATACAAAAATATAAACATGTCATCATCCGCCCTGAATGAATCATAGAAATAACTTGTTCATTTATATACGCATATGCATGAAGGGACATGTTTGTCAAGAAACCTCAGATGATTACATCTGGGGTTTCGATGTATATTATAGGAAATGATAAATTTAACGTTTATAGTATATGCCAAGTCTTTTCTAAGTTTATAATAAAAATAAAGGGGGTAACGCCACAATGCAGGTTTAAAATATGGGGTATTCGGATTATCGTGTGGAAAATCATTTTAGAAAATTAGCTTTCTTAGAATCATAAATCGGATAATCATGTAGAAATATAGTTAGAGAAAAGGGTCAAATGACTGGAGCGACATTTTTTCTTTATACAAATACGATTTTCCTTATGTTTAAAACTTTCTTTACAACCAAAATATTTATTGGTAATATGTGTGTTAGTGGTAACTTACATTATTGAAGAAGTTTTAACCGTTTGGAAGATTTTTTATAAAAAAATGAAAGTTATTACTAACAAACATTTAAAGTGGTGAAAAAAAGGAGGAAGTACATGAATATGTTAAAAAGACTTGCGAAAGTATTAAGTAATTTTCCGATGAAGTCCATTTTTATCATGATGATCATTGTGGTTCTATTAGCAGTTGGCGTAAAAGATGTATTTATGGCTACTGGGAACGATACGCTGGTAGAACCTAGCTCAGATGTATATCAAGATAACTTAATGTTGGAGGAGGAATTTGGTGGGGAATCGATTATTGTTTTGTATGAATCAGAAAATTTACTGACCCCTGATCATTTAAAGCATATGAAAGGGATAGAAGATGTGCTGCAAAATAATGATTCGATATACAGTATATTAAGCCCAGTTACACTTGTGGAAGAAATTGCAAATAACCAATCGGATACGTTTCAAGATGGTATTTCTGAAACAATTGATGGGTTAAATGAAATGGGGAGTCAACTAACTGACATTAGTGATGAGCTGAAGGGAAATGCTGAGAGTGATCAAGAAATGGCACTTCTTGAGCTGGAGGAACCAAAGCTCCCTGAGATAGAAGAGCCGTCGTTACCTGAAGTTGGAGAAACGGAGAGTCAGCTTCCTGAGGTTGGTGAGATTAGACTTCCGGATATAGAAGGACAAATTGCTGAGTTAAATGAAGGATTCTCCAACATGATTGGGGCTCAGGGGAATTTGGAAGAAGGAACAACAAATCTGGTAGATGGATATGCCGAATTTGGTCGTCAAACGAATGAATTAGGGAAGAATTTAAGTGAACTGGCAGAACGAATGGAAGATACCCCTCAGAAGGAACAGATACAGGAAGCCAGTCAGGGATTAATTCAACTGTCACAACAAATGACACAGATATCTGAAGATTCGGCACAACTTCCTGGTATCCCCGAACAAACAATAGAAGGCCTAAATAATATACAACAGAAACTGGACGAACAGTTAATTCAGCAAAACGGGCAGCTTGAACAAATACAAGAGCAGGTAGAGAAACAGAAAGAGATGCAAGCACAAAGACAAGAGGGGCAACAAGAGAAACAAGAACAGATGAAGCAGGAAATGAAAGAACAGCAGGAAACTCAACAGGAAGAAATGCAAGCAAAAATGGATGAACAACGAGCTGAAAAAGAAAAGGAAATGCAAGGGCTCAAGGAAGAAATAGAAGGAAAACAGAAAGAACAGGCAGAGATGCTAAGCCAACTTGCTGACGGTCTAGCCGAAATGGGTGAGAATTTACAAACCATAAGTGAAAACATGAAAACCATCTATGATTACTCAGACATTATGACCCCTGGATTACCTGAGAATCAAGACACACTGGATAACATGATTTATGATGATGACGATGAACTTCGCCCAATGTTTGAAGAAGTAATTATAGATGATCAAAGCATGACCATGATGATAAAACTTAATGGAGATACAGAGGATGCAGAAAAAACGGAAGTAATTGATACGATAAACAACTATTTAGATAAGGAAGAAATTGAATCAGCAGAAACAATGGTATCAGGGAAACCTGTACTTGATCATGCTACTCGCTCTTCCATGCAGGAAAGTATTCAAACCATGATGGGGCTGGCACTTATAATCATGGTGATTGTGTTATCTATTGTCTTTAAAGTCCGTTGGCGTTTATTGCCATTAGTAACTGTTCTCATTGCAGTTATCGGAACGGTAGGTTTAATGGGCTGGTTACAAATACCAATTACCATGGTATCAATGGCTGTTTTTCCAATTTTAATTGGTCTTGGTATCGATTATGCCATTCAGTTCCAAAACCGTTATGCAGAGGAAATAGCGAAGGAGGATTCGAATGAATAACGATAAAGAGAAAGCGAAGGATAGTTTAAATAAAACCATAAAAATGATGGTGCCGGCAGTCTTAACTGCAATGATTGCGACAGCACTTGGATTTATTTCACTGTATGCATCACCTGTACCAATGATACAAGACTTTGGTAAAATGTTAACAATCGGCTTAGTGGTAAGTTTTATTCTAGGGATATTTCTTTTAATTCCAATACTATTTACCAGAGATTATTTTTTTAGTGAAGATAAAGGAAAACAACCGAAACAACGGCAAAAAAGATCACCTTCCAAAACGGATAAAGTGCTTGATTGCATCACGGGAAAAACAATCACCTTTCGTTGGATAATTATCATAATCGTAGCTGTCACTGCAGCTTTTGGTATCTGGGTGGATCTGGATGCTGATGCGGAAACAGATATGGAAACCTTCATGCCTCAGGATACACAGGAATTAAATGACATTCATAAATTACGGGATGTTCTCGGCACAACAGATCAAATATCCATTGTATATGAAAGCTACGATATTTTCTCGGATCAAGTGAATACATGGGTTGATGATTTGACAGAATCCCTTGAAACTGAATTTCCTGATGTTGTTGTAAAAACAAACTCGCTCACAAGCGTTGTGAAGCAAATGAACAATGAAGAGTTGCCTGATGGCGAAGAATTTAAGGAGGAAGTTGCTAATATACCAGAAAGCCAGTTAAAACTTTTCTTTAATGAATCAGAAACAAAAGGTGTTATTACCGTAGGAATTGAACACTTAGAGGCAAATGATTTAGAATTATTCATTGATGACTTAGGTGTTTATTTGGAAAATAATGATTTGGATATGCTTGAAACAACAATCACAGGAAAATCCGTTTTAGATGTGGAGATGATTCAAGGCTTGACAACTGGCAGATATCAGATGACCTTGATTGGAATGGGACTTGTATTCTTAAGTTTATTAGTTATTTACAGGCATCCTGTTAAGGCGTTTATTCCTTTGTTGCCTATTATATTCATTGTAGGATGGTCTGGTTTAGTAATGTACTTTTTGGATATGAGTTACACACCACTAACGGCGACATTGGGAGCATTAATTATTGGTATCGGCACGGAGTTTACCGTATTAATCATGGAACGATATTATGAAGAAAGAGAGAAAGGTTACCAGAGCAGGGAAGCCATCAAAATGGCCAACAAAAACATTGGTAAAGCCGTTTTTGTATCGGCCATTACGACAATTGGCGGATTTAGTGCCTTGCTTGCATCCGATTTTGTAATTTTGAACAATTTTGGACTGATGACACTCACTAACATTTCACTTGCGTTATTCTCTACATTGATTGTAATGCCGCCAATCTTGATTATACTAGACAGATTTGTAAAAATAAAACAAACATCTTAATTTTTCACATACTGGTTTATCATACAAAAAAGAGTGAGAAGGTGATGAGATTTGCTGGATAAAACGGATCAAATCTTTAAAGGAGCTATTTCTGTTTTTATAAAAAAAGGATTACAAGCGACAACGCAGGAAGTTGCTAAAGAAGCAGGCGTAGCAGAGGTAACATTGTATCGGAGATATTCCACGAAAGAGAACCTATTTATTACAGTTATCAAACATGTATTAGAAAATAAGTTTGGTTCCCATGTTTTAGAAATTGCAAAAGAAAAAGATACTGAATTATTTTTAACGAACATTATTGAAAACAGACTAGAAGTATTATCAAAAAATTATGATTTGATAAGGATGCTTTTATCAGAGAGTTTAAGGGGAAATTTAACAGATAAAATTAACTTACCAGAAATTATCTTTTCAAGTATAAAAAAAGGACTAGAATGTCATTTCAAACGTAAAGATCATCAAGTTGATATCGACTTTTGTGCAAGACAGTTGGGAGGTGTATTTTTAAGTTATCTTATATTGCCTAATGATCAACAATTTAACAAGTTAACTATGCAAGAGCGAAGAGATATAGCGAGAAAACATGCAAAATCAATACTTTCTACTATGTAGGAGCGATTTACCATTTAGGTATTTAATTTAAACAACTAAATAGCAGAATCTTTAAAGCGGTTTCTATTAATTTCTGTTACTGGGCTATTCATTTTCTTTCTAGTTTATAAACGGGTTTAACGATAATTAATAAAGGAAGAAAACAGATGACAATCAATATGCTTAATCTAGCAAATTATATAATTCTCGATATGGAAGAGAGTAGGGACGATTATAGGTTCTTGGTGCAGCCAACTATTTCACCTCCCTCCCATTGTCATAAATGTGGTACGGTGTCTAATCTTTATAAACACGGTAAGAAGCAACAGTTGTTTTTTGATTTACCTATGCATGCAAAACGTGTCGGCTTATTCATCAAACGCCAACGTTACAAGTGTCGTGAATGTAATGAAACATTCTTTGAAAACTTGCCTGATATGGATGTAAATCGTTCTGTAACCAATAGACTTCTAGATTGGATTCAGGTAGCAAGTCTAGAAAAGACCTTTACCAGTGTTGCATATGATATAGGGATTGATGAAAAGACTGTAAGAAACATCTTTAATGATTATGTTACAGAACTTGAAGCTCAAACTGATTTTAGAACTCCTAAATGGCTTGGTATTGATGAAGTCCATTTGCTTAAAAACTATCGTTGTGTCATAACAGATGTTGAAAACAAGTCAGTCATTAACATTTTACGAAAACGAAATAAAGATACTGTTATCAGTTACCTTTCAAAGCTCCAAGAAATTGATAAAATTGAACTGGTAGCTATGGATATGTGGAATCCTTATAAGAGTGCTGTTAACGCAGTGATACCACATGCCAAAATTGTAATTGATAAATTTCATGTTGTTAAATTAGCCAATGAAGCCTTAGAGAAAATCCGAAAAGCTAACCGACAAAATGTATCAGCGAAAGAACGCAGACAACTTATGAGAGATCGTTATGTCCTTCTTACAAGGAATAAAGACTTAATAGATTTTGATGACCAGATAAAGCTACAAGTATGGACTCAAAACTTTCCAGTGCTTGGACAGGCTTATGAACTCAAAGAGCATTTTTTTGACATCTATGAAGCCGAATCAATCAACGACGCCTATAAACTCTATCAAAGTTGGCTTTCAAATGTACCAAAAGAATTAATGACTTATTTTGAAGATCTGATTAAGGCTATGAATAATTGGGAAGAGGAAATATTCAATTACTTCAATTCTCCGATTACAAACGCTTATACAGAATCCTTGAATCGTTTAATCAAGACAATGAATCATGTTGGTCGTGGTTACTCTTTTGAGGCCCTTAGAGCGAAGATTTTGTTTACTCAAGGCTATCGTAAAGTTAAAAAGAAAAAGAAATTCAAAGAAGTTGAAGTCACTTTCGGAAAAATGTTACCTGATCAATTCCCAAATTGGTCACACACTGGTTACGAATGGGTATATGAAGAAGTTTATGGTGCTGATTTTTCCACACTGATTAAAGCTATGGAAGAGGGTACTTTTTAACCCTCTTTCCACACTATTTTCCGATTACCCAAAATATGTAAGTTCTCCAGTAGTATTTTTTGGACCATAGCAGAACAAGATAGTGAAATAAAAAACTTTACATTTCCCTAAGTCTCACTACATTTTTCCATAGATTATATGATATACTCATAGTAACAAGTTGAAATGGCATGTACATGCCATTTCTTGTTGTTAATTTAGGATAAAGGAAGAAATGGAGATGGCTCAGAAGAAAGTCGTTTCGATTGAAGATCGAATTCCAAAATTAAAACAAGCAAGGAAAAAAAAGGCAAACCGCAGGCTGTTATTTTACCTGTCTATTTTTTTCATTTTGATTTCAATTATTGTTTATTTACAATCGCCGTTAAGTTATATACGTACGATCCAAGTAGAAGGTAATTCTTTTTTACAGGATAATGAAATTGTAAAACAAGCGGATTTAACCGATAATAAAAACATATGGACAATTGATACTGATGCGATAGAGTCGATGTTAAATGATAGTCCAATTATTGCTTCTGCTAAGGTAAGTCGAAAATTACCTTGGACCGTTTCCATCACGGTTGAAGAATACGAACTTGTTGGTTACACACAAAAAGAAACGACTTACTATCCAGTATTAGGTAATGGAACAACACTTCAAAGTATGGCAAAAAAAACGTATAATGGAGATGCTCCGCTATTAAAGGGGTTTAATAAGGAAACGTATTTACATAGGTTAACGAATGAAATGGAAAAACTACCTGAAACGATTCGAAATCTAATTTCGGAAGTGCATTGGACACCAGAAAAAGATAATAACGATAAGATGCGGTTATATATGAATGATGGTTTTATCGTTGATGCTCGCATTCCAAACTTTGCTGATAGTATGGAAATATACCCCTCCATCGTGTCACAACTAGATGAAGAAAGCGAAGGAATTATTCATATTGGGGTTGGTGCATATTTCGAGTCATTTCACAATGGAAAGAAGGGACAAAAGGCTGAGAAGGAGGATTAGCGTTTTGTTTTTGCAATAGGAAACCATTATCTAATGGATTCTTAACTTAAGAAGATTGTTTCTCAGTCAAGTGTTTATATAAAACTATCCTTTTTATAAATCAATTTTTTCTAAACGACATATTTTGAATCTGTTTTACGAATGACTATATTAGCGTTTCTTATACGATTAAAAAAGTAGTGAGCTCTATAATTTTAGCATCCGAAAATAAGGAACTTAACCCCTTCATTTTGGTTCATAAATGAAGAATATTAGAAAAGAAAAATCGTTTTAAATAGTGTTTAAATGTTGTTTGGTTTATGAAGCGATACCTTTGTGTATTAGCAGCTTAGAGATAAGTTATAGTGTATTTTTCTACAATCCATTTGTACGGCGCGAATATTTCATTTCAATGGATAAGTGCCATGTTAGAAAAACATGACTTTAAAGCCGTCGTTTTGCTTAAACCATAAACCCTAGAAATCTATACTTTCCTATAGTGTAAAAAAAGTACTAAAAAATAAAGGGAATTACTAGTTTTATGTGGAATAAATTTATATATTACGTTTTGTGCGTGTATTATAGGAAATGATAAATCTAAGAACATTACATCTGTCGCTAAAAAAGTATAGTAGATAAAAATATATTATGGAGAGAAGTTTGCTTTTGTGCAGCTTTTGAATTTGGGAGGTGCCTTGTTTTGAACAACAGTGATATTTTAGTAAGCCTAGATATAGGTACATCAAAAATAAAAGTAATTATCGGTGAGGTTTTAAATGATTCATTAAATATTATTGGTGTAGGTACTGCTAAATCGAATGGTATGAAAAAAGGAGCTATCATAGATATAGATCAAACGGTACATTCCATTCGTAATGCAGTAGACCAAGCCGAAAGAATGGTTGGTATGAAAATTGAACGCGTAGTTGTAGGAGTGAATGGGAATCACATTCAATTGCAACCATGCCACGGAGTTGTAGCAGTTCAAAGCGAAAACCGTGAAATAACGGATGAAGATGTTACAAGGGTAATTGATGGTGCGCAAGTAATGTCTATTCCTCCAGAAAGAGAAATCATTGATGTTATTCCTAAACAATTTATTGTCGATGGGTTAGATGAAATTAATGACCCTAGAGGGATGATTGGCGTACGTTTAGAAATGGAAGGGACTATCATTACTTGTTCAAAAACTATTTTGCACAATATCTTAAAATGTGTAGAACGTGCTAACCTCGAAGTAGCGGACATCTGCCTTCAACCGCTTGCCGCCGGAACAATTGCTTTATCGAAAGATGAAAAAAGCATGGGAGTCGCTTTAATAGATGTAGGCGGCGGTTGCTCCACAGTTTCCATCTTCGAAAATGACCATCTGGTTTCATCTAGTGTTATACAATTAGGCGGAGACAATATCACAAAAGATCTATCCATTGGATTACGTACGTCGACAGAAGAAGCTGAAAATGTAAAGTTAAATTTTGGACATGCCTTCTATGATGATGCAATGGAGGAAGAAGTATTCGATGTATCCATTATCGGAAGTAATTCTAAACAAACGTCGAATCAATTAGAAATAGCAGATATAATTGAGGCAAGGATGGAAGAAATTTATGCCTTTGCTGAGAAAGAAATACGACAAATGGGTTATCAGGAATTACCTGGGGGTTATGTATTAACTGGTGGAACGATGGCAATGCCTGGTGTGCTTGAGTTGGCTGAAGACGTATTTCGTTCTAATGTTCGAATTGCTATCCCCGATTACATAGGTGTGCGGGAGCCACAATTTACTCCAGGCGTTGGTATCTTGCAATTTGCTTATTGGAATGCGAAAATACAGGGAAAAGATTTATTTCCAACTGTCATTTCACAAGATCCAGACGCTCAACCAAAACGTATAAAGAAACAAGCGAAAGCAAATGAAACGAAAGAACCAAAGAAAAAAGAAGCTAAAATTGCTAATTTGTTTAAGTATTTTTTTGATTAAAGTAGACACTTTCTTTTATTATATGAAAGTTTTCTATTAATATACGAAAAATAACCTCTATTCAATTAGCTTCTAGAACGTTTGTAATTTTGCACATTAGGAGGAACGAACTATGTTAGAATTTGATATGAATATGGAAGAATTAGCTACAATAAAAGTAATTGGAGTAGGTGGAGGAGGTAACAATGCTGTCAATCGTATGATTGAGCATGGTGTAGAAGGTGTAGAATTTATAGCAGTAAATACCGATGCGCAAGCATTAAACCTTTCTAAAGCTGAATTAAAGATTCAAATAGGTGAAAAATTGACAAGAGGTTTGGGTGCTGGTGCTAATCCAGAAGTTGGAAAGAAAGCAGCTGAAGAAAGTAAAGAGCAACTGGAAGAAGTGTTACAAGGTGCAGATATGATCTTCGTTACTGCTGGTATGGGGGGAGGAACGGGAACAGGTGCTGCACCTGTTATAGCACAAATTGCTAAAGATTTGGGTGCTTTAACAGTCGGGGTAGTTACTCGACCATTTTCCTTTGAAGGAAGAAGACGCTCCACCCAAGCCATTTCAGGGATCGATGCGTTAAAAGGAAGCGTTGATACGCTAATTGTCATTCCAAACGACCGTTTGTTGGAAATAGTAGATAAAAATACACCGATGTTGGAGGCTTTCCGTGAAGCTGATAATGTATTACGTCAAGGTGTACAAGGCATATCTGATTTAATTGCTAAACCAGGGTTAATTAACGTCGATTTTGCTGACGTTAAAACAATTATGTATGATAAAGGTTCTGCTTTAATGGGAATCGGTGTCGCAACAGGTGAAACTCGAGCGACAGAAGCAGCTAAAAAAGCTATATCTTCACCATTACTTGAAACTTCCATCGATGGCGCACATGGTATTTTAATGAACATTACCGGTGGAACAAATTTAAGTTTATATGAAGTGCAAGAAGCTGCGGACTTAGTGACTTCTGCTGCAGATAATGAAGTGAACGTAATATTTGGTTCTGTTATTAATGAAAATTTAAAAGACGAAATTATAGTCACTGTCATTGCTACAGGTTTTGATGAATCTGTTCAAAAATCAGAACAACCTGCTAGACAGCAGCGATCTGCACAGCAGCAACATGCAGCGACTCGTACAAATGATACAGTGTCAAGAAGGGAAAGAGAAAGAGAGCCTGAACCTCAACAGCAACAGCGCCATGCCCAAGAAGAGGATACATTAGATATTCCTACCTTCTTGCGAAACCGGAACCGAAATAGAAATCGTTAAAAGTGAGAAAACAGTTTAAAGAAATCTTAGGGAATATTCCCTAAGATTTTTTGGTTTATAGTATAAAAGAAAAACAAAGGCTTTCTAATAATGGCTCTATATCTACAATTGACATAAAATGAAGTCACACACATAAATGACAAACCTTCTAATATCTCGAGAAAATTAGTCAAATATACGATACAGAATATGACAGACTTTTCTTGTCTGCTTCGCTATACTATAATCACTATAATTTATCTCGGATATAAGGTGCTGTAAGACTCCCGCTTCAAGAATTAGAGATGTGAGCTAAATGGAACATAACAGCACCTAGATCTCCGATTCGTTCAAAGGCCCTTAGGCCATACCCTGGGCTACTAACAATCTACGGGGATAAAGAACCCTCCACTGATTGAAGCTTCACTTTATGGCAAGCTTTACTATTAAAAGCTAGAAAATGATGATTCCTGATAATTGAAGGGAAGTCAATATGACTATTTACTTGGATGCAGTTTGGGCGTTGAACTTTTTATTGGATTTTATGCTGCTAATGCTTACCCAAGCATTGGCTAGAGATGATACGAAAAAGCTTCGTTTAGCTATTGGAGCGTTCGTTGCATCCTTGACCGTACCTATTTCTATCTATTTTCCTGAATCTATTGCTACTAGTGTGCCAGGGAAAATAGTAGCATCTGGCATTATTATTATTGTTGCCTTTGGCTACAGAAATAAGTATCGATGGGTAAAGCTATTTGCATTATTTTACTTTGTAAGCTTTTCGATAGGAGGTGGTTTAACGGCTATCCACTTTTTACTCCAACGGCCATTTTATGTGCATACAAATGGCTTTTTAACGTATAACAGTGGTTTCGGTGATCCGATAAGTTGGTTGTTTATAGTAATTGGTTTTCCAATAGTGTGGCTGTTTACAAAATTCCGTTTGGACAAGCACGTACAAGAAAAAATTCGTTATGACCAAATTTTACCAGTAACTATTGAAATGAAAGGAAAAAGTTATTCAACAACAGGATTTATTGATAGTGGAAATCAATTAACCGATCCAATTACTAAAAAACCAGTTGTCCTATGTGATGAAGTGTTTTTAAAGCAATGGTTCTCTGAACAGACTTGGGCGGATCTGGAGCGTTGCTATCATACTTTTCAAATTGAAGCATTACCAGCGGAGTGGGAGAAATATTTACAAATAGTACCTTATCAAGGTGTAGAAGGAAATAATATGTTTCTATTTACGCTACGTCCCGAACGAATCATTATTTACTATGGAGAAGAACGAATTACAACAAGAAAAGCGTTAATCGGGATTCAGTTTGGAGAATTAACAAAAGATGCAAGTTATCATTGTTTATTACATCCGAGAATGATTCAAACATCTACCATTCATAGTGCATAAAGGAGAGATAAATGTTGAGAATTTCTAAATTGCGTCTTCGTTTATGGTGGCTTAAATTATTAGTAAAGCTACGTATAAAATCAGAAGAGATTTATTACATTGGTGGTAGCGAAGCACTACCTCCACCTTTGTCTAAAGAGGAGGAGCAGGAATTATTAGCTTTATTGCCTAAAGGGGATAAATCGGCTAGAGCCATCTTAATAGAGCGTAATTTACGTTTAGTCGTTTATATAGCTAGAAAATTTGAAAACACGGGAATTAATATTGAAGATTTAATTAGCATAGGTACAATCGGTCTTATTAAAGCTGTTAATACCTTTAATCCAGAAAAAAAGATAAAATTGGCAACGTATGCATCTCGCTGCATTGAAAATGAAATTCTCATGTATTTACGACGAAATAATAAATTAAAATCAGAAGTTTCTTTTGATGAGCCATTGAATATAGATTGGGACGGAAATGAATTATTGCTTTCTGATGTTTTAGGGACGGATGAAGATATTATAACCCGAGATTTAGAAACGAATGTAGATAAGCATTTGTTAAAAAACGCCTTATCACAGCTTAACCCTCGTGAAAAACAAATTATGGAATTGCGTTTTGGACTTATTGGTGAAGAAGAAAAAACACAAAAAGATGTAGCCAATATGTTAGGAATTTCCCAATCCTATATATCCAGATTGGAGAAAAAAATAATTCGACGATTAAAAAAAGAATTTAATAAAATGGTTTAACCTTGTGTTGGTAAGTTTTCATGTTTTTTCATCATGAATTTAAGATAACGAATTGCATAAAAACCCTCTATTACGGAGATACTGTCCATGAACAGCATCACCAACTGGGAGGGTTGAACATAAATGACGAGACATAAGGTTGAAATATGTGGTGTTGATACATCAAAATTACCCGTATTAAAGAACGAAGAAATGCGGAAACTGTTTAAAAAAATGCAGGAGGAAGATGATTTAGCTGCTCGTGAAGAGTTGGTAAATGGAAATCTAAGACTAGTTCTAAGTGTAATACAACGGTTTAATAATCGAGGAGAATACGTTGATGATTTGTTTCAAGTGGGCTGCATCGGATTAATGAAATCCATTGATAATTTTGATTTATCCCATAATGTTAGATTTTCCACTTATGCTGTTCCGATGATTATTGGGGAAATCAGAAGATACTTACGAGATAATAATCCCATTCGTGTATCAAGATCCTTACGTGATATTGCGTATAAAGCATTGCAGGTGAGAGAAAATTTAATAAGCAAGACTTCAAAAGAACCAACTCCAATGGAAATAGCAGAAGAATTGGGGATTCCCCACGGAGAAGTCGTTTTTGCTTTAGATGCGATTCAAGACCCTGTATCTTTGTTTGAACCAATATATAATGATGGTGGGGATCCTATCTATGTCATGGATCAAATAAGTGATGACAAGGAAAAAGACTCCACTTGGCTGGACAAATTATCTTTAAAGGAAGGGATGCACCAATTAAATGATCGAGAAAAAATGATTTTAAACAAGCGCTTTTTTCAAGGAAAGACGCAAATGGAAGTTGCTGATGAAATAGGAATCTCACAAGCCCAAGTGTCTCGGTTGGAAAAGGCAGCTATTAAACAAATGAACAATGAAATGTTTGAATAGAACTGTTCTTTCATGGGGGTTCAAACCATGATGGTTTGTTAATCCGAAAGAAGGGTGTAACCTAAAGTCCTCCTCAACAATCTGAACATCGTGCTGTTGACACTATTTAACGACGCTCATTATCAGCTTATGAAGGGGCTTGCGGTAACTTTATAATATTAAAAAAGTAGAAGAGAAGATAAACTTGATCTCTCTTCTATTTTTTTGCATAATAGAAAAACTTAGGTGTAAGAGAAACTGCAGCTTTTTCTCTAAAGGCTTGGCGATATGTCAAGTCTTTCTCATGTGGTAGACTTCTTTCTCATTCAGTAATAAATGTACAGATTTAAATAAGAAATAAAGAAAGAATGCATTGATTTAGCATATATATAATTATTAGAGGTTGTTGAACTGATGAAAAAAAGCATGTTGAGAGAGGTGGAAAGATGGTTAGGTTATCAGAACTGCAAGTAAAAGAGGTTATTATTATGGATAGTGGAAGGAAACTTGGTCATATACATGATTTAGAAATAGATACAAAGTTGGGGAAAATAGCTGCTATTATTGTTATTCCAAGGGATAAGAAAGGCGGTCTATTTGGAAAATCCGAGGAATTAGTGATTGACTGGCAACAAATAATACGAATTGGTACCGATGTTATTCTTGTAAAAGAAGCGGAAAAGCCAACATTATATTATAACTCAAGCACATAAATTTAAAATAGAAAACGTTTTTCTTGCAATATGGAAAGTACAAGATTTTTGGTAATAGTATATGAAAAAAAGCTTTCACCATAAGACTTGGCAACAAGCCAAGTTTTTCTAACCATTTCATACAGTTAAAATAATGTAACATAAGACGTTAAAAATTAAATGCAATTTATGATAAAATATATCATGATTAGGATTTATAGGAGGTGCTATATTGAGTGACGTCTTTCATTCATTGCAAACAACGTATTTACATATAGAGAAATGGCAACGATTAAACGAACGAATTGTAGCTGGATTTACAACTAAAAAAGATGGTGTTAGTGATGGGAGCTATACATCCTTAAATGTCGGTTTCCATGTAGACGATTTGTCAAAGAATGTATTATTGAACAGGGAACGTATTGCACGTAATGTTCGATTCCCTTTGGAGAACTGGGTATGTGGCCAGCAAGTACATCAAACAAATATTCATTTTGTTCGTCCATCAGATAAGGGAAAAGGTGCTCAAAATTATCATTCTGCCATAAAGGGAGTTGACGGTCTCATTACTAATCACTCTAATATCATGTTATCGGCTTTTTTTGCAGACTGTGTCCCACTATATTTTTATGATCCTGTAACATCTTTTATTGGAATTGCTCATGCTGGATGGAAAGGAACGGTTCACCAAATGGCCAAGCATATGGTCGAAAAGTTACAACGATATGGAGTTGAGAGAGAAAATTTACTTGTTACCGTAGGACCATGCATTTCGAAAATGTGTTATGAAGTGGATGCACATGTAGTAAATCAAATCCCCACAATTTTTAAAGCAAACGTAGTTGATACAAAGGCAGAAAACCGTTACTTACTAGATTTGAAACAATTAAATGTAGATATCCTTTTACAATCAGGGGTATTACGTAATAATATAGATGTAACAAATTACTGCACATATCGCGATGAAACACTTTTTTTCTCACATCGCAGAGATCATGGGGAAACAGGGCGAATGTTAGGTTTTATTGGCTTTTTACCATGACAACATGAGAGGAGAGAATAAGCAACAATGGACGTAGCAAGCAATTTACAAACGATTCAGGAAAATATTGCGCATGCTTGTCAGGCATGTCAGCGAAAAAAAGAGGATATTACCATCATAGCAGTGACGAAATATGTTACAATAGAGCGAGCAGAAGAAACGCTACAAGCAGGGATTACTGATCTTGGAGAAAACCGTTTGGAAGGCTTTTTAGAAAAATATAACCATTTTCATGGTCGAGCTAATTGGCATTTCATTGGAACGTTACAGTCAAGAAAAGTGAAAGATGTCATTAACCATATTGATGTATTGCATTCGTTAGATCGGATTTCTTTAGCGAAAGAAATTGAGAAACGAGCCAATAAACAGATTGACTGTTTTATTCAAGTAAATGTTAGTGGAGAAGAATCAAAACATGGTGTGCGTCCTGAACAGTTATTTACCTTTATTGAAAACTTAAAAACGTATTCAAAAATACGGGTAATTGGCTTGATGACTATGGCACCACATATTAAAGATGAGGCAAGATTGAGAAGTATTTTTCGTCATTTAGCTACATTACGTAATGACATTCAAATGCAAAATTTGATACACGCTCCTTGTAACTTTTTGTCTATGGGGATGAGTAATGATTATACAATTGCTGTGGAAGAAGGTGCTACTCATATACGAGTTGGTACAAACTTAGTGGGGTGAGGTAATGAGTATAAAAAATAAGCTGAAGAATTATTTCACAATGGAAGATGAATATGAATACGAATATGTAGATGCTGACCAGTTTGAGGCTGAGCAAGCACTACCAAAAGACAAACCTAAAAACGTAGTAAACCTTACAAGTGTGAATAATCCAACTTCTAAAGTTGTTTTATGTGAGCCAAGAACGTATAGCGAGGCACAGGAAATTGCTGATAATATTGTGAACCGTCGTGCAGTGGTAATTAATTTACAACGCATGGAGAACCAACAGGCAATGCGCATCGTCGATTTTTTAAGCGGAACGGTGTATGCTGTTAACGGAGACATTCAAAAACTTGGAGCAAAAACATTCCTATGTACACCTGATAATGTGAATGTTACTGGTTCCATTACAGATACACTTGAAGAAGAATACGGTAAAGGATGGTAATGGATACATGCAAGAAATTTTTCAAATAATAAATATGGCTTTTACGGTTTATACATTTGCATTAATTATTTATATATTCATGTCCTGGTTTCCAGGCGCTCGTGAATCGGCATTCGGTGAAGTTTTGACTAAAATTTGTGAACCATATTTAGAAGTGTTTCGTAAATTTATACCACCACTAGGAATGATAGATTTTTCTCCAATTGTTGCGATCATTGTTTTAAGATTTGCTCAAGGCGGTTTACAGCAATTGTATTGGATGTTAATCTAAGCGTACTCGTGAAATGGTGAATGCAATCTGAAAGTGGAATTGCGACTATTTTTCGTGAACTATTTTTATGATATTTGTTTAGGAGTTTCGATGATGGAATTATATCAACATTTTCGTAAAGAGGAAGAAGCTTTTATTGATCAGATTCTGTCTTGGAAAGAGCAAGTAGAACGAACGTATCAACCTAAGTTGACTAACTTCCTTGACCCTCGAGAGCAACAGCTAGTTACCATACTTATTTCGACGAAGGATAGTGATGTTAACTTGTTGTTTAATGGTGGTCATAAATTTGCCGAACGCAAGCGGGCTGTGATTGCACCATTATATGAAGATATACAAGCGGTGGATACGGGATTAACCTTACTCGAAGGCCATTTTCCTGATAAATTCATACATTTATCCCATCGTGATGTAATGGGAGCTTGCCTGTCGCTCGGTTTAAAACGACAGATACTAGGGGATATTGTGGTAGACAATGGACTCGTTCAATTGGTAGTTGCTTCAGAAATAGCCCTCTATGTAAAGTCTCACTTAACTAAGATAAAGCATGCCTCTGTCAAGTTGGAAGAACGTCCCTTAAATGAATGGAACCTAAGAGAACCTATTTGGCTAGAACAAGAAACAACTGTTTCTTCATTAAGACTCGATGTTGTGGTGAAGGAAGCTTATCGTTTATCGAGAAAAGAAGCAACTGAATATATTAAAAAGCTATCGGTTAAAGTAAATTATAAACTTGTAGATGATGTGTCATTTACGCTCCAAGCAGGAGATGTCCTTTCATTGCGAGGAAAAGGAAGGAGTAAATTAGTAAATGTGCGAGGCCGATCAAAAAAAGATAAGCAAAAAATTACATTAGCACGATTAAAATGAGACACAACCTCTTGATTTCTATGTAAGATGTCATGCTAAAATTTCTTTATTATGCCATTAAATATAGAAATAAGTGTAGCTTTCTATAAAATTTTGCAGGAATTAAGTAGTTTTTGTTGAAATGAATAGTGTATAATAAACATTAGTGAACGAAAGATCATGGTTGAAGTGAAGTTTTTTATTTGAACGAATCGTTATTTTAGCAATGTACATTGTGTAAAAGGTAAAGGTAAATGAGATTCAGTAAATAGGAGGTGGCGATCGTGCCATTAACACCACTCGATATTCATAACAAAGAATTCACTAAAAAGTGGAAAGGTTATGATGAAGATGAAGTAAATGAATTCCTTGATCAAGTGATTAAAGATTATGAAATGGTAATTAGGGAAAAAAATGATCTGCAAGAACAAGTAAATCAATTGAATCAAAAAATAGGACATTTTACCAATATTGAGGAGACGCTTAATAAATCTATTCTAATTGCGCAAGAAACCGCAGAAGAACTAAAAGGAAATGCTTCAAAAGAATCTAAGTTAATTATTAAAGAAGCAGAAAAAAATGCAGATCGAATTATTAATGAGGCTTTAACAAAGTCTCGTCGTATATCTATGGATGTAGAAGAATTAAAGAAGCAGGCGAAAGTTTTTCGAACTCGTCTGAAAATGCTTGTAGAAGCGCAGTTAGATATGATTGAAACAGATGATTGGGATCAATTATTTGATTCAGAGCTAGGAGAGGACCTTGAATTGGAAGAAAGCGAAACGTAAATCTTGACGGTTTTTTATTTTTTACATATAATTCATACACAGAACTGTTTTTCTGTTCGATGAAGTGCTCATTATATATTAAACTTAAATAAGAATACAACAAAGCATGGAAAGAGAGAGTATAAAAGCATGAACTGATTTAGCGAGTCAGCGGATGGTGGGAGCCTGATACAGTCGGACTTTTAGAAAATCACTCTTGAGTTGTCGTTATGAACAAATAGTAATAATGACCGGTTATTCCCGTTATCGATGTCGAGTGAATATGGAGAGTATTTCCCATATTTATAAGGGTGGTACCGCGAGTCTTCTCGTCCCTTGAGGGATTGAGAGGATTTTTTTGTTTAGAAAAGCAGACAATTTCGTGGAAAAATGAAGTTTTATAATCCAAGTTTGTCTGATATTGGGTCACGATGTGAATGACTTCATAATTAAAAGTATGATGAAGCATTTAATAACAACACCTTAAAGGAGGAAGGCAATAATGGAATATAAAGAAACATTATTAATGCCGAAAACCGCGTTTCCAATGCGTGGTAATTTACCAAATAAAGAGCCAAATCGACAAGCAGATTGGGACGAAAACAAACTATATGAAAAAAGCTTGGAACGGACAAAAGGACGCCCAACGTTTATTTTGCATGATGGACCACCATATGCGAATGGGGATTTGCATATCGGTCATGCATTGAACAAAATCTTAAAAGATTTTATTATTAGATATAAGTCTATGAGTGGCTATTACGCACCATATGTTCCTGGTTGGGATACACATGGATTGCCTATTGAAACAGCATTGACAAAGAAGAAAAAAATCAATCGTAAAGCGTTAAGCATTGCTGAATTTCGTAAGCTCTGTGAAGAATACGCGTTAAAGCAGGTGGATAATCAGCGTAATCAATTTAAAACATTAGGAATTCGCGGGGATTGGAACAACCCATATATTACGTTAACAAAGGATTATGAAGCAGCACAAATAAAAGTGTTTGGAGAGATGGCTAAAAAAGGCTATATTTATAAAGGACTTAAGCCAGTTTATTGGTCACCTTCTTCAGAGTCTGCTTTAGCCGAAGCTGAGATAGAATACCATGATAAACGATCTCCGTCTATTTACGTTGCCTTTGAAGTAACGGATGGGAAAGGACTGCTAAATGCAGGAGACAAGTTGATTATTTGGACAACTACGCCTTGGACGATTCCTGCTAACTTAGGAATTAGTTTACATCCAGAATTGGAGTACATTGTTGTAGCAGTAGATAAAGAAAGGTATGTTATCGCACATGCATTGTTAGAAACCGTAGCTGAAGAGCTAGGGTGGGAAGCTTATCAAATAGAAAAAACATTTCGTGGTGAACAAGCGGAACATATTTTAACGAAACACCCATTTTACGATCGATCTTCGCTTGTGATGCTTGGTGATCACGTTACTACGGATACTGGAACAGGCTGTGTACACAATGCTCCTGGACATGGGGAAGAAGACTTTTATGTAGCGAAAAAGTACGGTATTGATGCTTTATGTCCTGTTGATGAAAAAGGGGTGTTTACAGACGAAGCACCAGGATTTACTGGGCTTTTCTATGATAAGGCGAATAAACTGATTACGGAAAAGTTAGAAGAAACTGGGGCTCTGTTAAAATTACAATTTATTACCCATTCTTATCCGCATGACTGGCGGACGAAGAAACCAACTATTTTCCGAGCAACGTCACAATGGTTTGCGTCCATTAAAGACTTTCGCCAAACTATTTTAGAAGAAATTAAAAATATTCAATGGTACCCACAGTGGGGAGAGACAAGATTATATAACATGGTAAGAGATCGTGAAGATTGGTGTATATCCAGACAACGTGCTTGGGGTGTTCCAATTCCGGTTTTTTATGGGGAAGATCGTACGCCAATTATCACAGATGAAACGATTAGCCATGTATCCGAACTGTTTAAAGAGCATGGGTCAAATATTTGGTTTGAATGGGAAGCAAAAGATTTATTACCAAAAGGGTTCACCTCAGAGAATAGTCCAAACGGCATTTTTACAAAGGAAATGGATATTATGGACGTTTGGTTTGACTCTGGTTCTTCTCATGAAGCTGTATTAATTGGTAGAGATGATCATCATCGTCCAGCGGATGTATATTTAGAAGGAAGCGATCAATATCGTGGTTGGTTTAACTCGTCCTTATCCACATCTGTAGCTGTGACAGGAAAAGCGCCATATAAATCGGTAATTAGTCATGGCTTTGCACTTGATGGTGATGGTCGTAAAATGAGTAAATCTTTAGGAAATGTCATTCAACCTACTAAAGTGCAGAAGCAGCTTGGTGCTGATATTTTACGTCTGTGGGTATCATCTGTAGATTATCAAGCAGATGTTCGTATTTCAGATGACATTTTAAAACAAATCTCAGAAGCATATCGTAAAATTCGTAATACGATTCGTTTTATGCTTGCAAACCTTAGTGATTTTCAACCATCAACGGATCGTGTTCCATATGCTGATTTGGAAGAAGTAGATCAATACATGCTACATCGGTTGAAGAAATTAGTTGCCGGCGTAAGGGAAAATTATGACAACTATGAGTTTTCACCAATTTTCCATCAAATTCATAATTTCTGTGCTGTTGATTTAAGCTCATTTTATTTGGACTTTGCTAAAGATATACTTTACATTGAACAAGCGGATAATAAGCGTAGACGAAGTATTCAAACAGGTTATTATGAAATATTAACAGCGATTGTTAAGTTATTGACACCTATCATTCCACATACTGCAGAAGAAGTGTGGGAGTATATTCCTGAAACAGAAGCAGATTGGGTTCAGTTAACAGATATGCCGGAACCAGATGAAATGAATGAATGGAATGAAGTAGCTGAAAAATGGGATCATTTTATGCTTGTTCGTGATGATGTCTTGAAAGCTTTAGAAGAAGCAAGAAATGAAAAAGTGATTGGTAAATCATTAGAAGCTAAATTAACGATCATTTCAAAAGATGTAAAAACCAAAGAAGTATTACAAGCGATGGGTCATCTTCACCAGTACTTTATTGTTTCAGAAGTAAACCTAGCGGAAACAAGCGAGCATGCTAAGGTGTATACGCATGTCGATGTGTATGTAGAGAAGCATCCTGGAGAAAAATGTGAGCGTTGCTGGGTTGCCTCCAATACCGTTGGAGAAGACGCAGAACACCCAACACTTTGTACCCGTTGTGCAGATGTAGTGAAAAACCTTACATCGATTTAATATAAAAAAGGTTAAACTCCTTCTCGGGGGTTTAACCTTTTTTACACCAGTACGAAAGTCGTAAATATATTGCTATTTTTGCTTGTAACGTTTACCATTAAACTAAAGTTTAAAACAAAATTTCGGAGGAAAGAACATGTATTGGTATTATATAATTGCACTATTAATTATTGTACTTGATCAGGCTAGTAAATGGCTAATAGTGACGAGAATGGAATTGGGAGAGCAGATCACCCTGATAGAGAATTTCTTCTACATTACTTCCCATCGTAATATAGGGGCTGCTTGGGGAATACTAGAAGGACAAATGACCTTCTTTTATATTGTTACGGTGATTGTTGTAGCTGTCGTTGTCTATTACATACAAGCATATGCAAAAGAGAGTAAACTATTAGGAATAGCATTAAGTTTTGTATTGGGAGGTGCGATTGGTAACTTTATTGATCGCTTGTTTCGCAAAGAGGTAGTCGATTTTTTTGACTTTATTATCCTTGGTTATGATTTCCCGATTTTTAATATAGCAGATGCCAGTTTAGTCGTAGGCGTTTTTTTCATAATCATTACTATGTTTCTTGAAGAACGAAAGAAAGGGAAAATAGCATCATGACAAAGAATAAATATATTGTTGGTGAACATGAGCATAAAACACGCGTTGATAAGTTGTTAGCCGAGCAAAATAATAATGTTTCTCGTTCACGTGTACAATCATGGATTGAAGAAGCTTATGTTACGGTAAATGGTGCATGCATAAAACCAAATTATAAATGTCAGCAGGGTGATCGGATTGAATGGATGGTTCCAGAGACACAACCTTTATCATTAATACCAGAAGCCATTGATTTGGATATTGTTTATGAAGATAAGGATATTTTAGTCGTAAATAAACCTAAGGGGATGGTTGTCCATCCTTCTGCTGGTCATCAGAGTGGGACGTTAGTGCATGCTTTACTTTATCATTGTACCGATTTATCTGGAATAAATGGAGTAGAAAGGCCCGGCATCGTTCATCGGCTTGACAAGGATACGAGTGGATTACTTGTAGTAGCAAAGCATGATGAGGCGCATCAACAGTTGGCTAATCAGTTAGTTCAAAAAACAATGAAGCGAACATATCAAGCCATTGTGCACGGGCAAATTCCTCATGAAAAAGGATTAATAGAAGCTCCCATTGGCAGAGACCCGAAAGATAGGCAAAAAATGGCTGTTGTTGACAATGGTAAGCAAGCTATCACGCATTTCCGCGTCCTTCAATCTTACCAAGATTTTTCTCATGTGGAATGTCAATTAGAGACAGGAAGAACGCATCAAATACGTGTTCATATGAAGTATATCGGTTATCCGATTGTAGGAGATCCTAAATATGGCCCAAGAAAAACATTGCCTACAAATGGGCAAGTATTGCATGCGAAAGAGCTACGCTTTAACCATCCAATCCAGAATGAAGAAATGCATTTTACTACAGATTTACCGATTTATTTTCAGGATTTGCTTGTTTATATTCAAAAAATGTATTGACAAATGAAACGTAATTTGCCATACTTACAAAGAAGAATTAAATAGCTCCTTTAAAACATAGTCCAGTGAGGCTAAAAAGGTTACGGAATGACTCTAGAACAGTAGGCCCTTTTTCCTCATGGATAAAAGGGCTTTTTGTATGTCGTCGTCATACTCGGAGCATATTGAGTCCCGAATGAGAAAAGCAGTATGGAGTGGAAACAACTAATTAAAATGGGACGGTGAAAAAGATGAAGAAAAAAGCAGATTTACTTGATGCATCAGCAATTAATCGAGCGTTAACGAGAATTGCCCATGAAATATTAGAGAAAAATAAGGGCGGAGAAGATTTGGTCCTTGTTGGTATAAAAACACGAGGTGTACCAATCACGAAACGTTTGCAAAAAAAGATTAACCAAATTGAAAACATGGAAGTGCCAGTCGGTGATCTTGATATTACATTATACCGAGATGACTTGGATAAAGCGATTGAAGGAGAAGATCCAGATCTAAAGGCAACTCACATTTCAACGGATATCAATGGCAAAAAAGTAGTATTAATTGATGATGTTCTATATACAGGAAGAACTGTACGGGCAGCAATGGATGCGGTTATGGATATTGGAAGACCAGCACAAATTCAATTAGGTGTTTTGGTTGACAGAGGCCATCGTGAGCTTCCAATACGCGCTGACTATGTAGGAAAGAATATCCCTACCTCCGAAAAAGAAATCATTATGGTAAAGCTTGAAGAAATTGATGGGACTGCAGACACAGTTTCTATATACGAAAAATAAACATTTTGACTAAACCTTTAATCAGGTACGAGAGATCTGAAAGGTTGTCCAAGATAATACGTGTATACACTACACGTTTACCTCTTTGCGACCTTTTAGCGCAAAGAGGTTTTTTTATACTATAGGAAAGTATGAAAGTTTAAAGGTTTAGATAAGAAAAACTACAGCATTCGCCATAAGACGTGGCGACAAGAAAAAAAGATAAGGAAGTTAAAGTGAGGTGCTGGTGAACATGGAAATAACCGAACAGCCACGTCCGTCTCCATCGCCCAGCAACGAGGTGACTTCACGAATTCCCTACGATAAGTCATCATCTCATCATTTCGTCGCTAAGAGGAAGACCGACTAAAAACGGGCTTGCCGCACGACGTTGGTATACCCCATTTGCAGGGGCATGATTCCTAAATCTTTAGTTGATTCGTTCCATTCGCTACGTTGCTAAACGGACGCTTACGCCTTTAATCTACACTAATTGTTTGTTCAAAAGGATTCAAAATAAAATATCACTACTAATTGCTTAAAAAACAACAAAGTTTGTTTCAAATATAACAAAAGGAGTGAAGAAAAATGGTGCGACATTTTATTTCATTAGATGACTGGACAGAAACGGAAATTATGAGTTTTTTACACTTAGCGGAGCATTATCGTGAATCTTCATTTCATATCGATCAGCAACTATTTGCAGCAAATTTATTCTTTGAACCGAGTACTCGGACAAAGATGAGCTTTAACGTTGCACAGCGCAAATTAGGGTTGGATATTCTAGACTTTAATAAGGAGTTTTCTAGTACGCAAAAAGGAGAGTCGCTATACGATACAGCTAAAACGTTTGAGGCTATTGGTGCCAATCTGTTAATTATTCGCCATCAGGATGATTGTTGGATGGATGAACTAAGGGGTAATTTATCCATTCCAATCATTAACGCAGGAGCAGGGAAGAAAGAACATCCAACGCAATGTTTATTAGATTTACTAACGATTTATCAAGAGTTTCATCGATTTAAAGGAATAAATATAGCCATTGCGGGGGATATTTCACATAGCCGCGTAGCCAAATCGAATGCGTATACGTTACAAAAAATGGGTGCCAATGTGTATTTAACTGCCGCTGAAGGGTGCAAAGACTACGCGCTGCCGTTTCCTTATATATCTATGGACGAAGCCGTAGAGATGACGGATGCACTTATGCTATTACGCATTCAGCATGAAAGACATCAAATAGCGTATGACAAAACAACAAGCTATTTAGACAAATATGGCTTAACGAAGCAACGTGAAAAAAGAATGCAATCACATGCTATTCTTCTTCATCCGGCGCCAATAAATCGAAATGTGGAAATTGATACGGATTTAGTAGAGTGTGAGCGCTCAAGGATTTTTAAGCAAATGAATAATGGTGTTTATGCAAGAATGGCAATTATGAGCAGTGTACTAAAAGAATGGGGGATCATGGATGAAAAAATTAGTGAAAAACATCAAACATCTTTTACCTACGGGGGAGTTAGTTAAAAGAGATATTCTGATTGAAAATGATAAGGTAAAGAAAATAGCTTTTGCCATAGAAGAACAGACCGACATGGAAATAGACGGAAATGGACGATTGGCTCTTCCTGGATTCGTTGATGTCCACATCCATTTACGTGAGCCCGGAGGTGAACATAAGGAGACCATTCTTACAGGAACGAAGGCAGCTGCTCGAGGTGGATACACTACTGTTTGTGCGATGCCAAACACGAATCCTGTTCCTGATGAAGTTGAGACAGTTCAAAAATTGCAACAAAGAATCGAGGATGACGCTGTCGTTCGTGTTCTTTCCTATGCGGCAATTACGAAGCAACTGCATGGTAAAGAACTAACAGATATTCCTGCATTAGCGCAGGGTGGTACTTTTGCGTTTACAGACGATGGTGTCGGAGTCCAAACAGCTGATTTAATGCTTCAAGCAATGAAACTTGCAAAGGCGCAAAATAAAGCAATTGTTGCTCATTGTGAAGATAATTCCATTGTTTATGGTGGTGTAGTCCATGATGGGGAAGTGAGTAAACGATTAAATGTTCCTGGTATTCCATCTCTAGCTGAGTCTGTGCAAATTGCTAGAGATGTACTGCTGGCAGAGGCCACGGGTTGCCATTATCACGTATGTCACGTTAGTACAAAAGAGTCTGTACGAATAATTCGAGATGCAAAAAGAGCTGGAATTCGTGTAACAGCGGAGGTAACACCACATCATTTATTGTTAAATGAAACAGATATTCACACTGCTAATACGAATTTTAAAATGAATCCCCCATTACGATCTAAACAGGATCAAGAGGCACTTTTAAATGGATTAATCGACGGTACGATTGATTTTATTGCAACGGATCATGCACCACATGCAAAGGAAGAAAAAGAACAAGAACTCTTAACGGCTCCGTTTGGAATTGTAGGTTTAGAACATGCATTTTCCTTACTCCATACACATCTTGTTTTGACGGAAAAAATCAGCTTGCAACAACTTGTTTCTTGGCTCGCAACAAAACCAGCGGAAATATTTGAATTACCATATGGTACATTGCAAGCAGGCTCTATAGCTGACCTTACACTTATTGATTTACAACAAACAGATAAGATTGATAAAAATAATTTTTATTCTAAGGGAAAAAATACACCGTTTCATGGGTGGGAAGTGCAAGGTGTTCCAACGCTAACGATAGCAGCTGGAAACATCGTTTATGAGGGGGTAAAATAATGGGCAAACGTCAGTTAGTATTAGATGATGGAACTGTTTTTATCGGTGATGGATTTGGTAGTACCCAAGAAGCTATAGGAGAAGTCGTGTTTAATACAGGAATGACAGGATACCAGGAAGTAATAACGGACCCGTCCTATTGCGGACAAATTGTTATGATGACTTACCCGTTAACAGGTAATTATGGAATTAATCGTGATGATATGGAAACTGTAACACCATTTATCCAGGGGTTTATTGTGAAAGAGGTTGCTGAATATCCTTCTAATTTCCGCAGTGAAGAAACGTTGGACGATTATTTAAAAGCAAACCATATTCCTGGAATAGCTGGAATTGATACGAGAAAATTAACCAAAACAATTCGTTTACAGGGGACAATGAAAGGAGCAATTGCTGACATTACTATTCCTTCAGAAGAAATAGTGCGGAAACTACATAAGACAGATTTAGCGAAAAATCAAGTACAAAAAACATCTACTTTAAAGCCTTATGTTGTACCAGGACGAGGTAAACGGATTGTTGTGGTAGATTGTGGAATGAAACACGGAATTTTACGTGAATTAACGAAGAGAAATTGTCATATTACAGTTGTTCCTTACAATTATTCAGCAGAAGACATACTCCGTTTAAAAGCAGACGGATTACTTGTTACAAATGGACCTGGAGACCCTAAAGATGTACCAGAGACGATGAATATGTTGCAACAAGTTGTCGGGAAGCTTCCTGTATTCGGTATTTGTCTAGGCCATCAGCTGCTTGCTTTAGCTTGTGGAGCAGAAACGGAAAAAATGACTTTTGGGCATCGTGGTTCAAATCATCCCGTAAAAGACTTACTTACAAATAAAACGTATATTACTTCACAAAACCATAGTTATGCAGTACAGCGAGCATCGCTTGCAAAAACAAATTTAGAGTTAACACAAATAGCGTTAAACGATGGTACCGTAGAAGGCATAAAACATAAATTATTTCCAGCTTTTTCAGTACAATATCATCCAGAGAGTTCTCCAGGCCCAGAAGATACGAACCATCTATTTGACTCATTCTTAAAGCTAACAGAGCAAGTGATGAAGGAGGAAGAAGTATATGCCTAAAAGTAAGTTGATGTCTAAGATTCTAGTAATTGGATCGGGTCCAATCGTAATTGGTCAAGCAGCTGAATTTGATTATTCAGGAACACAAGCGTGCCAAGCATTAAAAGAAGAAGGTTATACTGTTGTATTAGCTAATTCTAACCCAGCAACAATTATGACAGACCATACAGTAGCAGATAAAGTATATATGGAACCGTTAACCGTTGAATTTTTAACTAAAATTATACGAATGGAGAAACCAGATGCATTATTACCAACACTAGGTGGTCAAACAGGGTTGAATTTAGTCGTTGCACTAGATGAAACAGGGATATTAGAAGAATATAATGTAACTTTATTGGGAACTTCCTTGCAAGCTATCCAAAAAGCGGAAGACCGTGAAAGATTTAGAGATTTAATGTATGAATTAAATGAGCCTGTTCCTGCGAGCCAAATTGTTCATACGGTGGAGGAAGCTTGTGCATTTGCCGATAAAATAGGTTACCCTGTTATAGTCCGTCCTGCCTATACATTAGGAGGCACTGGCGGAGGTATGTGTAATACGAGGGATGAGTTGCTAACAATTGCTCATAACGGCTTAAAACTTTCTCCGGTTCATCAATGTTTAATCGAAAAGAACATTGCTGGATTCAAAGAGATCGAATATGAAGTGATGCGTGACAAGAACGACCAAGCGATCGTTGTGTGTAACATGGAAAATATTGATCCGGTTGGTATTCATACAGGGGACTCTATAGTCGTTGCTCCATCGCAAACATTAAGTGATCGTGAATATCAGCTATTACGTAATGCTTCCTTGAAGATTATCCGTGCTTTAGAAATAGAAGGAGGATGTAATGTTCAGCTTGCTCTAGATCCGAATAGCTTTCAATATTACATTATCGAAGTGAATCCACGAGTGAGTAGATCATCTGCATTAGCATCAAAAGCTACTGGTTACCCAATTGCAAAGATGGCAGCAAAAATTGCTGTTGGTTTAACACTTGATGAAATTATTAATCCGATTACTGGTAAAACATATGCATGCTTTGAGCCAACACTTGATTATGTGGTTACGAAAATTCCACGTTTCCCATTTGACAAATTTACTACAGGAGATCGGAAATTAGGAACACAGATGAAAGCAACTGGGGAAGTAATGGCAATTGGAAGGAATTTTGAAGAATCTCTGTTAAAAGGCGTTCGTTCTTTGGATATAGGAACAGATGAATTGTGGCTAGAAAACTTAACGACATTAGATGAACAAGCTTTGCAGGCACGAATGAAAAAAGCGGATGATGAACGAATCTTTGTATTAGCAGAAGCACTTCGAAGAAACATGACGATTGAAGATATTTTTCAAATTACGAAGATTGACCGATTTTTCTTAGTGAAATTACAAAAATTAATTGCAATGGAAGAGGCTTTGCTGGAGTATGTAGAATCTCCTGACATACTAAGACAAGCAAAAGAGCGTGGGTTTTCTGATCCACATATCGCCCGCTTATGGGGAAAAGCGGAAGATGAAGTCTACGCTTTGCGGAAAAAACATGAGATTCTTCCTGTATATAAAATGGTAGACACCTGTGCGGCTGAATTTGCTTCGGAAACGCCTTATTTTTACAGCACCTATGAAATGGAAAATGAATCTCTTGCATCTAATCGTAAAAAAGTGCTTGTACTTGGTTCAGGTCCAATTCGAATTGGGCAAGGAATTGAGTTTGATTACGCTACAGTGCACTCCGTATTGGCTTTAAAAGAAATGGGATACGAAGCAATCATTATGAATAATAATCCTGAAACAGTATCAACGGATTTTAGCATTTCAGACAAATTGTATTTTGAACCGCTTACTTTAGAAGATGTCATGCATGTCATTGAACTGGAGCAGCCTGAAGGAGTTATTGTTCAGTTTGGCGGTCAAACGGCCATTAATCTTGCAGCTGGGTTAGAGCGTCGGGGAGTGGAGATATTAGGAACGAGCTTACGAGCCATTGATCAAGCAGAAGACAGAGATAAATTTGAATTACTTGTCGATCAGTTACAGTTATTACGCCCTAAAGGGAAAACAGTCATGAAGATGGAGCGGGCTAAAGAAGTAGCTATGTCCATAGGTTATCCTGTACTAGTTCGTCCGTCTTATGTCATTGGTGGAGCAAGAATGGAAATTGTTCACAATGATGCAGAGCTTGCAGCTTATTTAGCAAAAACAGGGCATATAAATGACCAACATCCGATATTAATTGATAAATATATTACTGGGTTAGAAGTAGAAGTAGATGCAATTAGTGATGGGGAAACAGTTATTGTTCCCGGGATTATGGAGCATATTGAACGAGCAGGAGTTCACTCTGGAGATTCTATTGCTGTATATCCACCACAACGATTAAGTCAAAACGTAAAAAATCAATGCTTACACGCAGCTACAAAAATTTCTCATGCATTACAAGTAAAAGGGTTAATTAATATTCAATTTATTGTTAGCGATGGACAAGTGTACGTATTAGAAGTGAATCCAAGAGCAAGTCGGACGATCCCATTTTTAAGTAAAATTACTGGTGTAACGATGGCAAATTTAGCAACCAAATGTATCCTAGGGGAAAAGCTTACGGATATGGGGTATGAAACGGGCATATTGCCAGAAGATGAACAAGTGTCGGTAAAGGTTCCGGTTTTTTCCTTTGAGAAGTTACGCAGTGTAGATACGATCTTAGGACCAGAAATGAAATCAACGGGTGAGGCAATTGGTTATGATAAAACATTAGAAAAAGCACTATATAAAGGCTTAATCGCTTCTGGGCTTACATTACCGCAGGAAGGAAGTGTATTATTAACGGTAGCAGACAAAGATAAAGAAGAGATGATCAATATTGCTAAGCGATTCCATCAACTAGGCTTTCAATTGTATGCAACAGAAGGTACCGCTGACTATATTCAACGAAACGATATTCCTGTAACAAAAGTAGGTAAAATTGGTTCACAACAACCAAATGTGCTTTCTGTTATTGAGAATGGGGAAGTTCAATATGTTATTAACACATTAACTTCTGGAAAACAACCGCGCTCTGACGGTTTTCGGATTCGGAGGGAAACTGTAGAACATGGCATTGCTTGTTTAACGAATTTAGATACAGCAAATGCAATTTTGTACATTATAGATTCGATGACGTTTCAAGCTAAACCAATGGAACAGAAAAAGGTCGTGATCTAATGCAACAACTTTTAAAGATTAAATCAAAACAAACCGTTGCCCTTGATACAGTTGAGATGGTGCTTGAAAATAAGGCTGTCAGTCAAATAGCAGTTCCTGGGCAATTCCTTCATTTACATGTTGATGGACATATGCTCAGACGTCCCATTTCCATTGCTGATGCTGATCCTTCTGTTCATACAGTTACGATTTTGTTTAAAATACTTGGTGAAGGTACAAGAAAGTTATCCACTTATCAAATTGGTGATGTCATTGACGTGTTAGGTCCGAATGGAAATGGATTTCCACTAGTGAAGGCTACCAAGAATTCGGTTTTAATCGTCGGGGGAGGCATAGGTGTGCCACCACTTTACTACTTAGCTAAAAAGTTAACAGAAAGCGGAGTGACGATAACCGCTGTACTAGGTTTCCAATCGAAGGAACATGTGTTTTATGAAGGGAAGTTTCAAGAGTTAGGGAAAACGATTGTTGTAACGAATGACGGTTCTTACGGTGAAACAGGATTTGTTACCGATATTTCCAAGGAGGCACTACCTTCTATTGACGAGTATTACTCCTGTGGGCCTCTGCCAATGCTGCAGGCAGTAAAAGAACGTTGGAATTATATTCCAGGATATCTATCTCTTGAGGAACGGATGGGATGTGGAGTAGGAGCATGCTTTGCTTGTGTCATTCCAACAGATGATCATGGAGGATATAAAAAAATATGCCAGGATGGCCCTGTTTTCTCAGCAGAGGAGGTGCAACTAAAATGAGTCTAGCAGTGGAATTACCAGGTTTATCACTAAAGAACCCAATCATGCCAGCTTCTGGCTGTTTTGGATTCGGTAGAGAATATAGTGATTTTTATGATCTTAGTATACTGGGCGCAGTTATTATGAAAGCAGCAACAATGGAGTCTAGGTTTGGTAACCCCACGCCTCGGGTAGCGGAAACGTCTGCTGGAATGTTAAATGCTATTGGACTACAAAATCCTGGCGTAAAAAAAATCATTGCAACAGAGGTGCCATTTCTCGCTTCATTTTCAATACCAATAATTGCTAATATAGCAGGAAGTACGATTGAAGAGTATCGGCAGGTTGCCAAAGCTTTTCAGCATACGGATCAAGTAGCTGCTTTGGAGTTGAATATTTCTTGCCCCAATGTAAAAGAAGGAGGTATTCAATTTGGTACAGATCCCTTTATGGCGCAGAAAGTCACTGAAGCTGTAAAAGAAGCTACAAATCTCCCGGTCTATGTTAAATTATCACCGAATGTTGCTGATATTGTAGGCATGGCAAAAGCCGTTGAAAAAGCAGGAGCAGACGGTTTGTCTATGATTAATACATTGACAGGTATGCAAATTCATTTAGCCACAAGAAAACCAGTCATTGCGAATAAAACGGGCGGGTTATCTGGACCTGCCATTAAACCAATCGCTATACGAATGATTTATGACGTGAAACAACATGTTTCTATTCCAATTATTGGCATGGGTGGCATTATGCACGCGGAAGACGTATTAGAATTTCTATTAGCAGGAGCAAGTGCTGTTGCTGTTGGTACAGCTAATTTTCAAAACCCGTACGTATGTAAGGAAATTATTGATCAATTACCACATACGCTAATGCAGTATGGTTTTAGCTCCGTAAAAGAAGCCATTGGAAAGGGGATTGTTTAATGACTGCATCTATTTATCTGGCATTAGATTTTCCAAACTGGCATACAACAAATCAATTTTTAACAAAGCATGATTTAATTGGTGTTCCAGTAAAAATAGGGATGGAGTTATTTTATCGTGAAGGCCCAGCGTTAATAGAAAAATTAAAGCAAAATGGGCATTCCATATTTTTAGATTTAAAACTACATGATATACCAACAACAGTAAAAAAAGCGATGCGTAATTTGGCAAAATTAGAAGTAGATATGGTCAATGTTCATGCTTTAGGTGGAAGTGCTATGATTCAAGCAGCAAAGCAAGGATTAGTGGAAGGAAATACGCGTTTTCAGACCAAATTATTAGCAGTTACGATTCTAACATCGATGGATCAGACATATATGGAACAAAATTTGCGACTACCTGGAACGTTAGAAAGTAATGTACTTCATTTTGCAAAGCTTGCTGAAAAAAACGGTGCGGATGGTGTAGTATGTTCCGTTTACGAAGCAAATGCTGTAAAGAATGTATGTGGCAATTCTTTTTTAACGGTCACGCCTGGGATTCGATTGGTGGATGCACAAGATGACGACCAAAAAAGAATTGCTACCCCAAGCTATGCCAAACAACATGGAGCTAGTGTGATCGTTGTAGGGAGAACAGTAACGCAAGCTGACTCACCGAAACAAGCATATGATCAAATTAAAGGAGAGTGGGCAAATGGCAACAGGTGAAGAGGTTATACGTGAGTTATTACAAATAAAAGCCGTACAGATTAAAACAGAAGGATATTTTACATGGACATCAGGAATTAAATCACCAATCTATTGCGATAATCGTTTAACGATGTCGTACCCAATTGTACGCCGAAAAATCACCCAGGCATTTGCAAGGATTATAAAAGAACAACAAATTCAATTGGATTGTATTGCTGGTTGTGCAACAGCAGGTATACCGCATGCCGCATGGTTAGCTGAAGCGCTTGATTTGCCAATGGTGTATGTTCGTTCCAAGCCGAAAGCGCATGGGAAAGGTAATCAAATTGAAGGAGAAGTAGAGCAAGGCCAAAAAGTAATTGTGATTGAAGATTTAATTTCTACAGGTGGCTCAGCTATTGCGTCAGCCAAAGCTTTACATGCAGCTGGAGCTGAGGTGACAGGTGTGTTAGCCATTTTTACATATGGGTTGAGAAAAGCGGAGGTGGCTTTTCGTGAATCTGGTTTCCATTATCATACGATTACAGGATTTGATGCATTCATTCAAGTGCTAGAAGCTGATGGCAAGATTAATCAAATGGATAGCAAACAATTATTGGCTTGGAAAGAAAGTCTCAATTAGTAAAAGGTTACGTATGGAAAGGAGGGCTATTGTATTGAATCTTACATTAGACCTCCGTTTTGATATGGCTAAGAGCAATCCGTGAGGAAGAAAAGGTCATACTTTATTTTTCATGCTCCATTAAAACCGACCATTCATCAATAGAAAACTGCAGTGGTTTCTCATTTCTTTTTTTAATTTGATAATAGTTTGTTATATCTGTATCTGCTTGTAATAGACGTTTGCTGACGGTGTTTTTTTCATCTTCATGACATAAAGTGCGATCTAGCCACTTATTAACAGATAACGTCTTTTTATGAGTATGTTGCTGACTTATTTTTAGTCCATGTTGTTTAAATAGACATTTCCACTCTTCTTTAGTAAGGAATTTGACATGGCTTTCATCCCGCATTTTTTCCACCTGATTCATGAATAGCTCGTGCTGTTTATTGTTTGGAACGATATTGTCAATGAACAGGAATTTTCCATCTTTTTTTAATACGCGCTTTACTTCACGAATAAATTGGTCAGGATTCGGAAAATGATGTGCAGCAATTCGACATGTGATGAGGTCAAATGAAGCATCTAAAAAGGGCAGTTGTTCTGCGTCTACAATAATATATATAAGGTTAGTTAGTGCTTGTAAATGTTGTTTCGTATTTGCAAGCATTTCTTTGGTTAAGTCCGTTGCGTATACGATACGTACATACGGGGATAGTTGTTTAGCAACATGTCCCCCTCCTGTTGCTATATCTAACATTTCCATCGTAGGTGCAGGGTTTAGCCATGTACTTATTACTTCTTGACTAATTCCCAATGCATGCGTAGTACTTGTTACATAATCTTGTGGGCGTTTAGCAAACGGTTTTTTTACTAATTCCTTTTCCAGCATAAACTCCTCCTTAGGTAATTATTTTTATCTTGTATCTTAAGCATAAAACATGTCATGATATAATTAAAATATTGAATAGTTATAGTATTTGATAAGCAATTTTTATCAACTTATTTAAAGAAAAACAAAGTGAGGAAGTGGAGTTTATGAAAATAGACGACTACAAACTATTGTTAAAGTTGCAAGAAATTGGAACCATTCGAGGTACAGCAAAAACAGTACTGATTTCTCAGCCTGCAGTAACCCAACGTTTGAAATATATGGAGGAATATTTTGGACATAATGTATTTATTCGTACCCCGAAGAAGCTTATTCCAACACCAGAAGGGGAAATAATTTTACAACACGCTATGGAGGTAATACAACGAGAAAATGCATTGCAAAATAAACTAGCTATATCTAGTAACGAAGTGCAAGGGACATTATCGATTGCTTGCTCTTCCCTTATCTCGCAACGGTATTTACCAGCTTTGTTAGGAAGATTTACAGCCAAATTCCCTAAAGTTGCCATCGATCTAGTGACAGGTATTAGTGAAGACATTAAACGAAATCATAAAGATTATCATGTTTGTATTATCCGTGGAGAAAAATTGAAAGAGACTACTTGTCTTCCATTATTTGATGATCCATTATATATTTTTGATACAGAAGCGTTTCCTGCAGATTCTATTAAAGAACGTCCACTCATTGCATTTAGTTCTGATGATAGTATGCATGAATTAGTAGATCATTGGCTCTATGTACATCAAGATAAAATAAAACCGATTAAAACAATGACGGTTGATCAAATAGAGACGTGCAAGCAATTAATGAAGCAAGGGTTAGGAATGGCTGTGTTACCTGAAAGTGTCTCTGATTTTATGAAAGAAGACTATCCTTATTTACCGCTTCTGTTAAATGGGGAACCTGTCTCTAGAAAAACATGGGTTTGTTTTCAAGAGGGAATTCGTTCTTTACCACAAGTGAATCATTTTATAGAAGAATTGACATCCTTTTTAACGCCATCTAAATCTTGATGTTTAAAAGTGCGAATAGGAAGGTATATTACTAGTACGTGGTTTCTAATGGCACCCTGTTACTTGCAAATCATAAAGTAATGGTGACATCAGAAATCAAGTGTTTAAGTAATTTTGATCATGGGATTATGGTCTATAAAAAAGGAGTGCTTAAAGATGGCAAATGTGATTTTTACATCGAAGGCGACAGCAAAAAATGGACGTGATGGTCATGTACAATCAGATGACGGTTTAATTGATCTTAAACTAGTAAATCCAGCTACGAATAAAGAAGACAAGGGGTCAAACCCAGAACAGCTTTTTGCAGCAACATATGCATCCTGTTTTGATGGTGCCTTAAATTTAGTTGCTTCCAAAGAAAAGAAAGAAATTGATTCCTTGACGACAGCAGCTGTTAGCTTTCTAAAAGATACGGACGATAATGGTTTTAAAATCGGTGTAGAGTTAACAGTGAAAATAAAAGGTGTTGACCAAAACGAAGCAGAGGAGCTTGTGGAAAAAGCGCATCAAGTATGTCCTTATTCCAAGGCGACTAGAGGAAATATCGATGTACACTTAAAACCACAAGCTGTTTAAATTTGCAAACATTCATCTTGCTAAATAAGTTAGCGATCAAAGAAGGCTTTCGCCACTATACTTGGCGATTAGCCTTCGTTTTTTATGGTGTTAATTTTTGGATGAGTTGTTCATTAGGCGTAACAAAAACTGTTTTTTGATTATCATACGTTACAAAGCCTGGTTTTGCACCATTCGGTTTTTTTACGTGACGAATTTTTGTATAATCTACTGGAACGGACGAGGATTGACGTGATTTACTAAAATAAGCTGCAAGTTGAGCTGCTTCCAATATGGTGTCTTCTGAAGGAGAAGCGGAACGAATAATAACATGTGAGCCAGGTATGTCTTTCGTGTGCAACCAAATATCATCGCGAGCAGCTAATTTCATCGTTACATATTCATTTTGTTTATTATTTTTACCGACTAATATTGTTGTTCCGTCAGATGCAATATATTTTTCAGGTACTGGTTTGGCTGTTTTTGCTTTCTTTTTCTTGGTTGCTTTCTGTTTTTTTAAATAGCCTTCATCTCGAAGTTCTTCACGAATCTCTTCAATATCCTGTATGCTTGCTGTTTCAATTTGCTGTAGTAATCTCTCCAAATACTCCATTTCCTGCTCTGTTTTTGCTATCTCCTCCTTCACTTTTAATTCTGAAGTTTTTAGTTTTTGATATGTCTTAAAGTATGCCTGTGCATTTTCACTTGGTGTTTTCAATGGATCTAAATCAATGGTTAACTGTTTTTGCTCTGGGTCATAATAGTCTACTACGGTTATTTGCTTGTCACCCTGCGTTACGAGATGTAAGTGAGCTGTCAGCAATTCTCCTGCTTTTTGATAGTGTTCTTTTCGTTGTGCTTTTTGCATCGTTTGTGCATGTTTTTTTTGTTTCCGTTTATTTTTGGCTAATTCATTTTTTAACAAGCGTGCTAAATCCTTCGTTTGCTGTTTCACTCGATCTCTTTCTGCTTTTCCAGTGTAAAACTGGTCAAGCATGCCATTTGTTGTCAGGAAAGTTTGTTTTTCTCCTTTTAAATGCGTTAGTGGGAGAACATGATAATCTTCTTTTTGATTTCGATAGATCACAGGAGTAAAGTCTTTATCTAACAGTTGTTGCTGCATGTCAGTAAATATTTGCTCATATACTTTCTCATTACCTAAATGGGCTTGATGAACAATCTCTTTGGCAACGATAGGTGAAAATCCACTAAGTAGGTTTACAATTTGGGTGTCTAATTTTCCAGCATTAAAGTCTAGCTTTTTAATAAGCTGTTCTGGACGAATTAAAAGCGGATTTAATTTATTTTGTTCTGGTGGCAGCTGATAAATTTGTCCAGGTAAAATGGTCCGGTGGCGGTTTTGCCAGCTGGAAACATGTTTTAAACTATCGATAATATGTCCATCTTCCCCGTCTACAAGCAATAAATTGCTGTGGCGCCCCATAATTTCCATTATTAATTTTTTCTTGGTTATGTCTCCAATTTCATTTCGTGATTGTATCGTGAATTGGATAATTCTCTCCAAACCCCGTTGTTCAATTTTTTTGATGATGGCTCCAGATAAATATTTTCTCAACACCATACAAAACATTGGTGGTTCTTTTGGATTTTGAAACATTTCTTCGGTTAGGTGTATTCGGGAGTAAGTAGGGTGGATAGAACATAAAAGAACCGCATTCTGTCCATGATTTCGAATGGTAAATAATACTTCCGTTTCCGTTGGTTGATAGATTTTTGTTATTTTTCCCGCTGTTAATTTGGTATGCAGTTCGTTCGTTGTCGCGTACGTTACTATACCATCAAATGGCATCTTAATCACCTCAATGGCAATTATAGCATTTTTGTGGACAAGTCTGCATACATATATGGAAAGAGGTAGTACAAAGAGCAACCGCTCGAATAGATCTCTTTTAAAAGATACGAAGCATGATGGCTCGTATGTCGAGTCACGATCTATTATGAAAAGCACTTGAAGGCGGTTTTTTATACAAAAGTATAAAATTAGTGGCTTGTGTATAACAACATAGCCGAATAAGCCACGTCCGGCGGATGAGGCCAGCAACTAGGCGACTTCACGAATCGCCCTACGCTACGTCATCATCGGTTCGTGGCTAAGAGGAAGGCCGACTAAAAACGGGCTTGCCGCCAGACGTCGGCATACTCCTATTTGGCATGATTCCTTTATTTTTCGTTGATTCGTTCCAGTCGCTACATTGCTAAACGGGCGTCCCGATCTTTTGTTCTACTATAGGAAAGCATGAATCTTTACGGGTTTATAGTATAAGAAAAACTACGCCTTCCGTCATAAAGTTTGCCGACAAGCCAAGTTTTTCGAATGTACATGTTATACACATGCATTTTCTAGTTGTGGCAACATTTTTTAGTTAGACAAACATAAGATATAGGCAGTTTTTTCTGGTAGATGGATAGGATTTAAAGTAAAAGGAACGGTGGAAAGAACCGATATGATGGCAAATTGAAAGGTAAGAATCTGGAGGAATGCAGGATGAAATGGTATCAGTTAGAAGTAGAAGATGTAGAAAAAAAGTTGCACGTTACTGCTAATCGTGGTTTATCTGTTAAGCAAGTGGAAAAAAGACGTAAGCAATACGGAGAAAATGTTTTAGAAGCGCAGAAAAAAATGTCAAAATGGTTGATTTTTATAAAGCAATTTCAAGATTTTATGGTACTTGTTCTATTAGCAGCTACATTAATTGCGGGTCTGTTAGGTGAATATATCGATGCAATTGCAATTATGGTCATTGTAATCGTCAATGGTTGTATCGGTTTTTTTCAAGAGCAAAAGGCCGAAAAATCGCTTGATAAATTAAAAGAATTATCAGCTCCTATGGCTTATGTTCTACGTGATAAAAAATGGGAAAGAATTCCTTCAAAACATGTAGTTGTTGGCGATATTGTTCGGATTTCAAGTGGTGACCGTATACCAGCAGATATACGGATTATTCGTTCAGATAGTCTAGAAACGGAAGAGTCAGCACTAACTGGAGAATCGCTTCCAGTATCAAAACATGCCCAAGCTATCCACCGTGCTAAATTAGATGCACAAGATCAAGTTAATATGGGATTTATGGGGACATTAGTCACTCGCGGAACAGGAATTGGCATCGTTGTTGGCACTGGCATGCAGACGGTTATGGGGCAAATTGCTTCTCTAATGGCAAATACAAAGAAAGTGATGACACCTCTAGAACGTAAACTTGCAGAATTAGGTAAGTTTTTAATTGTTATTGCCTTACTGCTTACTGCTTTAGTCGTCGTATTAGGTGTTATACAAGGTCAGCCAGCTTATACGATGTTTTTAGCCGGTGTTTCGCTTGCAGTTGCTGCTATTCCAGAAGGCCTGCCAGCTATTGTAACGGTCGCACTCTCCCTCGGTGTTCAACGTATGATCCGAAAAAAAGCAATCGTTCGTAAATTGTCCGCAGTTGAAACATTGGGATGTGCTTCGGTTATTTGTTCAGATAAGACGGGAACAATGACGGAAAATAAAATGACAGTAAAGGAAGTATTGCTTCATGGAAAACAGCTATACGTAACTGGTGATGGATATGATTTACAAGGAGATTTTTTTTGCAACGACGAAAAAATAAAGAACAGTTCTCCTCATTTGTCAACGATGCTTTTATATGGCTTACTTTGCAATCAAGCTTCACTGGCTAAAAAGAAAGGTAAATATACCATTGATGGTAATCCAACTGATGGGGCATTAGTTATTGCAGCTAGAAAAATCGGGCTAAGTGAAGAAGATAAACAAGCCTATAACATTATTAAGGAATTTCCGTTTGATTCCGATCGTAAACGAATGAGTGTCATTGTGGAAGATAAGGAGAAACGCCGCTTTTTAATTACGAAAGGTGCACCAGAAGTTTTATTACCTCGATCAGCATATGTGTTAGAAGAAGGGGGAAAACAACTTTTAAAGGCACCAAGGCAAGTTGCAATTGAACAGGCCATTAATCAGATGGCAGAAAAAGCATTACGTACATTAGCTATTGCTGTAAAGCCGTTGTCCAATGATGAAGATGCTTTATCATCTGTTCTTGAAAAAGATTTAACTTTTATCGGTGTTTACGGGATGATGGATCCACCTCGGAAAGAAGTAAAGAAAGCCGTTCAAGAATGCCGTAACGCTGGTATTAAAACTGTCATGATTACAGGAGATCATGCTAAAACAGCTCGGGCGATTGCGTTAAACTTAGAACTAATGCCAGAAGATGGGAACGTACTAGAAGGATATCAAATGAACAATATGTCTCAACAAGAATTGGAAGATACGATTGAAGATGTTTACGTGTTTGCACGTGTTACCCCAGAACATAAATTAAGGATCGTCCATGCTTTTCAACAAAAGGGGCATGTGGTGGCGATGACAGGTGATGGCGTAAATGACGCACCTGCTATAAAAGCGAGTAATATTGGGATTAGTATGGGGCAAAGCGGAACAGATGTAACAAAAGAAGCCTCCTCGCTTATACTAATGGATGATAATTTTGCTACGATAAAAGCTGCAATTGAAGAAGGACGAACGATTTATGAAAATATACGAAAATTTATTCGCTATTTGTTAGCTTCCAATGTTGGTGAGATTTTAGTTATGTTGTTTGCTATGTTACTTTCCTTACCATTACCACTTGTACCTGTACAAATTTTATGGGTGAACTTAGTTACAGATGGACTACCAGCAATGGCTTTAGGGATGGATAAAGCAGAAGGGGATGTGATGAAGAAACATCCAAGGAGTATAGATGAGGGAGTATTTGCCCGTGGACTAGGCTATAAAATCATTAGTAGGGGGATCGTAATTGGTGCTGTCACCCTCATCGGGTTTATCATTGCATATCAAAATGACCCAACTCATCTAACTTATGCCCAAACGATTGCTTTTACCACATTAGTAATGGCGCAATTGATTCACGTATTTGATTGTCGGAGTGAGCGATCTATTTTTGCAAGAAACCCATTTGAAAATATGTATCTTGTATTAGCTGTGTTGTCATCTCTTGTACTGTTATTAGTCGTTATTTATTGGACGCCAATACAACCTATTTTTCATACAGTATCTTTAAGTTTAAGAGACTGGGCGTTAATCTTAGCTCTTAGTTCGTTACCGACCGTTATTTTTGGTTTTACTAAAAAATAATAGTAACTATTTGAGCGTGCCGTCGTAACATATGGCACGCTTCTTTTGCATGGAGGAAGAAGTGACTATTTAATTTTTTAAAACAACTGTCTTTTTCTCTACACGATTAAATAATGAGTTGTATTGAGATTGTAGTAGAACGGACAACCATATCTCTTTTCAATAAAAAGGAACAGAGGGTATAATACGATATAGATGGAGTGATTAGTATGGCAAAAAGTATGACGAGCTACGGAAGAGCGAAGGTTGGTACGAATGAGTTAACGATAGCAGTTGAGGTTAAAACGGTGAATCATAGATATTTTGATGTAAGTATGAAAATTCCAAGTCAATGTATATTTTTGGAGGATCAACTTAGAAGGATACTCAAGACCTTTTTTCAACGTGGAAGAGTAGAATTATATATTCAAATTTATGGAGAAACGTTGCTACAAAAAACGGTGGAAGCAAATTGGGACCTAGTAGATCAATACATGGAGCAGTTACAAGAGTTGAAGCAGCGATATCAGCTTAATGGAGATTTGCCAATGACGGTTATTACTAGCTTTCCAGAGATATTTTCTGTATCTGAAAAGGAGAACAACATATCGGATGAATACATTTCCTTGTTGATGAATGCAGTCAATCATGCTAGTAAACAAGCATTAGAAATGAGGGAAAAAGAGGGTGTCTCTCTATTAAAAGATTTACGGACACGTATACATAATCTAGTAGAATATGTAGAAAAAATAAAGGGACGTCAACCGTTTGCTTTAACTGCACATCGAGAGCGAATTAAACGTAGAGTATCCGATCATTTTATGGAAGAACCGCTACAAGATACAGCTAGATTATATCAAGAAATTGTTTTATTAGCTGAAAAAGGCGATATTACTGAAGAAATAATACGTATGCATAGCCACTTAGCACAGATGGAGCAAACAATCATATTAACAGAGCCGATTGGAAGGAAGTTAGAATTTATTGCTCAAGAATTACTTCGTGAAGCAAATACAATTGGTTCGAAATCCGTTGATACAGTAATTAGTGAGTATACCATTTTGATCAAGAGTGAAATTGAAAAAATTAAAGAACAAGTGCAAAATATGGAGTAATAGTTGTGTTAAGCACCTTTTTTTACGTATAATATGAATAAAGGTTGAAAACATATTTGTGACTTCATTCGTGTTTAACTAGCAATCGTTTATAATCTTATCTATTAACGCCGACATTTTTATATGTAACCATAGTAATACTTTGTTAAAAACAGCCTGCATTCATAACCGGAGTTTTTCTATCTTCTCGTGCAAACACCTTGAATAGGGTATCCATGGGCATTAGAAAGACTTGGCGATCGCCAAGTCTTTCTGACGATAAAACACCATCGTTTTGCTGATACAATAAACCCTAAAAATTTTATACTTCCCTATAGTGTAAGAAAGGAAGGCGTTCTTATATCACTTATATAAAAATTAAAATGTAATTGTTTTTATAATAGAAGCTTGTTAAAAAAGTGATCTGAAGGCCAGGTTCAGTAATAAATGTCCTTTTAAAAGAAAAATCGTTAAGGAGTATCGCGATCGTCATAAAAACGAAGCGAAGCAATGTAGAAATAAGGGTCATTTGTAATACACTATTCAAGCAATCTTTAGAACGGAATATATAAATTATAGAGAGAAAGAATATACGGAGGGTTCATATTGAGTTTACGACTAATAAATATTGGTTTTGGTAATGTTGTTTCAGCGAATCGAGTGATTTCTATTGTCTCGCCTGAATCAGCTCCAATTAAACGAATTATTACAGTTGCCAGAGAAAATAATAAGTTAGTAGATGCAACTTACGGAAGACGAACAAGAGCAGTTATCATCACAGATAGTGATCATGTAGTACTGTCTGCAGTTCAACCTGAAACAGTGGGTCAACGTGTATTGAGTCATGAAGAAATTACAGACGATAATTAGGAGGAAATAATTTGATTGAAGAAAAAGGGATTCTTTTTATTCTTTCAGGGCCTTCCGGAGTCGGGAAAGGAACAGTGCGTAAGGCGCTGTTTAATCAAGATACAGATTTAAAGTATTCCATTTCTATGACGACCCGTGAAAAACGTCCAGGAGAAAAAGAAGGCGTAGATTATTTTTATAAATCCAAGAAGGATTTTGAGCAACTAATTAAAGAAAAACAGCTGTTAGAATATGCGAAATATGTCAATAATTATTATGGTACACCCCGTGAGTATGTAGAAAAAACATTGGAATCAGGGCATGATGTATTTTTAGAAATAGAAGTACAGGGTGCTTTACAAGTTAGGGAGAACTTCCCCGAAGGTGTGTTTATCTTTTTATTTCCACCTAGCCTTGAGGAATTAAAAAATAGAATTGTTCATAGAGGAACAGAATCTCAAGACCTTGTCTTAAACAGACTAAAAGAGGCAAGAAAAGAAATTGAGATGATGGACAAATACGATTATGTAGTTGTAAATGATGATGTTGCTCTAGCTGTGAAAAAAATTCAAGCGATTATTCAAAGTGAACACTTAAAGCGGGAGCGCATTGCAAAACAATATAAACAATTATTGGAGGATGAATTATAATGCTAGACCCATCGATAGACTCTTTACTAAAAAAAGTTAACTCAAAATATAGCCTTGTTACACTCGCTGCCAGAAGAGCTAGACAAATTAGCGAAACGAAGAAAGTGTTAATTGATAACCCAAAATCCTATCAATACGTTGGTATGGCACTGGAAGAAGTTCAGGCAGGAAAGTTATTTATTGACGAAGAGGCGGGAAAAAGTCAATTATAAGGAATATCTCCCAGTTGCAGGGATGATGAAAGAGGTTATCATAATGAAGCGTAGAAACTCCCTCGCAAACTTAGTTGCGAGGGAGTTTCTGCATAGGCCTATTTAAAATGAAGTAACAAGTACAACATGGTCAACTGGAAAATGAAAAGAAAGGAGCAAAAAACATGGTTTATTCCAAAAATATTGTGTTGGGTGTATCAGGAGGGATAGCAGCTTATAAGGCTTGTAGTCTCGCTAGTAAGTTGACGCAACAAGGAGCAAATGTAAAGGTGATCATGACTGATAATGCAATGAAATTCGTTACACCTTTAACATTTCAAGCGCTTACCCGTAACCCTGTATATACGGACACATTTGATGAAAAAGATCCAGAAAGAATTGCTCATATCGATGTGGCTGATTGGGCTGATATTATAATTATTGCCCCAGCAACTGCAAATATAATCGGAAAGCTTGCCAACGGAATTGCTGATGACATGTTATCGACGGTATTACTTGCTACCCAAGCAGATGTATATATTGCTCCTGCAATGAATGTGCACATGTATGCACATCCAGCAGTTATAAAAAACATGCAAACTTTAGTAGACTGGGGGTATCGTTTTATCGAACCTGGATCTGGTTATTTAGCTTGTGGTTATGTAGGAAAAGGCAGATTAGAAGAGCCGGTGCAGATTATAAAAACGATAGAAGTACATCAACAGAAAAAGGCACAATTATTTTTAAAAGGAAAGAAAATGTTGATTTCTGCTGGACCAACACAAGAAAAAATAGATCCAGTCCGTTATTTTACGAATCGTTCTTCCGGAAAAATGGGCTTTGCGATAGCAGAAGCAGCTGCTAATGCAGGTGCTTCCGTTACGTTGGTAGCCGGTCCAAGTCAAGTGCAAGTACAACACCATCAAATTGAAAGGGTGGATGTTACAACTGCTGAGGAAATGTATGAAGCTATGCTGGAGCACGCTACTAAAAGTGATATTATCATTAAAGCTGCAGCTGTTGCTGATTATCGTCCGAGCATCACGTATGATCAAAAAATGAAAAAGCAACCTGGTCCGTTATACCTCGAGATGGAACGTACAAGAGATATATTACAGACGTTGGGTAACCAAAAAGAGGATCAGTTTCTTGTAGGATTTGCTGCTGAAACAGAAACACCGATCGAAAATGGTTATAAAAAGTTGCAGAAAAAGAACCTGGATGCAATTATTGTTAACGATATTTCTCTTGAAGGTTCCGGATTTGCTGGAGACACGAATGCCGTTACGTATTTGAATAAACAAGGGAGAAAGGAAAACCTCACTTTGAATACAAAGCAGGTGATAGCTGAACAAATTGTTAAACTGATTCATGAAGATTTGGAGGATCAATGATCGTGAATATAGCAAAAGTAATTGTCGATGTCCCTGCTAGTTCCATCGACCAGACGTTTGACTATCTCATTCCAGAAAAATTTCTTGATATTGTCGCTCCCGGGGTTCGGGTTATTGTGCCATTTGGTCCGAGAAAAGTGATGGGATTTGTAGTAGAAAAGGCAAGTAGCTCCGAATTCTCTAATCTAAAGTCTCTTAATGATGTTCTTGATCTTGAGCCTGTATTGACAAAAGAATTATTACGTGTTGGAAAATGGTTAGCTTATGAAACGATAAGTTTGCAAATAACGACCTTTCAGGCGATGTTACCACAAGTATTGAAGGCCACTTATAAAAAGGAAATCGTACGTCTTTCAGAAGCTCGTTTGTCTGAGGAGCTGGAGTTTTTGTTTGCAGGTAGGAATGTTGTTCCATATGAAGAGTTTATTGCTTCCGATATACGATATATTCGTTTGTCAGAAGCGGTAAAAGCTGGCGATATAGCAATTGAGTATTTAGTAAAATCTCGAATTACAAAAAAATTTCTAACGATGGTCCGTCCTACCAAGCCTTTGCATGAGTTGGAGGAAGCGGCTTTAGACTTATCTAAACTAGCCAAAAAACAGAAGCAAATTCTTCACTTTTTTTTGCAAAACCGAAAACCAGTTGAGAAACGCTATTTGCTTAAGCAGCTACGTACAACGGATAGCACAGTGAATGCATTACGTAAGAAAGGATTGTTAGAAACTTTTCAACAAGAGATTTATCGCGATCCTTACGCAGCCGGAGATTTTACTAGAACAGAACCGTTATTATTGACAGAGCAACAAGCCGAAGCGATTAATCCTATAAAAGAAACAGTAACAAACAAACAGCATAATGTCTTTTTATTACATGGTATAACGGGAAGTGGAAAGACAGAAATATATTTACAAGTTATTCAGGAAGTCATTGAAAGAGGAGAGGAAGCCATTGTCCTTGTTCCAGAAATATCGTTAACGCCACAAATGGTTAAACGATTTAAAGGAAGGTTTGGCTCGAATGTAGCAGTCATGCATAGCGCTTTATCTGCAGGTGAAAAATACGATGAATGGCGTCGCATACAACGTAAAGAAGTACAAGTCGTTGTCGGTGCAAGGTCAGCTGTTTTTGCCCCATTTGAAAACTTAGGTGTCATTATAATCGATGAGGAACATGAATTAACCTATAAGCAGGAAGATCAGCCGCGTTATCATGCAAGAGATGTTGCCATTCAACGGGGAATGAATCATCAATGCCCTGTCGTTTTGGGAAGTGCAACGCCAATGTTAGAATCCTATGCTAGAGCAAGTAAAGGTGTTTATCAACTAGAAACGCTCAACAAACGAACAAATGACAAGCCGTTGCCCCCAGTAGAAATTGTAGATATGCGTAAAGAATTACATGCAGGTAACCGAACGATGTTTTCCAGATCCTTAAAAAAGGAAATAGAGGCCTGTTTGCAAAAAGGGGAACAAATCGTACTATTATTAAACCGGAGAGGCTACTCTACATTCGTTATGTGCCGAGATTGCGGTCATGTTAAAGAGTGCCCTTATTGTGATATTGCTTTAACTTATCATAAGTATAGTCATCGGTTAAAATGTCATTACTGTGCATATGAGGAACAAATGCCGACGCAATGTCCAGAATGCGGAAGTGAAACCATTCGCTATTTTGGAACTGGCACACAAAGGGTTGAGGAAGCTTTATTAAAACTAATACCAGAAGCGCGTGTTATTCGAATGGACGTTGATACGACAAGGAGAAAAGGGTCCCATGAAAAGCTATTGCACCAATTTGCAACGAAACAGGCTGATATTTTATTGGGTACACAAATGATTGCTAAAGGGCTTGATTTTGAAAATGTCACATTGGTTGGCGTATTAACTGCAGATTCTATGCTGCATTTGCCAGACTTTCGTTCATCTGAAAAAACATTTCAAATTTTGACGCAGGTAAGCGGTCGCGCAGGTAGACATGAATTGAATGGTAAAGTTATTGTGCAAACATATACTCCTGATCATTATAGCATTCAACTAGCAAGTCAGTACGATTATCAAAGCTTTTATAAAAAGGAAATGGTCATGCGAAAAACATTTCATTATCCACCTTATTTCTTTTTAGCACTTATTACTGTTACACATACAAACCAAGTGAAAGCCGTTCACACAACACAACAATTTGTACAAAAATTATCCAGTGTTGTTCATAATCAAACGATAATATTAGGCCCAACTCCATCTCCTATACCGCGAATAAAGAATAGATATCGATATCAATGCATGATAAAATACAGAAATGAACCTCATTTACAAACAAAACTTCGGAAGATTGCTGCGCTTTTTTCGGAGCAAATAAAAAAAGAAGATTTGTTGATTTCAATTGATATGCAACCGTATCATTTAATGTAAAGAAAGTAGGTAGTGAAATGAAGCGAATTGTATTTATGGGAACTCCCGATTTTGCAGTACCAATTTTACGGACATTAATAGACTCGCCTTATGAAATTGTTCTTGCTGTTACCCAGCCTGATCGACCTAAAGGAAGAAAACGGGTGCTTGCCCCCCCACCAGTAAAATTGGAAGCAGAGAAACATCATATTCCTGTCTTTCAACCAGAAAAGTTAAAGGATAATTACGAAGAGATATTGACATATAGCCCTGATTTAATCGTAACTGCAGCTTATGGTCAACTATTGCCTAATGCGTTATTAACTGCACCTCCATATGGTTGCATCAATGTACATGCTTCCTTATTGCCAGAATTACGAGGCGGAGCACCCATTCACTATGCCATTATGGAAGGTAAAAAAGAGACAGGAATTACGATTATGTATATGGTAGAAAAATTAGATGCAGGTGATATGCTGACACAACAAAAGGTATCGATTGATGCAGATGATCATGTGGGTAGTTTACACGATAAATTGGCCAAAGCAGGTTCGGAATTATTAACACAAACGCTCCCTCAATTATTTGCAGGCGACATAAAAGCAATGAAACAAAACCACGATCAAGCAACCTTTGCTGCTAATATTAAACGGGAGCAGGAGGAAATTGATTGGAATAAACCTAGTCACGTGATATACAATCATGTTCGTGGCTTACATCCATGGCCAGTGGCCTATACGACTTTGCAAGACAAACCAATGAAAATTTGGTGGGGAGAACCAATTGATAAGGTGTATGACGGACAACCTGGAGAAGTTGTCGATAAACCAGATAACTGTGCTTTCATCGTTGTTTGTGGGGACAAGAAAGGTTTCCGTATCACAGAAATACAACCAGCTGGTAAAAAAAGAATGAAAGTTAAGGATTATTTACAAGGTAATCCGAATCGAATTCAAATTGGTCAAGTAATGGGTGAATAATGATAATGAAAACAGAATCGCTACGAAGCAAAGTGTTAGATACATTAATACGAATTGAAAAAGATCAAGGATACAGTCATTTACTTGTAAATCAAGAATTAAGAACAGGTGATATTTCTCCAAAAGACGAAGCATTATTTACGGAGATAGTTTACGGTACAGTGCAGCAACAAATTACATTAGATTATTATTTGGCGTCTTTTTTAAATCGAAAGAAAACTCCTGATTTATGGGTAAAGGTCTTATTAAGAATGTCTATGTATCAAATGGTATATTTAGATCGTATACCAGACCATGCGATTATTCATGAAGCTGTTGAGATAGCGAAAGCAAGAGGACACAAAGGTATCGCATCCTATGTAAATGGAATTCTACGTACCGTGCAAAGACGAGGTGTCCCTTCTACAGCATCTATCAAGGACGATGCAACCAGAATTTCAATTACAACAAGCCATCCCAAATGGTTAGTAGAACGATGGATCCAACAGTATGGAAAAGAGACGACAGAAGCAATGTGTATAGCCAATACCAATCACAAGCCATTGTCTGTTCGTATTCAACCTTTGAAAACAAATAGGGAAGAAATAATGCAAGAAATGGCGGAAAGTGGTTTTAAAGTGCGTCCTTCCTTTTTTTCTCAACAAGGAATCATTGTTGAAGAAGGGAAAGTGTTAAAGAGCAAGTGGTTTAAAGAGGGAAGGCTCACAATCCAGGATCAATCCTCGATGCTTGTAGCAGAAATCTTACGTTTACAACCTGGTATGCATGTACTTGATACGTGTAGCGCTCCTGGTGGAAAGGCCACCCATATAGCTGAGAAAATGGAGAATAGAGGAAGAATCGATGCTTACGACCTTCATACTAAAAAGGTGAAGCTTATTCAAGCAAAGGCAAATGAACTTGAATTGTCCATTATACATCCGTCTAAAGAGGATGCGCGTAATTTACAAAGTATGTATCAAAAAGGAAGCTTTGATCGAATTTTAGTTGATGCACCTTGCTCAGGATTGGGTGTTATTAGAGGGAAACCAGAAATAAAATATCATAAACACGAACAAGATATAGAACGGTTATCTCTTATTCAACAGGAAATACTGGAAACAGTTGCTCCTTTAATAAAGCAAGAAGGTCTACTTGTATACAGCACATGTACGGTCGACCAGCAAGAAAATGAACACGTTGTACGTGCTTTTTGTGACAAACATCCTTCTTTTGAAGTGGACCAGACATTTTTTACTGATTTGCCAGGACCCTTACGTGATTCAGCGGGTGTAAGTGAAATGGGTTTACAAATCTTCCCTCACTCATTTGAGACGGATGGCTTCTTTATGACACGATTAAAGAAAAAACGGATGAAATAGACTTCTTTTCTGGGAGGTAATGTGTAATACTGTAGATGTATAAACAATACGTCGTGAAGTAAATGGCGTACAGAAGGGAATCTTTTTCATTGAGAAATATTTAAACAAGTATTTTTAAGCTTGTAGTTAGAGAGGGGCGCTGCTTTTCGTTAAGGTTTAGAGCGAAGCTGCGTTTCTCTCAGAATAAGGGAGTGAAATAATGAAAGCTCATTTTTTAACAGATCGCGGGCAAGTTCGAAGTCATAATGAAGACTCTGGAGGCGTGTTTTATAATGTTGCAGGCCAGGCTCAAGCAATTATAGCTGATGGCATGGGCGGGCACCAAGCTGGTGATGTTGCTAGTCAAATGGCTACCAGATTGCTACAAGATAAATGGGAAAAAACACAACAAGTAGATACCCCGGAGATGGCTGAAGCATGGGTGAAAGATGCTGTTCAAGAAGCGAATACAGCTATTTTTCAGCATGCTCAAGAACATGAAGCTTGCCATGGAATGGGAACGACCATTGTTATCGCGATTATTCTTGATGACGCTTTAACGATTGCACATATTGGTGATAGTAGGGCTTATGTAATCAATAATGAGCAGATGAAACAGATTACAGAAGATCATTCCTTTGTAAATGCTCTTGTTCAATCAGGGCAAATTTCTAAAGAAGAGGCTGTTTACCATCCACGAAAAAATGTCGTTTTAAAGGCTCTAGGGACAGAAGAAACTGTTACATGTGATGTTCGCACATTGAGTCTAGAACAAAATGATTTACTGTTACTATGTACAGACGGATTAACTGATAAATTAACAGATGAAGAAATTTATTCCATGATATATTCTGATGAGGAACTTTGCCATATTGGGAAAAAGATGATTCAAGTAGCAAATGAACGTGGCGGTGAGGATAATATTTCTCTTGTTTTAATACAACACGATAAGCCTGAAGAGAGAGCAGGTGAATCATCTTGATGAAAGGGCACTTAATTAATGATCGCTACCTGATTAAGGAAACAATTGGCGGTGGTGGTATGGCAAATGTTTATTTAGTCAGAGATACCATTTTAGAAAGAGATGTAGCGCTTAAAAGTTTGCGTTTGGAGTATGCAAATGACCAAGAATTTATCGCTCGTTTTGATCGCGAAGCACATGCTGCTACAAGTTTAAATCATCCAAATATCGTGAATATATATGATGTCGGCGAAGAAGATCATTTACTTTATATGGTCATGGAATATGTAAAAGGCATGACTTTAAAAGAATACATACAAAATAAAGGTCCCATAGAAGTTAAGGAAGCATTGGATATTATGGGACAAATTACCTCGGCTATTTCTCATGCGCATGAGAATGATATCGTGCATCGTGACATAAAGCCGCAAAATATTCTAGTTGATACAAATGGTCAAGTGAAAGTAACAGACTTTGGAATTGCTGTTGCTTTAAGTGCCACTTCGTTAACACAGACAAATTCGATTCTAGGATCTGTTCATTATTTATCACCAGAGCAAGCAAGAGGAGGAATGGCTACCAAAAAGTCCGATATTTATTCGCTTGGGATTGTTTTATACGAATTATTAACAGCAAAGTTACCTTTTTTGGGACAATCAGCTGTTTCTATTGCTTTAAAGCATTTGCAAAATAATACACCTTCTGTACGTGAGTTTAACGCAAGCATCCCGCAAAGTGTAGAAAATATCGTTTTAAAAGCAACAGCCAAAGACCCATTTCATCGTTATGAAACGGTGGATGATATGCAAGATGCACTAGAAACAGCACTTGATCCAAACAAACGAAATGAACCAATGTTTATTCCACCGATAGAAAAGGGGGAAGAAACGAAGGCAATTCCAATTATTACAGATCAGGTAGAAATGTCACCTAATGATGAAACCATCATTCACACCTCTAACACAACTAAATCTTATACAGAGTCCGAGAAGAAAGTAGATAAAAAGCAACCTGATAAAAAAACAAAGAAACAAAGACCGAAAAAGAAAAAAAACAAGAAGAAATGGATTATCTTAATAGGTAGTATACTTTTACTTGTCGCTGGATTATTAGCATTGTACTTTTTTACCGATTTATTCCAACCAAAAGATGTTACTGTACCTGATGTAACAGATATGACAGATAGAGAAGCAATGACCAAGCTGGAAGATTTAAACTTAATTGTAGATAAGGAAGAAGTTTTTTCCGATGAGGTTGAAGAAGGTAATGTTGTAGGTACCGATCCAAACGCTGGTTCCTCAATAAAGGAAGAGTCGACGATTAAGCTATTGATTAGTAAAGGTAAAGAAACAGCTTCTTTTGCTGATTATGTGGGAAAAGATTTTAAACAGGTAAAACGTTTGCTAGAAGAAGATGGTTATGAGGTGCTAGATCCGTACGAAGTGAATTCAGACAAACCAATTGGAGAGATTATTGAACAGATTCAACCTAGTCCAGACAGTGAAGTTGTACCGAGTGAGACAAAGGTAATCTTCCGCATTAGTAGCGGGCCTAAGACAGTTCGTTTAAATAATTTAAAAGGGATGACAGAAGCAGAGGCTGAAGAATATTTAAAAAACTATGGACTAAAGATGAATAAAGAAACAGATCACTCTGATACAACGCCAGAAGGAGAAGTTATTCGCCAAGATCCAGAAACAGATACTGAATTGGAAGAAGGTGCGACAGTAACCGTAGTCATTTCTTCCGGGCCTGAAGAAATGCCTCCTAAAACGCATGAAGTTGCTTATACAGTTCCTTATAAACCTAAGAAAGAGACAGAGGAACAAGAAGAACTTCCAGAGCAAACGGTGACTATATATATTGAAGATATGGAGAATGAATTATCTGAAGTTTATATGGAGGAAAAAATAACCGAAGATACAGAAGTAACTTTCTCACTTACAATTGCACCTGATAGCGAGGCCGAATACATTATAAAGCGAGATGGAGAAGTTATTTCGAATAAAGTAATTGCTTATAAAGAAGGTGAATAGATGGCAAAAGGGAGAATAATTAAAGCTATAAGCGGTTTTTACTATGTACAAGCTGACGGAGATCTGTACCAATGTAAAGGCAGGGGAGTTTTTCGTAAAAAAAAAATAACGCCTTTAGTTGGTGATGTAGTAACCTTTGACTTTAGTGGTGACAATGAAGGATATATTTTAGAAATACATGAAAGAGATAACGAATTACTTCGCCCGCCGATTGCAAATATTGATCAAGCAATCATAGTTACTTCTGCAATGAAGCCTGCTTTTAATGCAACATTGCTTGATCGTTTCCTGGTTTTAGTAGAATCCAATTTGATTAAGCCAGTTATCTTCTTTACCAAATTGGATGTCGCGGAAAAGGAAAGAGATCGATTTGAAAAATATCAAAAAGATTATCAAAAAATCGGTTATGACGTGGAGTTACTATCCGTTAAGCATTCCGATCATACATCCATTTTGAAACGGTATTTAAAAGATAAAATTACAGTCATTGCTGGGCAATCGGGTGTAGGAAAAACAACATTACTCAATGCGATAGATCCTTCTCTTGCATTAAAAACAGGAGAAATTTCCGATAGTCTTGGTCGAGGAAGACATACAACAAGACATGTGGAATTACTTCCTATGTTTGGCGGACTTGTTGCAGATACACCCGGTTTTAGTTCTTTGGAATTTCAAGATTTAAGCGCATCTGAACTAGCTGATTGTTTTCCAGAGATAAGAGAAAGAAAAGCAAATTGTAAATTCCGTGGCTGCATGCATATAAAAGAGCCTAAATGTGCCGTTAAGCAAGCGGTTGAAGACGGTGAAATAACGGGTTATCGCTATGACCATTATGTACGTTTTTACGAAGAAATCAAATTAAGAAAGCCGAGGTATTAATATGATAAAATTAGCACCATCCATTTTAGCTGCAGATTTTGCTCGTTTAGGGGAAGAAGTGAAGGAAGTAGACCAATTTGGAGCTGACTATATCCATGTCGACGTGATGGACGGTCATTTTGTACCAAATATTACTTTAGGACCGCCAATCGTTGAAGCAATTCGTCCTGTAACAAATCTTCCGTTGGATGTTCATCTTATGATTGAAAATCCAGATCAATTTATACCTTCATTTGCTAAGGCAGGAGCGGATATCATTACAGTGCACCAAGAAGTTTGCCAACATTTACACAGAACTATTCAGCTTATCAAAGAACATGGAATGAAAACAGGCGTAGTCATTAATCCTGCTACTCCTGCTGAAACGTTACTGCCTATTTTACCTGACATCGATATAATTTTAATTATGACAGTTAATCCTGGATTTGGTGGACAATCGTTTATTGATGGTACGTTAGGAAAAATAAAGTTAGTAAATAAGTGGCGTGAAGATTTTGGTTTTTCTTTTGAGATTGAGGTTGATGGAGGGGTTAACTCCAAAACTGCCAAACGATGTGTAGATGCTGGTGCCGATGTACTCGTAGCGGGAAGTGCTATTTTTGCCCAAGAAGATCGTAACAAGGCGATGCAGGAAATTTTGCAGGCAGTAAAGGGGTCTAATTAACGTGACTGTAGTAGGCATTGTAGGTAATGCACCTGGAAACCATCCTGATTTAAAAACATACAAGGAAGAGGTGGATTTTTGGATAGGTGCTGATCGAGGTGCATGGGTTTTAGCTACTTACGATTTGCCAATTACCTATGCTATTGGGGATTTTGATTCTACAACGAAAGAGGAAAAATCGCTAATTGATAAACATGCACACTACGTTCATGTTTATCCTTCTGAAAAGGACGAAACAGACTTAGAATTAGCTTTAAACAAAGCTTATGAACTGGATCCGGACACAATCTATTTATTTGGTGTATCAGGAGGGCGTAAAGATCACGAGTTCATCAATGTACAATTGCTTTATGTTATTTTATCGAAAGGGATTCGTGGAATTATAATTGACATAGCGAATTATTTAGAATTAACGTTTCCAGGCAAGTACACAGTTCTACATGATATCAATTATCCGATCATTTCTTTCGTGCCTTTTTCGAAAGAAGTGAAAGGTATTACGCTAACACATTTTTACTACCCTTTAACGAATGCGAATATTTCATGGGGGTCCACGTTATGTATTTCAAACAAGCTAATTAGAAATAGTGGTACTTTTTCTTACAAAGAAGGCATATTATTATTAGTAAAGAGCCGTGATTAGATTTCTAGTTAGTTTTGTTTGTAAAGAGGAGGGCGAACTCATGAAATTTTATACGATTAAGCTCCCAAAGTTTATAGGTGGATTTGTAAGAGTGATTATTGGTACATTTAAGAAAGAGAAGTAAACTGCAAGAAGACGAGTGAGGTATAAATTATTGTTGAAAAGCGGCCATGAAATTGATCATGGCTTGTTTTTTTATACCCTAGGAAAGTATAAAAGTTTAAAGGTATATAGTATAAGAAAAACTACAATAATATACTGTAATTCCATATAAATAAGCACCTTTATTAAAAGGTGCTTATTTATAACTAATGTGTGAAGCTGTATATTATACGCGTTCCACTTTCCCTGATTTTAGGGCGCGTGCAGAAACATAAACTTTTTTCGGTTTACCATCTACCATGATGCGTACTTTTTGTACATTAGCTTTCCATTTTCGCTTGTTTGAATTCATTGCGTGAGAGCGGTGGTTTCCAGTGCGAGTCTGGCGTCCAGTAACAACACATTTTCTGGCCATGCTATCCCTCCTACTTCTTTCTTTTCAACTTAAACCTCATACTTATATAATTTACCATAACATTAGTTTATTTGCAATTATTGTTTTGCGTTGGTATGTATCAAGTTTTTCTCAACATAATTATGACCTCAAAATTTCCAGTACTCTATTCATGTACACTTTTACTGGCAGTTTCATGCAACAATTGTTTTATAAATGCATAAGCGAAATGTAGCTAGTGACCGCTGTGGAAAAAACTACGCTTTTCCACTGGACAAGGAAAGCTACGACAGTGAAACATCGCACGAAGAATATGACTGTCCATTTTCGAGGAGTCTCCGTTAAAATTTCTAAAGCATTTTGTTTAGATCAGGTTTTGTAAGTTTTCTCAATGAATAGATGAATAAAGTAGACAATCTATAGAACATCAAGAAAAAACGCTTGACAGATGCATGGAAATCGTACATTGTAAGAAGGGGTAATTTTATATTGCAATCATCTTTGACTTTTAAAATATAGTTGCATGTAGTAGAATGTTTTTAGAATGTGAGCAGGTACTAAAAGGAGGATTCAAATGTCCATTGAACTGCATACAAATGATGGTCAAGTAACAATAACAAACGAAGTAATTGCAACGATTGCTGGAGGGGCTGCGGTAGAGTGTTACGGTATTGTTGGGATGGCTTCAAAAAGTCAAATACGGGACGGTATTGCGGAAATTTTACGTAAAGAAAATTTCTCTAAAGGTGTTATTGTTCGTCAAGAGCAACATCATCTGCATATCGACATGTATATTATTGTAAGTTATGGTACAAAAATATCTGAGATTGCTCATAATGTTCAATCAAAAGTTAAATACACGCTAAATCAATCTCTCGGTTTGGAGATTGATTCTGTCAATATTTATATTCAAGGAGTTCGTGTTACTCAAGAATAATTTATCAACTATGAAACGTATGACTATATACGATCTGTCTTAGCGTCTGTTTCTTAACAGACGCTTCTGAGTTCTTGATTAGAGGAGGAAAATTTAACGTGAGTTTACAACAAATCGATGGCAAGAGACTGGCACAAATGATTTTGTCTGGTGCTCATCATTTGTCCAATAATGCCAAGAGAATTGATGCATTAAATGTTTTCCCTGTACCAGATGGGGATACAGGAACGAATATGAACCTAACGATTACTTCTGGGGCAAATGAAGTGAAAAATATCCAAAGTACCCAAGTATACGAAGTTGCGCAGGCATTTTCCAAAGGGCTCTTAATGGGTGCAAGAGGGAATTCAGGTGTTATATTATCGCAAATATTTCGTGGTTTTGCAAAAGGGTTGGGAAAAGAAGAAGTTGTTACAACAAAAGGGCTTGCAAAAGCATTTGAAAGTGCTGTATCCACAGCATATAATGCTGTAATGAAGCCAGTTGAAGGAACTATTTTAACTGTGGCAAAAGATTCTGGAAATAAGGCGGTTGCGATCGCCGAAGATGAAACAGATATTATTACCTTAATGGAGGAAGTTGTAGCTGAAGCAAAAGCTTCTTTAAAGCGCACACCTGACCTACTCCCTGTTTTAAAAGAAGTTGGAGTGGTGGATTCAGGTGGACAAGGATTAGTAACGATTTATGAAGGCTTTTTAGCTTCCTTAAAAGGGGAAGAGCTACCTGAAGGCACTTCAAATATTAATATGGACGAAATGGTTAATGCAGAGCACCATAAAATAACACAAGATTTTATGAATACCGAGGATATCAAGTTTGGTTATTGTACGGAATTCATGGTGAAATTTGAAGAAGAAAAGGTAAGCAAGCACCCTTTTGATGAAGAAGCATTCCGTCAAGAATTAAGCAACCATGGTGATTCTTTATTAGTTGTAAGTGATGAAGAACTAATAAAAGTGCACATTCACTCAGAATATCCTGGAGAGTGTCTCACGCTAGGGCAACGCTATGGAAGTCTAATTAATATGAAAATAGAAAACATGCGCGAGCAGCATACAGCGTTAGTTGGGAAGAAAGAAAATAAATCTACAGAACCAGTAGAATATGCCATTGTTACAGTAGCTATGGGTGAAGGGGTAAAAGAATTGTTAGAAAGTTTAGGTGCCTCTGTCGTTATTCAAGGTGGTCAAACGATGAACCCAAGCACTCAGGATATTACGAACGCTATTAAACAAGCAAATGCTAAAAAAGTGCTGCTGTTACCTAATAACAAAAATATTTTTATGGCAGCTGACCAAGCGGCAGAATTAGCAACGGAAGATGTTCGAGTTGTACCAACCAAGACAATACCTCAAGGTATTAGCGCTATGTTGGCGTTCCATCCAGATCACGATCTAGATACGAACCAAAAGGCAATGGATGAGGCTAGAAAAAATGTAAAAACTGGTCAAATTACATATGCCGTTCGAGATACACAAATGGATGGTATTACTATCAAAAAGGATCATTTCATGGGAATTGCAGACGGGAAAATCGTCACTACCAATGCAGATAAAATGGCAACTGTTAAATTATTATTAGAAAAAATAATTACAGAAGACGATGAAATTTTAACTGTATTACAAGGTGAAGATGGTACGGATGAAGAAACCCAAGCGCTTATGGCATATATTGAAGAAAAATATGAAGATATTGAAGTAGAAGTTCATAATGGGAAACAACCAATCTATGCCTTTATTTTTTCTGTAGAGTAATTTACAACTTGGTATAGTAAGCAATGGAATACTTCTTTCGTGATGCATGGGATATATATTCCTTAGCTAGATAACATAAATAAATAAATAAAAGAAAGGTTCCTTGAAAGGTACTCAAGGGGCCTTTTATGTTTCATCTTACTATACTTTAAAAGGTAATGGGGAGATTTTGAAAAAAAATCATTTTAATTTCCTTAACTAGGTATCCTGTCTCGAAACTGAAGAATTATAATAAAACCGCATGATACCATATTGGATTTCATGCGGTTTATCATTCAGGATGAGCTATAGTTGCTTTAAGTTAAATCCCTATCATTTTTATAACAAAATCAAGCAAGAATAAACTAGAAATAACTAAGAGCGGTGCTGAAAGCTCGTGTTTTTCACCAATTGCCAATTTAACAATTGGGTAAGCGATAAAGCCAAAAGCCATTCCATCTGCAATGCTGTACGTAAATGGGATCATGACAACAATTAAAAAAGCTGGCAATGATTCTGATAAGTTATCAAGTGGCAGTTGCTTTATATTTTGCACCATTAAAAAGCCAACAATGATTAAAATGGGGCTTATTGCCGTATTAGGTATCATTGTAATCCAAGGGATCAATACAATGGTTGCTAAGAAAAGAAAGCTGGCAATAATTGCTGTTATTCTTGTTCTTCCTTTAGAAGCTATCACAGCTGCGTTTTCAGCAGCAGAAACAGTAGGTGAAGTACCTAGGAACGCGCAAGTTAAAGTTGAAAATGCAGTGACTTGATAAGCTCTTTGGTACTGATCTTCACGTTTTAGCATAGAGAGTTGTCCGTGTAAAAGCCCCATATTTTCGAATATTAAAATCATCGATAAAGGAAAAACGGATAACCAGAATGAAAGTTCACCAACTGCGTTAAAAGAAGGAATAAAGAGTACGTCACTCCACTCTACTTGCAATGATTGATTACCCGGTTGGATAATTCCGCCGATAGCAGCAATAATGGTCCCTAATACCATCGTAATTAAAAAGTTAGCTGGGATATTTTTAACAAATAAAAATATTGCTAGAAATAGTGTGATTAAACTAACAATAACTGTAGAGGATGTGAAATCACCCATAGCAATAATGGTATTACTTCCTTTACTAATAAGTCCGCTTTTCTCGAGTCCAATTAAAATTAAAAATAGACCTAACCCGACGGTGATAGCGTGTTTTAATGAATCAGGAATTGCTTTTTTAAATAATACACCTAACTTTGTAAAAGCGGTAATTAAAAAAACAATCGCTGCAATAAAGACAACAGCCAAACCTTCATGAAAAGTTAGACTAGTTCCACCGATAATGGAGTATGCAAATAATGCGTTTATACCCATACCAGGGATAACTATTAGCGGAAGTTTTCCGAATATCCCCATCAATAATGTTCCAATGAAGCTAGCAAGAATAGTGGCGATCATGCCGCTTTCTAACGAAATTCCAGCTTCGCTAAGAATGGAACCATTGACGACAACAATGTACATTGTTGTAAGGTAACCAATTAAGCCTGCGACCCATTCGTTACGTAGGGTAGAATTATTGGCTAGTTTCAAGTTGCTTTTCTTATCAGGCATACAAACTCCTCAATGTATTTCCTGTCCCTCTCCCGCCCGATTATATAATATATAATCCACAAGAAGTAATTATATCGAGAATACAATTTAAAGTCAAAGAATCACTCGATCTTTATGGTTCGTGTAGAGTCAGTATCAACTGCGGTAATATGAAACTCTTAAGAGAGCGTGAAAAATTACCTAATAGGAAGATCCATGCTATCTTTTGGTTAACGTACATGCGATGAATGATGGAATAGTATTTTTTTGTTATAATCAACAAGAGAAGAAAAGTTCGTGTTAAAGGATGGGATGGAGATTGAAATACAATTCTGTTTTCGACATTATCGGACCTGTTATGATTGGTCCGTCAAGTTCACATACAGCTGGTGCAGCTAGAATTGGTAAAGCTGCACATAGTTTATTTGGTAGAGTCCCAACATGGGTTAAGATTCATCTTTATGAATCATTTGCAAAAACATATAAAGGTCATGGAACAGATTTTGCACTAGTGGGTGGTTTGCTCGGTTTTGATACAGATGATACACGTATGAAGGATGCATTAAAAATAGCTAAAGAACGTAACATGCAAATAGAATTTATTGAAGATAGCGCTGCCGTCAATCATCCAAATACGGTACGATTAAAAATAGGCGATGTGGGAGATTCCTTGGAATTGGTAGGTGTATCGATTGGTGGTGGAAAGGTAGAAATTACGGAACTAAATGGTTTTGAATTACGTTTATCCGGAAACCATCCAGCGATTTTAATTATGCATAATGATCGTTTTGGAGCTATCGCTTCTGTAACGTCTGTTCTAGCTAAGCATGAAGTCAATATTGGTCACATGGAAGTAAACCGAAAAGATGTCGGGAAGGAAGCGTTGATGGTTATAGAAGTTGACCAAAACGTCGATGATGATATATTGCGTGAACTAGAAAAAGCAGAGTACATTATCCGAATTGCTAAGATTAATAGTTAATTAGTAAAGAAAAGAGGTGAATATCTCATGATGTTTCGGACTGTTCAAGAATTAGTGGAGATAGCTGAAATGAAAGCAATATTTATTTCAGAAGTGATGATTCGTCAGGAAATGGAAGTAAAAGAAAAAACACGTGAGCAGTTATATGAAGAGATGGAGAAGAACTTACAAGTCATGGAAAAAGCGATTGAAGATGCTTTGCAAGGAGTGGAATCCGTTACTGGCTTAACTGGTGGAGATGCGGTTCTTATCCAAAAATATATACATGAGAAAAACCCGCTTTCTGGTCCATTGCTACTGGATGCTGTAAGTAAAGCGATGGGAACGAATGAAGTAAACGCTGCAATGGGAACAATTTGTGCTACTCCTACTGCAGGAAGTGCTGGGTGTGTTCCTGGTACGTTGTTTGCTGTAAAGAATCAATTGAATCCAACACGTGAACAAATGATGCGGTATTTATTTACCGCTGGCGCATTTGGCTTTGTAGTAGCGAATAATGCATCTATCTCAGGGGCTGCGGGAGGATGCCAAGCCGAAGTAGGGTCAGCTGGAGCAATGGCATCCGCTGGTATTGTGGAGATGGCTGGGGGAACACCACAGCAATCCGCAGAAGCATTCGCCATGACATTAAAAAACATGCTTGGACTTGTTTGCGATCCCGTTGCTGGCCTTGTTGAAGTTCCGTGTGTGAAAAGAAACGCTGGTGGATCTTCGTTAGCAATTGTTTCGGCTGATATGGCACTAGCTGGTGTAACGAGTAGAATTCCTTGTGATGAAGTAATTGGCGCTATGTATAGAATTGGAAAGCAAATGCCATCCAGTTTACGAGAAACGGGAGAAGGCGGATTAGCCGATACACCAACTGGACGCTGGCTAAAAGATAAATTATTAGGACTAACAAGCTAAGAAAGTGTGATAATTATGTTAACCGATCCTGTTACCCACGTGAAAGGTGTCGGGGAGAAAATGGGTGAGGATTTTGCTCATATCGGCATTTTTACAGTAGAAGATTTATTCAATTATTTTCCCTATCGGTATGATGTTTTTGAAATAAAGCCATTGAGTGAGCTTGTACACGATGATAAAGTTACGATTGAGGGAAGGGTAGTCCACGATCCTTCTCTCACTTTTTATGGAAAGCAAAAATCAAGATTAACTTTTACATTGGAAGTAGAGCAAATTGCTGTAAAAGCGGTTATGTTTAATCGATCCTTCGCTAAAAAACATATACATAAAGGAGATATAATTACCCTTATCGGAAAATGGGACGCGCATCGCTTACAAATTACAGTAAATACGTATAAGAAAGGACCGGCTTTACAGCAAGATGAAATGCATCCTGTTTACCCTGCTCGCGGCGAACTCTCCCCTGGGAAGTTAAAGAAAGTCATGAAGCAGGCGTTGGCGAGTTATTCTGATACTATTGGGGAAATTCTCCCGGCAACTTTTTTAACTGCATATAAATTACCAACCCGTAAGGAAGCGTATCAGACGTTGCACATGCCTAAGAACCGAAGTGCTTTAAAACATGCACGTAGAAGGCTTATATATGAAGAGTTTTTAGTATTTCAGTTAAAAATGCAGTTGCTACGAAAATGGAAACGTGAGGCCACTGTTGGAAATGCACAAAACTATAACAGTAAGTTTGTTAAAGAATTTATAGATACATTTCCATTTACGCTAACGAGTGCACAGCAAGGCGCACTTGAGCAGATTTTAACGGATATGCAATCGCCTTATCGTATGAACCGTTTGCTTCAAGGTGATGTTGGGTCTGGAAAAACTGCTGTTGCAGCTATTTGCTTGTACGCTTCTGTTACAGCTGGGAAACAAGGCGCTTTAATGGTGCCTACGGAAATATTAGCAGAACAACACTATGAATCGCTCGGTAAATTATTTGGAGGACGAGCAAAGATTGCTTTACTTACTGGTTCCATGAAAGGAAAAAGACGTAAAGAACTAGTTGAACAAATTTACAATCAACAAATAGATATTGTTATCGGAACGCATGCTTTAATTCAAGAAGATGTGCAGTTTTCTGAGCTTGGGTTTGTTATTGTAGACGAACAGCATCGATTTGGTGTAGAGCAAAGACGAACCTTGAGAGAAAAAGGTTTATCCCCCGATGTTTTATTTATGACAGCCACTCCCATACCGCGTACTTTAGCTATAACAGCATTTGGAGATATGGATGTTTCCGTCATCGACCAGATGCCTTTAGGAAGAAAAGAGATTGAAACGTATTGGGTACGAGAAACGATGTTGGATCGCGTATTGCAATTTGTGGGTAGTCGTATTCAAACTGGCGAGCAGGCATACGTTATTTGCCCACTTATTGAAGAATCAGACAAATTGGATATTCAAAATGCGGTCGATGTGTATCACCAATTAAGGGCATATTTTCCTGAAACTGTAGAAATAGGTTTAATGCATGGAAGATTAACGGCTGAAGAAAAAGAAACAATCATGAAAAAATTTGCTAATAATGAAGTTCACCTACTTGTATCTACAACTGTAGTGGAAGTAGGAGTGAATGTTCCCAATGCAACAATTATGATGATTTATGACGCAGAGCGATTTGGATTATCACAATTGCATCAATTGCGGGGGAGGGTAGGCAGAGGAGAGAAACAAAGCTATTGTATCTTAATTGCTGACCCGAAAGGGGAAACAGGGAAAGAACGCATGCGGATTATGGCAGAGACGACAGATGGATTTGCATTATCGGAACAAGATTTGCAACTGCGTGGGCCAGGTGATTTTTTTGGAAAAAAACAAAGTGGCTTACCTGAATTTAAACTTGCTGACATGATTCACGACTACCGGGCATTAGAGACTGCTAGACAAGATGCTGCAAAGATTATTCAAGACGGTTTATTAGAAACGGAAGAATATGCATTGCTTTCAAAATATGTAGAGAATAAATTTCAAATGGATGAGAAATTGGATTAATAAATAGTTGCATTAAGCGCTTTGGTATTATATATTACTATTAGGAGCAAGTCATAATTATGTTTTATGAGGTTTATGTATAAGATAGTTGCGTTAGAGATTAAGGAATTTTTCTTTTACGAAAGTAAACTTTAAACTTATAGTAAACAAGAAAGCTGTCGTCCTAAAAGATTTGCTCGTAACCCTAGTTTTTTCAAGCTAGCAATAAAACCTATATTCTTTGTTTGAAGTTACATTCCCCTATTTCTTTTTATGTGAAAAGTAGTAGGAATTGCTTATGAATAGGACACATTTACGTTTTATAAGTCTCGGTGAATAACCTATATAAGGTAATGTATAATTTTATATGGATGGTGCAGTCATGAAAAGATCAAAGGCTGATCGGCAGCGTTTATTAAAAGAAACGATTGAACAAACACCTTTTATAACAGACGAAGAGTTAGCCAAGAAATTTAATGTAAGTATCCAAACTATTCGCTTGGATCGCATGGAATTAGCCATTCCTGAACTGCGACAACGTATTAAATCAGTGGCGACGGAACAATGGAATGAGACGGTTAAAGCACTACCACTTGAAGAGGTGATTGGTGAGGTTATTGATTTAGAATTGGATGAACGAGCAATTTCAATTTTAGATATTCGCCAAGAACATGTTTTTTCACGAAATAATATAGCTCGCGGCCACCACCTCTTTGCACAAGCCAATTCGTTAGCAGTTGCTGTATTAAATGATGAATTGGCACTGACTGCTAAATCAGAGTTGAAATTTACGAGGCAAGTGAAAGAGGGAGAACGCGTAATAGCTAAAGCTGTAGTAAAAGGGAAAGAAAAAGGATTAACACTCGTACATGTAAATAGTTTTGTAGAAAATGAGTTAGTATTTACAGGTGTATTCCATATGTATCAATTGAATCAGCATAAAGGAGCAGACTAAATGAGAATTGCAATTGACGCCATGGGAGGCGATCACGCACCAGAATCGACTGTTCTCGGTGCCATGAAAGCTGTCTCTGAAATGAAAGATCTACACATTACGTTAGTCGGTAATGAATCAGAAATAAAAAAATATGCGAGCGAACACGATCGAATTCATATTTTACATACGAATGAAGTGATTACTGCTGAAGATGAGCCTGTACGGGCTGTTAGAAGAAAAAAACAATCTTCATTAGTTTTGGCAGCGAATGAAGTAAAACAAGGTAAGGCAGATGCTTGTATTTCAGCAGGAAACACGGGAGCATTAATGAGTGCAGGATTATTTGTTGTAGGTCGAATCAAAGGGATTGAACGACCAGCTTTAAGTCCCACGCTTCCAACATTAGATGGTCAAGGATTTTTATTTTTGGATGTTGGTGCCAATGTAGATGCAAAACCGAACCATTTACTTCAATACGCCATAATGGGCTCTATTTATTCCGAAAAGGTTCGTGGTTTATCCCAGCCGAAAGTAGGTCTTTTAAACGTTGGCACGGAAGATGGAAAAGGACCAGAGTTAACGAAAAAGACTTTCCAATTACTACAAGAAGCACCTATTAATTTTATTGGAAATGTCGAAGCTCGTGATATGTTAGATCATGTTGCAGATGTTATTGTAACGGATGGATTCACCGGAAATGTTGCGCTTAAAACGATCGAAGGGACAGCTGGTTCGATCTTTGCTATGTTAAAACAAGCATTTACGTCGTCTACTAAAAGTAAGCTAGCAGCAGGCATGTTGAAGAAAGATTTAAAAGCTTTGAAAACAAAGTTAGATTACTCGGAATATGGCGGTGCCGGTTTGTTTGGACTGCAGGCGCCAGTCATTAAAGCACATGGATCTTCTGATCAAAGAGCAATAGCCAACGCAATTAAGCAAGCACGCTATATGGCAGAGAACCAAATCGCAGAAACGATTCAGTCAACGATTGAGTCCTTACATGTAGCGAAGGGGGAAGATGAATGAAAAAAGTAGCTTTTATGTTTCCGGGACAAGGTTCTCAAGAAATAGGCATGGGGAATGAATTGTATCACACTTATCCAGAAGTGAAGCAGTTATTTCATGAAGCTGATGACTTATTGGAAACAAACTTAAGTCAAATTATAAGTAACGGACCAAAGGAACAATTAACCGCTACTGAATATGCGCAACCAGCATTGCTATTATTAAGTACTGCAATACACGCTCTACTCTTAAAATATGGGGTTCAGCCAGTGAATCTGGTCGGGCATAGTCTTGGGGAATATAGTGCGCTCGTTGCTTCAGGTGCGATCGCTTTTGATGAAGCACTTCCGTTGGTATCTAAACGGGGCCAGTTAATGGAGGAAGCTTTCCCGAAAGGACAAGGAACGATGGCAGCTGTATTAGGTCTAGATGAGCAAACTGTTCATCATTCGTTAGCTGAAGTAAAAGATGAAATAGTGGATATTGCTAATTTGAATTGTCCTGGTCAAATTGTTATTTCAGGCTCTGTGAAAGGCGTGGAACATGCTACTGAAATTTTAAAGGCTCACGGAGCAAAGCGGGTATTACCTCTAAATGTTAGTGGTCCATTTCACTCTCGACTAATGCAAGCAGCCAATGAGTCATTTTCCGCTTATTTGGACAAAGTAACGATAAGAGATGCTACAATACCAGTTTATGCTAACGTCTCTGCTCAACCAGTAAGAGACAAACAAGAAATAAAAAAATTACTCGTAAAACAACTTTATTCCCCTGTCCGCTTTGCAGAGTCCATTCAAAATATGATGAAGCATGAAGTTGATGCGTTTGTGGAAGTAGGAAATGGAAAAGTTTTAAGTGGGCTTGTAAGGAAAATTGATCGGAAGAAGAAAACATTTGCCATTCAAGATGTCGCATCATTAAATGAATTTATTGCATGGTATAAGGGGGAGGAAATATGATTCTAACTGGAAAAAATGCGCTAGTTACAGGAGCTTCAAGAGGAATTGGTCGTGCTATAGCGCTTGAATTAGCGAAGCAAGGAGCAAATGTTGCTGTTAATTACGCAGGTAGTGAGGCAAAAGCAGAGGCCGTCGTAAGTGAAATTCAACAGCTTGGAAGACAGGCTTTCAAAATTAGAGCAAATGTAGCAGACGAATCCGAAGTAAAAGCAATGATAAAGGAAGTAGCTTCTCGTTTTGGCTCATTGGATATTCTAGTTAATAATGCTGGAATAACGCGGGATAACTTGCTGATGAGGATGAAAGAAACGGAATTTGATGAAGTTATTAATACGAATTTGAAAGGTGTTTTCATTTGTACGAAAGCAGTTACGAGACAAATGATGAAGCAGCGTGCAGGAAAAATTATTAACGTTGCATCCATCGTTGGTGTGAGTGGAAACCCTGGTCAGGCAAATTATGTAGCTGCCAAAGCAGGAGTGATAGGATTAACGAAGACAACTGCAAAAGAGTTAGCTACTAGGAATATTCTTGTAAATGCGGTAGCACCAGGTTTTATTTCAACAGATATGACCGATGCTTTATCGGAAGAACAACATAAAGAAATGCTTACATTGATTCCGTTGCAAAAACTAGGAGAGCCAGAAGATGTAGCAAAGGTTGTTCGATTCTTGGCAAGCGAAGATGCAGACTATATTACTGGCCAAACGATCCATATTGATGGTGGCATGGTAATGTAAGAACTTCTATACATAACTTGAAAGGGGGTGACTGGATATGGCAGACGTATTTGATCGTGTAAAAGCAATCATTGTCGATCGTCTTGATGTTGACGAGGCAAAAGTAACAATGGAAGCTTCTTTTAAAGATGATTTAGAAGCAGATTCATTAGATGTTGTTGAACTTGTTATGGAACTGGAAGACGAATTTGACATGGAAATTGCTGATGAAGAAGCAGAAAAAATTAATACAGTAGGTGATGCTGTTAACTACATAAATAATTTACAAGGTTAACAGTTTAGCGAAAGAAAGTCTCGTCTAACGAGGCTTTCTCTATATTAAGATGTAAATAGAGGTGCCATTCATGAATGTTGACCAATTAGAAAAGCAATTAGGCGTTCGTTTTTACAATCCCTCATTAATCGTACAAGCATTTACTCATTCATCTTATGTGAATGAGCATCGTGATAAAGTATTTTCGGATAACGAGAGGCTCGAATTTTTAGGAGACGCTGTATTAGAGCTTGGCGTATCTCAATATTTATTTCGGACGAATGAAAAAATGCCTGAAGGGGAAATGACAAAGTTAAGAGCTGCAATTGTTTGTGAACCTTCTTTAGCCAGTTTTGCACGTGGCTTACGGTTTGGAGCGTATATCTTACTAGGTAAAGGAGAAGAGCAAACTGGTGGTCGTGACCGCGATGCCCTGCTGGCAGATGTTTTTGAAGCATTTTTAGGTGCGCTTTTTTTAGATCAAGGTTTTCATACAACCATACAGTTCCTCGAAGACTATATATTTCCGAAAATAACAAATGGTGCTTTTTCGCATGCGATGGATTATAAGAGCCAATTACAAGAATTAATTCAACAAGTGAAACACCGTTCAGTTGAATATAAAATTGTCGAAGAACGAGGGCCATCTCATGATAAGGAATTTGTAGCTAAAGCTTTTATACAAGGTGAAGTATACGGATCAGGAATAGGGCGTACAAAGAAAGAAGCTGAACAGAGGGCAGCTAAAGCCGCTTTAGATAAATACAAACAATAGCAAAAGGCTGTAAAAGGTGATACAGCCTTTTGCTATTGTTTTTCTACAGATTTATTCAAAAAGTGCCCAAGGAAATGATATAATAAGTATTTATCGGCTCATTTTTACGTTTCTTGTTAGTAAAGCCTAGGTTACTCCCAGTCTTTATGACGAAAAGTTGTTATTTTTTATACGATAACCTTCCGTTTTAAAGTGGAACACATAACTATCCTCTTTCCGCACCTTGTCTGTGAATGCTTTTGGTTAATTGTACAACTTTGGGAGCCATTTACTTACCATTTTCGTGCTTATTTACGAATATTCCGTAATTCCTCTATGAATGCCTGTGTCTCAAGCGTACTAAGGTGCCCTTTTTGTTTAATTAAATCATACAGCGACTTTAGCTCTGTATATTTATTTAGATCGTAATCTTTTGCATCCATAATTGTGCGATTGACAATGGAAAGTTGATCAGCAATCTCATCTAATAGTATTTTTAAATTTTCCTGAGATGGTGTTTCTAAATTCATTATTTCAGCTCCTTTTATCTTCATATCACGTCAAAACTTCTTTTACTATAACATTTATGATAAAATATATGCGGTAAAATGCCAACTATTTTTTGTTTGTAGTTAGATATAGAAAGATAATAAGTAGAATATAAATTTATTTGTAGGAGAGGATATGAGGCTATATGACAGTAGTTATACATATTCTTTCAATCATTAGGAGAAATGTCAGGTGTATTTGAAAAAATTAGAAAGCGTCGGTTTTAAATCGTTTGCTAAACGAATAAGTGTTGATTTTGTTCCGGGAGTAACAGCTGTAGTTGGACCAAACGGGAGCGGAAAAAGCAATATTACAGATGCTATTCGTTGGGTTCTCGGAGAGCAATCAGCAAAATCGCTGCGCGGTTCGAAAATGGAAGATATTATATTTCAAGGTAGTGATACACGCAAACCACTTAATGTAGCTGAAGTAACATTAGTTCTTGATAATCATGATCAGCTTCTACCATTAGATTATGATGAAGTAAGTGTAACGAGGCGTGTTTATCGCTCTGGTGATAGTGAGTACTATATTAATAATCAATCCTGTCGTTTAAAAGATATTGTTCATCTATTCATGGACTCAGGGCTTGGTAGGGAAGCTTTTTCGATTATTAGTCAAGGAAAAGTGGAAGAAATATTGAGCTCCAAGGCAGAAGAAAGAAGAACTATTTTTGAAGAAGCAGCAGGCGTTTTAAAATATAAACAACGAAAGAAAAAAGCAGAATACAAACTTGCGGAAACACAAGAAAACTTAAATCGTGTGGAAGATATTATTCATGAAATTGAACAGCAAATGGATCCTTTACGAGAGCAAGCAGAAACTGCTCGTCAATATAAGATGTTCAAAGATCAATTAAAGGAGACTGAAATTACATACTTACTTGCTGAAATTGATCGCCTCCATACAGAATGGAAATCAATGCTAGTAGAAATAGAAAAGGTGAAAAATAAACAACATCATATACAACAAACTGTGGAGCTAAAAGAGCAAGAGCAGGAACAAGAGCGTTTAGCCATTGTGCAAATGGATAAAAAATTAGAGCAATTACAAGCGGATTTATTAACAGCAACACAAACATTGGAAAAATATGAAGGGAAAAAGCAATTGTTTTTGGAACGTTCTAAACATTTTTTTGAAAACAAGGCAAAGCTAGATTCCCAGAAGAATCAAACTTCCGTACGAATAGGTTGTTTACACGATGTTTTTGTACAAGAAAAGAAGAACTTAACAACATTACAAAGCGCCAAAAAAACAACTGCTAATACTGTGAAAGAGTTAGAGCAGGAGCTCAGATTAGGAAATGCAAATTTGACTCAAAAGATAGAAGATCGAAAGTCCGATTATATTGAGTGTTTAAATCAACAAGCTGCTAAACGTAACGAAAAACAAACGTTAGATGAGCGGCTGCAGCAGTTAGCTGTAAAGACAGAAAAACAATCAGAGAAGTTTGCCGGGTTAATTCACGAACGAGAGAAATTACAAGAAAAATGGAACACGCTTGTACCTGATGTGGACAAGCAAAAGCAAATATGTATGCAAAAAGAAAAGAATGTTTATTCCACGAAAGAATTATTACAACAGGAACGTTATGCCTTTCAAGAAGCACAAACTAAACTATATCAAGGCTATCAATATATCGAAAAAGTAAAATCTAAAAAAGAAATGCTTGAGGAGATGAAGGAAGAATTTCAAGGTTTCTTTCAAGGTGTAAAGGCTGTACTAAAGGCGCGTAAAGAAAATAAACTTGCTAACATATATGGTGCAATTATAGAACTAATAGAAGTTCCTAAAGTGTATATTACAGCTATAGAAACAGTGCTTGGTGGGCAAGCGCAGCATATTGTTGTAAAAGATGAACAATCAGCTAGGCAGAGTATTTCCTGGTTAAAGCAAACAAATAATGGGAGAGCTACCTTTCTACCTCTCTCCTCCATTCAACAGCGGGTTATTCCTAATGAATTAAAAATTCAACTAGCTGAGCATGAGGGATATGTTGGTGTTGCAGGTGAACTTGTTCAAACCGAAGCTATGTATCGTAAAGCAATTAATCATTTAATGGGGCATGTAATTATAGCTAAAACTTTGAAGGATGCAAATGAATTAGCGGCGCTAGCTTCCAGACGGTATCGTATTGTAACACTGGATGGAGATGTCGTTCATCCAGGAGGTTCCATGTCCGGTGGTGCCAAGAAGAAGACAAACCAGTCGTTATTTACGCGTGAAAAAGAACTTGAAGAAATGGCTGAGAAGCTAGCTACTTTTAATAAGAAAGTGTTGGACTTTGAAAAAACTGTCCAAAATAAAAAGGCGAACATTCAACAATTGGAACAAAAGTTAAACGAAGAAGAAGCAAGTGTACAAGTTGAGCAAAGCCAACTGCAGCAAATGCAAGAAAGTATGCACGAGTTAGAAATAAGGTTGCATGCTTTAAATGATCAATTGCAAATATATGATCAGGATAAACGACAACATTCCGAAGATCATGAGGGTGTAGCAAAACGAAAAGCGGACTTAGAAAAAGAACTAAAGCAACTTGATGAACAAGCAAAAGAAATTGAACAGGAAATTAACGAGTTAAACAAACAACAGAAAGAGTTAATCGAGAATAAAGAAAAGTTACAAGAAGAATTGCACCAAAATCAAGTTTTACTAGCGGAACAAGAAGAACGTGTTAAGAGCCAACGTGAAAAAACAAAACAAGTGCAAAACCAACTAACAGAGCTTCAACGCGAATATGATCAATATGTAGAAGAGTGGAATAATCTCATTGAATTTCAAGAAACCAAGGAAACAGAGGAAGACATCGACGATACAATTCGCCAACAGTCAGACGCGAAACAAAAAATAACAGCATCTTTACAAAAAATACGAGCTGAACGAGATGCTAAATCAAAACAAATGCAAGAAAAAGAGCAGGAGCTTAAGCAAATTCATACTGAATTGGACGATCTTAGACGAAGGTTAAATGAGAAAGAAGTGAAGTCTAATCGGATGGATGTAGAACTTGAGAATATGTTAAGTCATTTACAAAGTGAATATTTGATGACTTATGAAAAAGCACGGCAAAACTACGAAAAAGCTCAAGATAAACAAGCTGCCCAAACTGCTGTTACCCAATTAAAGCAACAAATCTATCAATTGGGAACAGTGAATATAGGAGCGATTGATGAGTATGAGCGCATATCTGAACGATACGATTTTTTAAAAGAACAACAGACAGATCTTGTAGATGCGAAGAAAACGTTGTATGAAGTGATTGGCGAAATGGACGAAGAAATGAAAGATCGTTTTGGTGAGACTTTTTCGCAAATTAAAGAAGCTTTTGCAAATGTTTTCAAGCAATTGTTTGGTGGTGGGAATGCTGAATTGAAATTAACAGACCCTAAAAATTTACTCGATACAGGTGTAGACATTATTGCTCAGCCACCAGGAAAGAAATTGCAGCATCTCGGGTTATTATCGGGTGGGGAGCGGGCGTTAACTGCAATTGCTTTGTTATTTGCAATTTTACGTGTTCGCCCGGTTCCATTTTGTGTGCTTGATGAAGTAGAGGCAGCGTTAGATGAAGCAAATGTAACTAGATTTGCTAAATACGTGAAAATTTTTAGTGAAAAAACACAGTTTATTGTTATAACACACCGTAAAGGTACAATGGAGGAAGCAGATGTGTTATATGGTGTAACTATGCAAGAATCAGGTGTTTCACGTTTAGTATCTGTTCGCTTAGAAGAGACAGAACAATTAGTTGAACAATAGGAGGAATGAACAATGGGATTTATGGATAAGTTAAGAAACAAATTTCAACGAGGTCAAGAGGATGTAGAAGAAGTATCCGATAAGTATAAGGAGGGGATGAAAAAAAGCCGACAAACTTTTTCTGGAAAAATAAATGATTTGCTTGCTAAATACCGAAAAGTAGATGAAGATTTCTTCGAGGAGTTAGAAGAGGTACTAATTTCTGCAGATACGGGTGTATCTACTGTAATGGATCTAATTGATGAATTGAAAATGGAAGTAAAGCGTCAAAAGATTAAAGATACATCAGAAATGAAAGATGTTATCTCAGAAAAACTTGTAGAAATATATTATGGAGATGATGATCAGGAAATAGAAAGCCTTGCTATTCAGGAAGGTGAACTTTCCGTCATCTTAGTTGTCGGCGTGAATGGTGCAGGTAAAACTACTTCTATTGGAAAATTGGCCCACCAGCTTAAACTGGACGGAAAAAAAGTGATGCTTGCTGCTGGTGACACTTTTCGTGCTGGAGCAATTGAACAATTAGAAGTGTGGGGAGAGCGGACCGGTGTGGACGTAGTAAAACAAACTGCTGGTAGCGACCCGGCAGCTGTGATTTTTGACGGGATCAAATCAGCAAAATCAAAACAGGCTGACGTTCTCATTTGTGACACTGCTGGAAGATTGCAAAACAAAGTGAACTTAATGAACGAATTAGCAAAAGTTAAGCGGGTCATCGCAAAAGAAATTCCAAATGCTCCGCATGAAGTATTGCTTGTACTAGATGCAACAACTGGTCAAAATGCTTTAAGCCAAGCAAAAATCTTTGCTGAAGCGACAGATGTAACCGGGATTGTGTTAACGAAATTAGATGGTACAGCTAAAGGTGGAATTGTTTTAGCTATCCGAAATGAACTACAAATTCCAGTTAAATTTGTCGGTTTAGGAGAAGGAGTAAACGATTTACGCCCGTTTGATGCTCATGCATTTGTCTACGGTCTCTTCGCTGATTTATTAGAAAAAGAATAAAGTGACCTTTTAACCAGTGGGGGGTATTCTCCACTGGTTATTCATAACTTTAGAAAACTTAACTTACAACCATATGTTTATAGCAAAAGTCGTAGAATCTTACAACAGTTTTTATTAAGGGATAAAGGAAGTTTGCTTGACACATAAATTACATTCCGTTATTCTTATTTTGAAGTAGTGTCAAAAGAGTATTTTCATTTTTTCTTTATACTATAGGACAGTAATCGTTTTAAGTATTATAGTATAAGCAAATTTAAGGCTTCTGCTATAAAAATGGCAGAAAGCTAAATTCTGTTAATCCAAAGATGCGTACTCGTATTCTTTGTACAAAAAGTGCGTATATGAAGAGTTTTGGTATGAAAGAAGTCTTATAACAAAAATATACAACATTTAAATTAGTTGATAAACAAAAGATGAGAGGTGTAACAACATGCTGGAAAAAACGACTAGAATGAACTATTTATTTGATTTTTATCAAGCATTACTTACACCCAAACAGCGTAACTATATGGAAATGTACTATTTAGAGGATTATTCTCTAGGTGAGATTTCAGAAGTATTTGATGTATCTAGGCAAGCTGTGTATGATAATATAAAGCGAACGGAACAAATGTTGGAATCATATGAGCAAAAGCTTCACTTATATGAAAAATTTCAGCAGCGCTTTGAGCTGTTAAAGCGACTGGGTGAAATAATTTCTGACGATAATGACGCGCAACAACTTGTGAATAAAATAAAAGAATTAGATTAGGGGGACGCCTTCTATGGCATTTGAAGGATTAGCTGACCGCCTGCAAAGTACCATAAAGAAAATAACGGGTAAGGGTAAGGTAACTGAACAAGACGTAAAAGAAATGACAAGAGAAGTTCGTTTAGCTTTGCTAGAAGCAGACGTTAACTATAAAGTCGTTAAAGATTTGATTAAAAATATTAAAGAACGTGCTGTTGGTCAAGAAGTAATGGAAAGTTTAACACCTGGCCAACAGGTTATTAAAGTTGTCAAAGAAGAATTAACGGATTTAATGGGTGGAGAACAGAGTAAAATTGCTGTAGCTGATCGTGCTCCTACTGTCATTATGATGGTAGGGTTACAAGGTGCTGGGAAGACAACCACCTCTGGAAAATTAGCAAACCTCTTACGAAAACAACATAATCGCAAACCATTACTCGTTGCTTGTGATGTTTATCGTCCGGCTGCGATTCAACAATTGGAAACATTAGGACAACAACTTGACATGCCTGTATTTTCAATGGGGACAGATGCAAATCCTGTAGATATTGCAAAACAGGCGATGGTAAAAGCCAAGGAAGAGCATCATGATTATGTCATTATTGATACTGCTGGACGATTGCATGTAGACGAAGAACTTATGGGAGAATTACAACAAATTAAAACCGAAGTCAATCCACATGAAATCTATCTTGTAGTTGATTCCATGACCGGTCAGGATGCTGTGAACGTTGCAGAAAGCTTCAATGAACAGCTTGATATAACAGGTGTTGTGTTAACCAAATTGGATGGTGACACTCGTGGTGGAGCCGCTCTATCTATTAAAGCTGTTACTGACAAACCGATTAAATTTGCTGGTATGGGAGAGAAACTTGATGAATTAGAAGCATTTCACCCTGATCGCATGGCGTCTAGGATTTTAGGTATGGGAGACGTGCTATCTTTAATCGAAAAAGCTCAAACGAATGTAGATGAGAAGCAAGCGAAAGAACTGGAAGAGAAAATGCGCACGATGTCTTTTACATTGGATGACTTTTTAGAGCAAATGGGTCAAGTGAAAAATATGGGTCCATTAGAAGACCTAATGAATATGATTCCAGGTGCAAATAAAATGAAGGGTTTAAAAAATGCCCAATTTGATGAAAAACAACTCTCACATGTAGAAGCGATTATTCAATCTATGACCAAGAAGGAACGTCAAGACCCAAGCATTATGAATGCAAGTAGAAAAAAACGGGTAGCTAAAGGTTCAGGTACAAATGTTTCACAAGTAAATCGCTTGCTGAAGCAATTTGAAGAAATGAAAAAAATGATGAAGCAAATGACAAATATGCAAAAAGGCAAAAAAGGCAAAAAAGGAATGAAGCTGCCGTTTATGTAGAAGCTTGAAGCAGATGCATTCAATTGATATGTTCTGCCTAATTATTTTACTCTGTAATGGGAAAACACTTTACAGACTTAACTTTTTCTGCTAGAATTTAAAAATGTGTTAAGTTTTTAAAAATGGAGGTGCAAGAAAATGGCAGTAAAGATTCGCTTGAAGCGTATGGGATCAAAAAGAAACCCATTCTACCGTATCGTTGTAGCTGATTCAAGAGCGCCACGCGATGGTCGTTCTATCGAGCAAATTGGAACGTATAACCCTGTAGTTAATCCAGTTGAAGTTAAAATAGATGAAGATAAGGCACTTGACTGGATGTCTAAAGGTGCAAAACCTAGTGATACAGTTCGCAATCTATTCTCTAAAGAAGGCATCATGAAGAAATTTCACGAGCAAAAAAATCAAGTTGCAAAGTAGTGTGATAACATGAAAGCTCTTATTGAAACGATTGTTACATCACTTGTAGATCATCCTGAAGATATCGTTATTACAGAGACAGAAGAAGAAACGAAGATTGTATATCATCTTTCTGTTCATCCTGAAGATGTTGGTAAGGTAATCGGAAAAAATGGTCGAATTGCAAAGGCCATTCGAACGGTTGTTTATGCAGCGAAGACAAATAGTAATAAACGTGTGTATTTAGATATTATGTAAAAGGGAAAGGGATTAAAAACCCTTTCCCTTTTTGCCACGTTAATGCTAACATAATAGTGGAGCGGTATGCAGATTGAAGTGGTAAAAGTAATAGAGAAAATAAAGCATTTAGTTGTATGAAAAAGGGTGTTTTAAACAAGAGCATATAGTTATTGCTATGCTCTGCTGAGATGTTCTGAGAGTGAGGCGAGCCATATGCAAATAATAAAAAAGGTGCAGATTAAACAAGTATTAACGGAAAATAGTAAACAGAAAATGCAGACGAATTTCCATGATCATAAAATGCGACTTGAGCAAGAGTGTCAACAGTTGTTGTTTGAACAGCGTAAACTACTAAATAAATCGACTTATTCCAAGCATGAACTCGAACAACGGTTTCAACAGGAAATTAATAATCGCAAAGAAAAAATAAAACTGGTTGAGTTTAAAATGGAACAACTGGATATGCTTGAAATAGGTAGTGAAATTGTTGAAAAAGAAGTTGAAGCTCTTGTTGAGGTTACAGAAGGATCCCATTGGCATGAAATAATGAAAGAACAAGCGATCATTATAAAAGATGACGTTGTGATACGGATAGATGAATAGCGGGTGATTAAATGACAGAGAAGATGTTCACAGTAGGAAAAATCATAAATACACATGGCATTAAAGGAGAGCTTAAAGTGTTACGTATAACCGACTTTGATGATCGATTTGAAGTTGGTAAGCGCGTTTACGTGGTAAATGATGGACAAGCCCCTTTACAAGTTACTATATCCAGTCATCGCGTACATAAGGGTTTTGATCTGTTGCAATTTGAAGGTTATGAAAACATGAATGATATCATTCACTTTAAAGGCAGTGAGCTAAAAATCCCTGAATCGGACCAGACGGAATTAAATGAGCATGAATACTATTATCATGAAATAATTGGTTGTACCGTTATAACAGAAACAGGAGAAGAATTAGGAATGATCAAGGAAATTTTATCACCTGGTGCGAATGACGTATGGGTCACTAGAAGAAAAAGCGGCAAAGATATACTCATCCCGTATATTGAAGATGTTGTTTTGGAAGTTGATGTCAAAGCAAAGAAAGTCATCATTTCTCCAATGGAAGGGTTGTTGGAATAAATGATGCATATAGATATATTGACACTCTTTCCGGAAATGTTTACAGGTGTGATGGAATCATCTATATTAAAAAAAGCGCAGGATAAGCATAAGTTTACGTATCAACTAGTTAATTTTCGTGAATATGCTCAAAATAAGCATCAGAAAGTCGATGATTATCCGTATGGTGGAGGAGCGGGAATGGTGTTAACTCCCCAGCCTATTTTTGATGCGGTAGAAGCAGTAAAAAAAGAACGTTCTTCTAAGCCGCGTGTTATTTTAATGTGCCCACAAGGCGAAACATTTACCCAAAAAAAAGCGGAAGAACTTGTACAAGAAGATCATCTTATTTTTATTTGTGGGCACTATGAAGGATTTGATGAACGTATACGTAAACATTTAGTAAATGATGAAATATCCATAGGGGATTACGTTTTAACAGGTGGAGAGTTAGGTGCTATGGTAGTAATGGATAGTGTTATTCGTCTACTCCCTAATGTACTTGGGAATGAAGCTTCAGCACCTCAGGATTCGTTTTCGTCGGGTTTGTTAGAACATCCTCATTATACGAGACCAGCAGAATTTCGTGGAATGAAAGTTCCAGAAGTTTTGTTGTCTGGTGATCACGGTAAAATTGCGGCATGGAGAAAAGAACAGTCGCTCAAGAGAACGTATGAACGGAGAAAAGATCTGTTAAATAATTCAAAGTTGACAATAGATGAAAAAAGCATTGTAAAAGACTAAATACGATATTGGCAAAAGTAGTTGCAGTTCTTTGAAGTATATGGTATATTAAAAGCTGTGTTTAAAGTAATATATGTTTTAAACACTATCAACGATGTTCCGCTGCCATTTAAAAGGCATGAGCATTGGTTTGGAAGGAGTGAAACAGGATGCAAAAATTAATTGAAGATATTACAAAAGATCAATTACGCACAGATCATCCTGAATTTCGCGCTGGGGATACTGTAAAAGTACACGTTAAAGTTGTCGAAGGTTCCCGAGAACGTATTCAGGTATTTGAAGGTGTTGTAATCAAACGTCAAAACGGCGGGATTAGTGAAACATTTACAGTAAGAAAATTATCTTACGGTATCGGTGTGGAACGTACATTCCCATTACATTCTCCACGGATTGATAAAATCGAAGTAAGTCGTCGTGGTATTGTTCGTCGTGCGAAACTTTACTATTTACGTAATTTACGTGGAAAAGCGGCTCGTATTAAAGAGCGTCGTTAAAGAAATACATGACTAAATAAAGTGTTTAAGAAAAGGGGCTTGGCAATTATGCATAAGCTCCTTTTTTATACTAAAGGAAAGTATAAAGTTTAAGGTTTATAGTATAAGCAAGCAAATCTACAGTTTCCGCTGGTCTTAAGCCAAGTTTTCTAATATTATACATAAGTATTGAATTAAAGCCTCTTCTAACCTGAAAGCCTACATAATTGCCCAAGTTACACTTACATATTAATGGCCGTTGTAATTTACATTCTTGCCTCATTTTAAAAAAGTGTATTTTGAAATGGAGGTTTGTCCTTTGACTGAAAAATCAAATAGAAAAAAGTATCGCGAAGAGTGGTTAGGATGGGGAAAAACAATTTTAATTGCTCTTGGCTTGGCATTTATCATTCGTACATTTTTGTTTGCGCCTATTGTGGTGGAAGGTCCATCTATGCTCCCGACATTACATAATGGCGATCAAATGATGGTAAATAAAATCATTTATGACCTGAAAGACCCAAAACACTTTGATATTGTTGTATTTCATGCTTCTAGTGAAAAAGATTTTATTAAACGTGTTATCGGTTTACCTGGAGACCATGTTGAAGTTAGAAATAATATATTGTACATTAATGAAAAAGAAATAGAACAAAACTTTTTGAAGGGTCAAGCAAATAAGACTCAAGTAAAAGTATATACAAACAATTTTACCTTGGAAGATCTTCCGGGCAGTTATCGTAAAATACCTGAAGATTACGTCCTTGTCTTAGGAGATAATCGAGAGAATTCAATGGATAGCCGCTCACTAGGGCTTATACCAATGGATCAGATTGTTGGCAAGACAAGTTTAATTTATTGGCCGTTCGAACGTATGCAACTAATTGGAAAGTAGGGTTAAGTAATGACAATACAATGGTTTCCTGGCCATATGGCCAAAGCAAAGCGTGAAGTAGAGGAAAAACTGAAGCTCGTCGATTTTGTTATCGAACTAGTAGATGCTAGAGCTCCTCTTTCTTCTCAGAACCCCATGTTGCAGCAAGTAATTCAGCAAAAGCCAAAAATGGTTGTAATGATGAAAAAAGACTTAGCTGATCAACAAATTACGGAACAATGGATAAAATACTTTGAACATCATCAGATCTCAGCCATTGCTATTAACGTAAATGAACGACATGATATACAAGTTGTCATACGGTTGGCAAAAGAACATGCTAAGATAAAAATGGAAAAACTACGTTCCAAAGGTATACAGCCTCGAGCTGCTCGTGCTATCATTGTTGGCATACCAAACGTTGGTAAATCGACTTTAATTAACCGGTTGGCAAATAAAAAAATAGCTAAAACGGGAAATAAGCCAGGGGTTACAAAACAGCAACAATGGATAAAAGTTAAATCTGATTTTGAACTTTTAGATACACCTGGGATATTATGGCCAAAGTTTGAAGATCAAGAAGTTGGACTTCGGTTAGCTGCAATTGGCACTATTAAAGATCAATTACTTTCATTGCAAGACATCGTTGCATTTGTTATTCAATATATGCAACAACATTACCCAGAAAACATAAAACAACGTTATAATTTGGATAATACGCTAGAAGATATGTGGGATATATTCAACTATATCGGTAAGCAGCGTGGAGCGCTTGAAAGCGGAGGGAAAGTTAATTTTGCAAAAGTGTCTGATATCGTAATACAAGATTTACGTTCAGGTAAACTTGGTAAAATAACTTTGGAGACACCTGAAATATAACCGAATTAAAACAGCGTAAGTAGCTTAAATTTAAAAGTATGATTCGTTTTTAACTGTCATGAAGGCTTACTGGATTAACGTATAGGTCTTGTCAATTGACAAAGAAATATTCATAGCATAATAAGATACAATATTGTAAGACATGCATCTTCGGATGGGTGTCTTGTTATTTCATTTGGGAAATTTTTCACGTAGAATCTATTGTTAGAAAAACTTGTCTTATCGCCAAGTTGTTATGGCGTAAACCTTCGTTTTTCTTATACTATAAACCCAAACAGCTTATGCTTTTCTATAGTATTAAAAAATTTAATAACTAGTCGATTTTTCTAACAATGAATAGAAGAGAAACATTCATTTCATATTTCTATTATTTAGTCGATAGTAAAAAGGTAGGGGTAATATGAAGAAAATATCTATTAGGGAACTGAATCGTTTGTTTCATGCAGAGAAATTGGACGAGAAACAAATTGCATATTTACGATTGGATGAAAGAAAAGGTGTGCAACAATTAATTCATAAATATGATAAACAACAGCTTAAATTTCAAGCGCTACAAGAACGTTATGTGGAAATGACAATATTTGAACGCTCTCACTATAAACGAGGAATAAAATATATAGCTGGAGTTGACGAAGCTGGAAGAGGACCCTTAGCTGGTCCTGTTGTAGCAGCTGCAGTAATCTTACCATCTAATTTTCGGTTATTAGGACTAGATGATTCAAAGCGGCTAACGGAGTCAAAACGAAATGAATTTTTTTATTACATAAAAGAACATGCGATTAGTTATGGAATTTCTATAGTTGATAGTAAAATAATAGATCAAATTAATATATTAGAGGCAACAAAACTTGCTATGGCTGAAGCTATTGAAAAGTTAGACCCTATGCCTGAACGTATATTAATTGATGCAGTAGAATTGCCAAAATTAACAATTTCAAGTGAAGCAATTACAAAAGGTGACGCCAAAAGCATCTCAATTGCAGCAGCTAGTGTACTGGCAAAAGTGACAAGGGATAATTATATGAAGGAATTACATCTTCAATTCCCTATGTATGAATTTGCTTTTAATAAGGGATATGGAACAGAGGAGCATGTGAAAAAAATACATCAATATGGTGTTTGTCCACAGCACCGCTGCTCATTTGCACCGGTTAAAAAAATGATCAATTAGGAAAGAGGGAAGTATTGTGCGTATCCATCAGTTGAAAGAAATATTACAACTAAATAAGTTGAAAATTCCCTCACAACAACAACTTAAAAAAGGTCAAATTATTCAAGGACAGGTTATAAAAATATATCCAGAAAATAAGGTGCAAATACAATTAGGTGGCTTGCGACTGATAGCTCAGTTACAAGCTTCTTTAACAACTGGAAAGGATTATTATTTTCAAGTTATGCAAGCTGATGAATTGTTAAAATTAAAGGTATTAGGTAATGGGGCATTGAATGCGAATCAATTGTTACAGCAACTTTCCTTAAAAATGGCAACGAACCAAGCGGAGCTTGTGCAGCAATTAACGAAGGAACAAATATCTTTTCATAGAGAGCAGTTGCAACAAGCTTTTGAATATATGTCACAATATAAAGATAAGCAAGTTCAAGTTTTTATGCCTATAATGAAAGAGTTAATAGCAAATGAATGGCCAATAACTGAACAAACTACGAAAGCTCTTCACATGCAAAAAAAATATCCTTTCGCTACTCAATTGCAAAAACTTTTGCATATGCTACCGAAGGATTCGAATTTTTCAATGCTGCGAGGACATTTAAGCGATCTTTTACAACCAACTGCTGAAAATATTGCAAATAGTCAAGAACAAATGAGTAAGATACTTTCTTTTCGAAATAAACAAGTGTTTTCCCTCATCCAATCGTTATTAGATGGTCAAGATATTTATTCTTCAAACACAATAAATAATTTAAAGCATTATATAGCTAATAATCAATGGTTTATGCAACATGCTGACCAAATATTAAAAAAATGGGAAAGCAAGCTTCTATTAACTGCGGCTAATCAATATATGTTTTCAGATGCTGAAGTCTCACAGTTAAAACAAGATGTAACAAAAGTCTTTCCGACATTATTCGCTAAAAACGTAGGTAACGGAGGTGATTTTGGCGGTTTACTCGTTCAGTTACGTGCATTGCAAAAGTCACATACATATGAACAATTAGAACAAATTATCACGTTTTCACAAAAATATTTATTGGCAGAGCCAAAAGAGCAATTTCTACAATTGACAAAACGGTTTTTGCAACTTTCAGGTATATCACATGAAAATTTGTTGGTTAAAGGAGAATCACCGCCAACTACCATTAAAAGTCAATTGATTTCCATGTTACAGCAAACAAAAGGCGGCTTGGGGGAACAACTACAGCAAGTGCTTCACCATTTACATGCTGTACAATTATCCTCTGTACAAGATTTCGATAATGGTTTTTTGCAAGCATATCTACAAATACCAGCCTTAAAGTTAGGATTAACAAATGATATGGAAATAAAGTTCGAAGGAAAGAAAACAGAAACAAATAAGTTAGATCCAAATCATTGTCGAATTGTGTTCTATTTGGAATTAACAAATATAAAAGAAACTGTGGTAGATATGCATGTACAAAATCGAAATATTAGCATTCATGTTTTCAATGATCATATCCAATCGCGAACACTTCCGATGCAATTTCAGCCTTTATTAAAGAAAGGGTTAAAGGAAATGAATTATCATCTATCATCTATTTCATTCTTTGCTTTACATCAAGGAAAGAAAGCAAAAACAGCTGTGTTTAATGCTCAGAGTTATCAAGGGGTGGATTATCGAATATGAACTTAAAACAAAGGAAAGTAGCAGCACTACGCTATCATGAAGCACATCACACTGCTCCTGTCGTTACTGCTTCGGGTAGAGGTAAACTGGCAGATGAAATCATTGAAGCAGCAAAGGAAAATAACATTCCAATTTTAGAAGATGCTTCTTTAGTAGAGTTGTTAGGTCAATTAAACATAAATGAAACGATTCCAGAAGAGCTTTATGAAGCGGTGGCTGAAGTATTTGCATTTATCTATCGTACAGATCAGCAAATGTAACATAAAGCATGTTTAAAGGCTACTATACGTGACTATTGTATGAAGTCAATGGTCATTTCATAGTAAAATATATATATATGTAGAAAAAGTGTGGGGTAGCGAAATATGTTGAGATGTGCGGTATTTCTTGTTAATTGAAGCGTTTTTTTATACAATGGATATGCAGTGAAATTTGATGGGAGGATATAGGATGAACATTCATGAATATCAAGGCAAAGAGATTTTGCGACAATACGGCGTTAAAGTCCCTAATGGAAAAGTTGCCTATGCAGTTGAAGAAGCTGTAGAAGCTGCAAAACAATTAGGAAGCGATGTCACAGTAGTGAAAGCACAAATTCACGCTGGTGGACGTGGTAAAGCCGGCGGGGTAAAAATAGCTAAAAATGTCGATGAAGTGCGTACATATGCCGATGAAATTCTTGGCAAAACGTTAGTAACGCATCAAACAGGGCCACAGGGGCAAGAAGTGAAACGTTTATTGATTGAAGAGGGCTGTGATATTCAAAAAGAATATTACATCGGCTTAGTACTGGATCGCGCTACTTCTCGTGTCGTTATGATGGCATCTGAAGAAGGTGGTACAGAAATTGAGGAAGTAGCTGCTGCTACACCTGAGAAGATATTTAAAGAAGTTATTGATCCTGTTGTTGGTTTAACAGGTTTTCAAGCACGTAGATTAGCTTTCAATATTAATATTCCACATGATTTGTTAGGTAAAGCTGTCAAATTCATGATTGGTTTATATACAGCATTTGTCGAAAAAGACTGTTCCATTGCTGAAATTAATCCGTTAGTAACAACTGGTGATGGGGAGGTCTTAGCCTTAGATGCAAAATTAAATTTTGATGACAACGCTTTATTCCGTCAAAAGGACATTATGGATTTACGTGATTTTGATGAAGAGGATGAGAAAGAAGTTGAAGCGTCCAAGTACGATTTAAGCTATATTTCACTGAACGGGAATATAGGTTGCATGGTAAATGGTGCTGGACTTGCTATGTCTACCATGGATATTATTAAACACTATGGCGGAGAGCCCGCTAATTTCCTTGACGTTGGAGGCGGTGCTACGGCTGAAAAAGTAACGGAAGCTTTCAAAATCATTCTATCTGATAAGAATGTAAAAGGTATTTTCGTTAATATATTTGGTGGCATTATGAAGTGTGATGTAATTGCTGAAGGAGTTGTAGAAGCAACCAAGCAAGTAGGGCTAGAAATTCCGTTGGTTGTTCGCCTAGAAGGAACAAACGTTGCTAGAGGGAAGAAAATTCTGGAAGCTTCAGAATTAAATATTACCTCTGCTAATTCGATGGCTGACGGTGCTCAAAAAATAGTCTCCATGGTAAAGTAAACTTCGTAAAATGTTTGAAAGGACGGACGAAAATGAGTGTATACGTTAATAAAGATACAAAAGTAATTGTCCAAGGGATAACCGGTGGCACAGCTAAATTTCATACGAAACAAATGCTTGAATACGGCACAAAAATTGTTGGTGGAGTCACTCCGAAAAAAGGTGGTACAGAGGTAGAAGGTGTACCTGTTTTTAATACAGTATTAGAGGCTGTAGAAGCAACAGGTGCTACAGCTTCCGTCATCTATGTACCGGCCCCGTTTGCTGCAGATGCTATTCTAGAAGCTGTTGACGCTGAATTAGATTTGGTTATTTGTATAACGGAGCATATTCCGGTAATGGATATGGTGAAAGTAAAACGTTATATGGAAGGAAAGAATACACGGCTCGTAGGACCAAACTGTCCAGGGGTTATTACTGCTGATGAAAGTAAAATTGGAATTATGCCTGGCTATATTCATAAAAAAGGTCATATTGGCGTTGTCTCTCGTTCAGGAACATTAACATATGAAGCGGTTCATCAATTATCAGAAGCTGGATATGGTCAAACTACCGCTGTTGGTATCGGTGGTGATCCTGTTAATGGAACCAATTTCATTGACGTGCTAGAAGCATTTAATAATGATCCAGAAACGTATGCTGTTATGATGATTGGAGAGATAGGCGGTACAGCAGAAGAAGAAGCAGCTGAATGGGTGAAAGCAAACATGAAGAAGCCCGTAGTTGGTTTTATTGGAGGTGCTACAGCTCCTCCAGGAAAAAGAATGGGGCATGCTGGCGCTATTATTTCAGGTGGAAAAGGAACAGCCGAGGAAAAAATTCGCATTATGAATGAGTGTGGAATTAAAGTTGCTGAAACGCCGGCAGTTATGGGTGAAACAATGATAGGTGTGCTTGAAGAAAAAGGCTTAAAAGAGAAGTGTAAAACACAATAAGGTTTCCTAAAAAAATTTGAAGTTCATTTGTATTTTTAGTTTAATAATAAATCTAAAAACGTAGGTTATAAGTTACGATAGAAATATCTGTACGCAATGGAGGAGCCTAGTTAAAAAATCATAGGCTCCTCTTTACTTATCCTCTAATGAAATACTATTTAATTGTTTTATCACTAACGCAGGAAAATAAGCCAACTACAAATATCGATGTGTCATTGTAAGTTCATTTTTTAAACAATCCCTTTGAAAGGAAGTGGAATATGACGAATGAAGTTCGTTTTCGTTTTATTCATTTAAGTCGTTGTAGGGGAGTGACTAGAAGGAGTATTCAAAGAATTATTAAGCTAGATCGTTCTCTTCTACAACTCTACCAAATGACCCCGAGTCAAATCAGCCACACTTTTTCTCTTCCATTAAAAAACGCTACAACCTTATATCAAGATCTTCATAGTCAAGCACGTCTAAAACAGTTGCAATCGGAAATGAAAAATCAGCATATAATTACTATCCTTGACAAACGGTTTCCACCTATGTTAAAAGCTATTCATGACCCACCTCTTGTCTTATATGGGAAAGGTAACGTAGACTTATTAAATGATGCCCCATCTTTAAGTGTAATTGGTTCGAGGGATCCTTCAAGGGAGGCAAAGAGAAAAACAGCTTTTATAATCGAGCCTTTACTCCATAAAAATTGGTTAATTGTAAGTGGACTAGCAAGAGGGGTAGATCAATATGCGCATGAAAAGACACTTATATTAAATGGAAAAACGATAGCTGTATTAGGAAGTGGCTTTGAACATCTCTATCCTAAAGAAAATCAATCATTATATCAAGAAATTGTTCATAAAGGTCTTGTGCTATCTGAATATACGCCAACAACCCCACCTGCTAAACACCATTTTCCTGAACGAAACCGGATTATTAGTGGATTGAGCTTTGGCACATTGGTTATTGAAGCGAAAAAAAGAAGTGGGACTATGATAACGGTAGATCAAGCATTAGAACAAGGGAGAGAAGTGTTTGCGGTTCCTGGTTCTATATTTACAGAGCAAACAGAGGGCTGTCATCAATTGATTCGAGATGGTGCCCAAATGGTTACAAATGCCAAAGACATTCTTGAAGAATGGCAAGTCCACGCGATGGGCGGGAAAGGACTACTAACCAGTATGTATATTTATGAAAAAAATAATTAATGTCAATGAGAATGATAGATTTTAGTACGGTTATTTCAGAACATGTTTGACAAATGCAATGTATATATTTACTATTAGTGAAGATTTGTAAATAGTATTAAAGAATAATTTGTAGGTTTATTTTAGTGAACAAACAATAATGAAAATAAAGAAAGACATGGTTACCAGAAAGGAGTTCTGGTCGGGTGTGAATCTTGTTCTTGAGCACCCTTAATTTGGGAGGAAATCATATGTCGGATTATCTAGTGATCGTTGAGTCGCCTGCGAAGGCGAAGACGATTGAACGTTATTTAGGAAAAAAATATAAAGTAAAGGCCTCGATGGGGCATGTAAGAGATTTACCAAAAAGTCAGATGGGTGTAGATGCAGAAAATAATTTTACTCCAAAGTACATTACTATACGAGGAAAGGGCGATGTGGTTAAGGATTTAAAATCTGCAGCTAAAAAGGCCAAAAAAATATACCTCGCAGCGGACCCTGACAGGGAAGGGGAAGCAATAGCGTGGCATTTAGCTCATATTTTAAACATTGATGAGCAATCAGAATGCAGGGTTGTATTTAATGAAATTACCAAAGACGCCATTAAAGAGTCGTTTAAGCATCCTAGATCTATAAATATGAATTTAGTTGACGCGCAACAAGCAAGAAGGATACTTGACCGATTGGTAGGGTACAATATCAGTCCACTGCTATGGAAAAAAGTCAAAAAAGGTTTAAGTGCTGGGCGCGTGCAATCTGTTGCAGTGAAATTAATCATTGATCGAGAAAAAGAAATTGAAAACTTTATCCCTGAAGAATATTGGTCCATTGATGCGCAGTTTTTAAAAGAAAGTGAATTATTTGAAGGGGCCTTTTACGGGATAAATGGAAAAAAAGTAGCATTAAAAACAGAGGTAGATGTAAAAGAAATTAAACAGATGCTTCAAGGTGATCAGTTTACTGTAGATAAAGTAAACAAAAAAGAACGTAGAAGGAATCCAGCTCAACCATTTACTACTTCTTCCTTACAGCAGGAAGCTGCTAGAAAGCTGAACTTTAAAGCAAAGAAAACAATGATGGTTGCTCAGCAACTTTATGAAGGAATTGACCTCGGTCGTCAAGCAGGTGGTATAACTGGACTAATTACGTATATGCGTACAGATTCAACAAGAATCTCTGAAACGGCAAAAAATGAAGCGAACTCGTATATTCATGAACAATATGGAGAAGAGTACTTAGGGACAAATAAACAAAAGAAACAATCAGAGTCTGCGCAAGATGCCCATGAAGCTATTCGCCCGACTTCTGTGTTAAGAGAGCCTAATTCACTTAAAGCTATCCTATCAAGAGATCAACTTCGATTATATAAATTAATTTGGGAACGATTTTTGGCTAGTCAGATGGCTGCTGCGGTTATGGACACGATGACTGTTCATTTATTAAATAATAATGTTGAGTTCCGAGCTACAGGTTCAAAGATAAAATTTAAAGGTTTTATGAAAGTGTATGTGGAAGGAAGAGATGATAAGAAAAAAGATGAAAACAAACTCCTTCCTGCATTATCTGAAGGTATGAAAGTTAAGGCACAGGAAATAAAACCGAATCAACATTTTACACAGCCACCACCAAGGTATACGGAGGCGAGATTAGTAAAAACGATGGAGGAACTAGGAATTGGCCGTCCTTCTACTTATGCACCTACTTTGGATACTATTCAAAGACGAGGTTATGTAAGTATTGATAATAAGCGATTTGTACCTACTGAATTAGGTACGATTGTATTAGAATTGGTTGAAGAATTCTTCCCTAAAATTATTGATGTAGATTTTACTGCAAAAATGGAAAACGATTTAGATGCTATTGAAGAAGGAAGCATAGAATGGGTAAAGATCATTGATCAATTCTACCAAGAATTTGAGAAGCGCTTGAAGAAGGCTGAACAGGAAATGGAAAAAGTAGAAATAAAAGATGAACCAGCGGGAATTGATTGTGAAAAATGTGGTCATGAGATGGTTTATAAAATGGGGAGATATGGGAAATTCTTGGCTTGTTCGAACTTTCCAGAATGCCGAAATACGAAACCGATTTTAAAGAAAATTGGTGTTGATTGTCCAAAATGTAAAACAGGGGAAATAGTTGAAAGAAAATCAAAGAAACGCCGTACTTTTTATGGGTGTGACCAATATCCGGAATGTGACTTCGTTTCGTGGGATAAACCTATTTCTAGACCATGTCCTAAATGCGAGGCATTACTAGTGGAGAAAAAAGCGAAAAAGGGAACGCAAATTCAATGTACGAACTGTGAATATAAAGAAGAGCCTCAAACGTAACTGTTCAACTTAGTTGAACAGTTTTCTTTTCGTATTATAGGATAGTATAAAGTTTTAAGGGTTTATCCCGAATATAAGGTGCTAAGCTCCCTACCTCATGAATTGGAAGATGTGAGTTTAATCAATCTAATTCTTAAAATGAAGACCTGCTATTTTTGTCACAATTATTTAACAATGATACTGTTTGAACCTTCTAAAAAAAGGATATATACTATATGAGAGTGATATTGTCAGCTATTTGCATGTTCCTAAATGCTTAGTTATAAAAGATTTGCTGAATTTGTTAAAATATAAACATAATTAATTGACTAATCTCCACAAAACAGATATAATTACGCCTTGGTAAGGCAATGTACTTGACGGCATTGCTCTTACTTTTATGCATTCATTCTGGATCACACAAATGGCTTAGTGGCAATTAGCTAGCGTAATAAACACCTAATGATGGAAGATTGATTTCATGCAAAAATGGCCAGATGAAAAGGCAATTCTAACTATGAGAGTGGTTGTTTCTGAATTTTGTTACAATTTAGTTAAATTTATTGCTTAACATGATTTTCTGTGTTATGCTATATTCGCTGCTTAATGGGGTGAAAATTTGAATAATTTCAGACAATATTGGCAATCCTTTAAAGAGTACTTACAAATAGAGAAAAATGCCTCCCCGTATACGATTAAATATTACATGCAGGATCTGGAAGTGTTTTTTTCTTTTTTGCACACGGAAGGGTTAACGAGATTTTGTGATGTGGACGAACGGATTGTTCGTGTGTTTTTAAATACCCTATATGATCAGCGATTAAGCAGGAAATCTGTTTCCCGGAAGATATCAGCGTTGCGAACGTTTTATAAATATTTAGAACGAGAAGATGTGGTAGATGTAAATCCATTTTCAGCTATTCGTTTACCTAAAACGGAAAGCAAGATTCCGGGGTTTTTGTATGAGAAAGAGTTAGAAAAGCTATTTGAAGTAAGTGATTTAACCCAACCTTTAGGTCAGCGAAACCAAGCCTTAATAGAATTGCTTTATGCTACGGGGATAAGGGTAAGTGAGTGTAGACAGTTGATTTTAGATAACATTGATTTCTATATTGGAACAGTGTTTGTGCAAGGAAAAGGCAGAAAAGAACGTTACATTCCGTATGGAAAATTTGCTGAAATTGCTTTGGAAACATACATACAGGATGGAAGAAAAGCGTTGCTTGCAAAATCCAATCAACAAACAAACGCATTATTTCTCAATAATCGTGGAGTACCCTTAACGGATAGAGGGATTCGTGACATATTGAACAAAATGGTGAAAGATGCAGCTTTAACTGTGCATGTGCATCCACACAAACTGCGACACACATTTGCTACTCATCTCTTGAATGAAGGTGCTGATTTACGCAGCGTACAAGAATTATTAGGTCATGAAAATCTGTCAACAACTCAAATTTATACGCATGTGACGAAAGATCATTTGCGACGTGTTTATATGAGAAGTCACCCGAGAGCAAATGATTAACTTTAAATAAAGAGGTGAGCTTACATGACCAATGAAATGCATGCTACCACTATTTTTGCCATCCACCATAACGGACAATGTGCGATGAGTGGGGACGGTCAAGTAACGATGGGAAATGCAGTAGTTATGAAACATAAAGCAAAGAAAGTTCGTACACTATTTAAAGGACAGGTATTAGCTGGATTTGCCGGTTCCGTAGCTGACGCGTTTACGCTCTTTGAAAAGTTTGAAGCGAAATTAGAAACATATAATGGCAACTTGCCTAGAGCGGCAGTTGAGCTTGCAAAGGAATGGCGAAGCGACAGAGTGCTAAGAAAACTGGAAGCTTTGTTAATTGTCATGGATAAGGAGCATATGTTTTTAGTTTCTGGTACTGGAGAAGTCATAGAGCCTGATGACGGAATTTTAGCTATCGGATCTGGTGGAAATTATGCTCTTAGCGCTGGTAGAGCTCTAGCGAGATATTCTAAAGAACTATCTGCCAAAGAGATTGCGAAAGCATCCTTAGAAATTGCTGGAGAATTATGTGTGTATACGAATAACCATATCACACTTGAGGTATTGGAGTAAAAGGAGGCCTTTAGGAAATGGGTATGAGCTACACTCCTAAACAGATTGTTGGACAATTAGATAAATATATTATTGGCCAGAAAAGTGCAAAGCGATCTGTAGCTGTTGCATTGCGTAACAGATATAGGCGCATGCAGCTAGATGAAGGTTTAAAAGAAGAAGTGGTTCCGAAAAATATTTTAATGATTGGACCAACCGGAGTAGGGAAAACAGAAATAGCTAGAAGGCTAGCTAAGCTGGAAGGTGCACCATTTGTAAAAGTGGAGGCGACGAAGTTTACGGAAGTAGGCTATGTAGGTCGTGATGTTGAATCCATGATTCGCGATTTAGTTGAAATGGCATTGCGGACTGTGAAAGAGGAAAAAATGAAACAAGTTAAAGAGAAAGCGGAAGAAGAAGCAAATAAATTACTTGTCAAACTTTTAGTTCCTCAGTCTAAAGCAACCAACGAAACAAAAAACCCTTTTGAAATGTTATTTTCTTCACAGGCTAATAGTGAAGAAGGTGCTGAAGAATCTGCGAAAAATGATGAGATTCGAAATAAACGAAAGCGTGTAGAACAACAGTTAGCATCTGGTGAGTTAGAAGATAAAGTAGTAACTGTTGAAATAGAAGAGCAAACGCCATCTATGTTTGACATGTTACAAGGTTCTGGAATGGAACATATGGGCATGAATATGCAAGATGCGCTTGGACAATTTATGCCAAAGAAAAAGAAAAAGCGAAAATTGTCAGTGTCTGAAGCAAGGAAAGTGTTAACGCAGCAAGAAGCGAGTAAACTTGTAGATATGGAAGAGGCGGCACAAGAAGCCATTTTACGAGCAGAGCAATCGGGGATTGTGTTTATTGATGAAATAGATAAAGTAGCTGGTAAAGATGAACAAAGTGCTAACGTATCTCGCGAAGGTGTTCAACGCGATATATTGCCAATTATTGAAGGGTCTACAGTTGTTACAAAGCATGGACCAGTAAAAACAGACCATATGTTATTTATTGCCGCTGGCGCATTTCATATGTCAAAACCATCTGATCTAATTCCTGAATTACAAGGAAGATTTCCAATTAGGGTAGAATTAGAGAAACTATCAACAGATGATTTTAAACGAATATTAAAAGAGCCATCTAATGCCTTATTAAAGCAATATGAAGCTTTATTAAAAACAGAAGGTATAAATATAGTATTTACAGACGAAGCTGTAAATAGAATTGCTGAAATTGCTTATGAAGTGAATCAGGAAATGGATAACATTGGAGCTAGAAGACTTCATACGATTTTAGAAAAGTTGCTGGAGGATCTGTCCTTTGAAGCACCAGAGATTAATATGGATACTGTTGAAATCACTCCAGCTTATGTAGATGAAAAACTTTCTGCTATCGCTAAAAATAAGGATTTAAGTCAATATATCTTATAACATATAGAGATCGAATGGAGGATCATAATGGAACTATTAAATCGTGCAAGAAAAATTAATGCAATGCTACAAAAATTCGGCGGGAAATCTGTGGACTTTAATGATATGTCTGCTTCGTTACGTGATGTAATTAAAGGAAATGTATATATTCTAAGCCGTCGTGGGAAATTACTTGGATTTGCTATTAATCAAGAGATTGAAAACGAAAGAATGAAAGCTATGCTGGAAGAACGTCAGTTTCCGCAAGAATATACAGAAGGATTACACAATATTCATGAAACAACAGCGAATATTGGTATAGATAGTCCACATACTGTATTCCCAGTAGAAAACCGCGACTTATTCCAAACAGCTTTAACCACCATTGTTCCAATCATTGGCGGTGGAGATCGTATAGGAACCCTTATTATTGGTCGTTTATCAGAAGAATTTAATGAAGACGATCTTTTATTAGCTGAGTATGGGGCTACAGTTGTAGGTATGGAAATTCTTCATGAAAAGTCTCAAGAAATTGAGCTAGAAGCAAGAAGTAAAGCTGTTGTTCAAATGGCAATTAGTTCACTTTCTTATAGTGAATTAGAAGCAATTGACCATATTTTTGAAGAACTGGACGGTAGTGAAGGGCTTCTTGTAGCAAGCAAAATCGCTGATCGTGTTGGCATTACCCGTTCTGTCATTGTAAATGCTCTAAGAAAACTAGAAAGTGCTGGAGTAATTGAATCTCGTTCACTGGGTATGAAGGGGACATATATTAAAGTCTTAAATCACAATTTCCTTGTTGAATTAGAAAATTTACGCTCTAGATAAAAAATATAAAATAATTGCTCGTAGAAAGAAAACTAAACATCCGCAACGCGTTTAACCGTGTTGCGGATGTTTTATATTATGACTTTAGTCCGTTGAGCTCGCGAAAGCGTGCGAAACAGAAAACCACCTGCTATGCGGGTGAGGAACCAATGGTTATACCAAACAAAAAACTCACTTTCTTCTATAATAGAGATTGTTATAGAAAGGAAAGTGATTAAATTGGCAAAAAAAAGCAAATAGTTTGGTGCATACAAAATGGTTATGTAAATACAAAGCAGAGGTCATCTTATGCCTATTCATGTGCACATGTTAGTAAGTATCCCACCAAAAGTAGTGGTATCCTTTATGGGTTATTAAAAAAGGAAGAAGCGCTCTTATAATTTTAGATAAGCATGCAAATTTGAAATATAAATTCGGTAATAGGCACTTTTGAGCGCGAGGTTATTATGTAAGTACAGTGGGGCTGAATGAAAAGGTAAAAAATATATACAAGGGCAAGAGAAGCATGATATAACATTAGATAAGTTAAGCGTAAGAGAGTACGAAGACCCTTTTAAGGGTGGCAAGAAACACTAACACTCCTTTAGGGGAAAGCAAAAGAGGCAAAGACAATGAGGTTTGAATGCTAAATGAGAGCCATTGCTTATAGACGCTGGTAGGTAGTTTTGGCTTATAGCCATTGTGTAAAACACCCGTTGGACAGGTTGGTCATGATTTTATCCCCAATATAAGGTGCTGCAAGACTCCTGCTTGAAGATGTGAGCTGAACAAGTCTAAGCGGAGATAACAGTACCTACACCTCCTATTTCGTAAGCGTCTTTAGGTAATACCCTTTAGCTACTAACAATCAGTGGGTGGTGAAGGAAAACCTCGGCTAAAGGAAGATTCACTTTATGACAAAGTATAAAATTTATTGCTTAAGCAAAAAAACGGTTTTTGCCATAAAGAATTGGCAATAAGTCAAGTTTTTCTAGTATACACTACTATGACATGGAGTTACTTATCGAGTTGAATACATCGATCCTGTATGATTTTTAATCTATCATTATTATTTCACCCCAAGCATTCCTGTTGAAGTTATTCATATTTTGTCGATTTTTGAAAGTCCTTAATTGAAAGAAAAGTCAATCATACAAAACATAAATATAGTATAATTGACCTAGTAAAAAATAACCAACTTGTAATGTATTATATAAAAATGTCTAAAAACCATAGACTTTAGTTTGATTATGACTTAAACTATTCGTAGATAAACATTACTTTTCGACTGCTTTTTGAAATATAACTAGTACTTTTTTAGGGGTGAAACAATGAGTTTGTTTAATGGAACAATTCAAGCTTTAGAACATTCATTAGGCTATTCTTCCGCCAAAAATCGAGCAATTTCATCAAATTTAGCAAATCTAGATACACCTAATTATAAAGCGAAAGATGTTACATTTAAGAATTATTTGGCACATGAACTTTCGCGACCTATACAGGCCAAAACAACAAACAGCCGTCATATAGGATTTCAAGGAGATACGCAACCAGCTGGCTATAAAACTATTATAAATCAAGCATCGTCATATCAGCATAATGGTAACAATGTAGATGTAGATAAGGAAATGGCAGACTTGGCTGAAAATCAAATTTACTACCAAGCGCTAGTGGATCGCATTAGTGGGAAATTTGGAAGTTTGCAAACAGCTTTAAAAGGAGGCAGGTAAATAATGTCCATGTTTCATTCGTTACACTCTAGTGCTAGTGCTTTGACAGCACAAAGATTAAGAATGGATGTGATATCATCTAATATTGCTAATGCACAATCAACGAGGGCTACCGTCAATCAGAACGGAGAGGTAGAACCATACCGTAGAAAAATGGTTGCATTGCAGCCAGAGGGAGCTTCTTTTCAATCTTTTTTACATAAAGCAGCTAATGCTCCAGCTTCTAGTGGTGTGCGTGTCAGATCGATAGAAGAAGATGAAACTCCGTTCAAGCAAGTATATAATCCTAGTCATCCGGATGCTAATGGAGATGGATATGTTCAATTACCGAACGTTGACCCCTTGAAGGAAATGGTTGATCTAATGAGCGCCACTCGCTCTTATGAGGCAAATATAACGTCTGTAAATGCTACGAAATCTATGTTGATGAAAGCTTTAGAAATTGGTAAATAAGTATATTTTTACGATATAGGTGCCAATATTTTAAGGGTAATTGCACATGGGAAAAGGTAAGTGAGAATTTACAAAGACCTAAATTTCAGAAAGGAATCGGCTTATACTTTAAAAGACGAATAATCAGTAAGTTCATTGACAAAGCAATTTATTAGAGAGTAGCTACAAAAGCATTAAATAGGAGGGTTTTTATGATTCAAAGAATTAGCAATCCAATAACAGAACTATCTCCAAATGCAACTGTTCAAAGTAAACCAAAAATATCTCCTGGTGAAGCACAAGCAAAATTTGCTTCCGCATTAAAAAATGCCATTAATAATGTAAATGAAGTACAAGCCATTTCTGATGAAAAAACGGAAGCAATGGCGAAAGGTGATATTACAAATTTGCATGATGTTATGATTGCCTCTCAAAAATCTAGTATCGTTTTAGAAGCAACTGTACAAGTTCAGAGTAAAGCAGTTGAAGCCTATAAAGAAATGATGAGTATGCAAGTGTAGATGAAAAGGATCTAGCAGTTATAAAACATTTCTACAAGTGTTATTGCAATTGTAATTTTAAATAGCATTTCGTTATCTACTGTCTGATTGGTTAAAGATTTTCAGGCTCATTTATTACATAACTAGGAATAATTTTATAGCATCTCTGCACGAGGTGATGCTTTATCCTCTTTACGTACAGTACATATAGAAAGATATTTTACTAGAGCATGTTGGTGGGGGAACTTATGAAAGAGAAGATGATAAATTGGAAAGATCGAACAACGAATTTTTGGAGGAATCGTACAAAAGTTCAAAAAATAACATTTTTCGGTTCCATTTTTGTTGGTCTCCTTTTAATAGTAAGCATTGTCCTTTTTACAACGCATTCAAACTATGTTCCATTATATAATAATTTATCTATGGAAGAAGTGGGACAAATTAAAGGAGAGTTGGACGCTAAAGGTGTTCCCTATGAATTAACAGATGGTGGTAAGGTAATTGAAGTACCAGAAGAGCAAGTGGATAGTCTTTTGGTTGACCTTGCTGCTCAAGGATTACCAAACAGCGGCAATATTGATTACTCCTTTTTTAGTGAAAATGCTTCATGGGGAGTTACTGAAAACGAATTTAATGTTATGAAGCTTGACGCGATGCAAACAGAATTGGCAAATTTAATCAAAGGAATTGATGGCATTCAAGACGCTAAAGTGATGATTAATATGCCAGAAGAGCCTGTATTCGTAAATGATGCCAAACAAGAAGCAAGCGCTTCGATTGTTATTCATACAGAAGCAGGCTATAACTTTGAACCAAGTGAGATAAACGGACTGTATCACATTGTTTCCAAGGCTGTGCCGAATTTACCTACAGAGAATATTGCTATTACAAATCAATATTTTGAGAGTTTTGACCTAGAGAGCTCTGGAAACAACACATCAAAAGACTCGTACACGTATCAACAAACTGTTAAACAAGATATTGAAAAAGACGTACAAAAACGATTGCAGCAAATGCTAGGAGCCATGGTAGGACCTGGAAATGTTATCGTGTCCGTAACATCAGATATTGATTTCACACAAGAAAATCGAACAGAAGAGCTTGTCGAACCAGTTGACTTAGAAAGTATGGAAGGATTACCTGTTAGTATAGAAACGATACAGGAAACGTATGAAGGGAATGGCGCGGCTGCAGGTGGAATCAGCGGTACTGGCGAGGAAGACGTGGCCAATTATCAGGCTACAGATGATGATGGTGATGGCGAATATGAAATGACAAAAGAAACCATCAACAATGAATTTAATCGAATAAGAAAAAATATTGTAGAAAGCCCATATAAGATTCGTGATTTAGGCATTCAAATTGCGGTTAACCGTGCGAAAACTACAGAAGAAAATGAAGTAGAATATTTATCACAGCAAGAAGAGACTGCTGTCGAAGAAGGAATTAGTTCTATTGTCAATTCCATTGTTACGACATCCGTTGATGCAGCATACGAAGAAGATGTTACGCCAGAAGAAAATGTATCCATTGTTTTTCAAGAGTTTACGGGTGCAGATACTCAACCTGATACAACGGCGTCAACTATACCAACTTGGGTTTATGCAGTTGGGGGCGGGTTGCTTCTAGCTATTATTGTCTTACTAATTATTTTCTTGCGTCGTAGAAAAGCAGAAAGTGAAGAAGAAGAGCTGTTACAAGAATCAACAGCACCAATGGAAGTACCTGACCTTCCAGAACAGGAAGATTCAGAAGCTACGATTCGTAAAAAACAGTTAGAAAAGATTGCTAAAGAAAAACCAGAAGATTTCGCGAAATTACTACGCAGTTGGATTGGAGAGGAATAGGGGGTATGAATATTGGCACGTCATAAAGGATTAACTGGTAAGCAAAAAGCTGCAATTCTATTAATCTCCTTAGGCCCTGATGTATCTGCAGAAGTATATAAACATTTAACGGAAGAAGAAATTGAACGGTTAAGTTTAGAAATTTCTTCAGTTAAAAAAGTAGATAACCAAAAGAAAGAGGAGATTATAGAGCAATTTCATCAAATAGCTCAAGCTCAAGACTTTATTGCTCAAGGTGGAATTGGCTATGCAAAGACAGTGTTAGAAAAAGCTTTCGGCAAACAAGAGGCAACGAACATTATTAACCGCCTAACCTCTTCATTACAGGTGCGACCATTTGATTTTGCTAGAAGAGCGGATCCACAACAGGTTTTTAATTTTATACAAGGAGAGCATCCGCAAACGATCGCTTTAGTCCTGTCCTATTTGGATTCGGAACAGGCTGGGCAAATATTATCAGCATTACCACAAGAAATGCAAGCAGATGTCGCAAAGCGAATCGCGACAATGGACTCTACATCACCGGAAATTATTTCTCAAGTGGAGCAAGTGCTGGAAAAAAACATCTCTGCTTCATTTACAGAGGACTATACGCAAACTGGTGGAATACAAGCAGTAGTAGAAGTATTAAATGGAGTTGATAGAAGTACAGAAAGGACAATTTTAGATGCATTAGAAATTCAAGATCCAGAGCTTGCAGATGAAATCAAAAAACGGATGTTTGTGTTTGAAGATATTGTTATTTTAGATAATCGTGCTATTCAACGTATAATTCGTGAAGTAGATAACGAAGATCTTCGTCTATCATTGAAAGTGAGTAGCGATGAAGTGAAGGACATCATATTTAAAAACATGTCTCAGCGAATGGCAGAGACATTTAAAGAAGAAATGGAATATATGGGACCCGTACGTCTGCGTGATGTTGAAGAGGCTCAAACACGTATTGTTTCAACCATACGGAGACTTGAGGATGTAGGTGAGATCGTTATTGCTAGAGGTGGGGGAGATGATATCATTGTCTAATCCTTCACGGATAACTGAAAGAAAACAAATTCGTATAAAGCCAGTTAGCGTCTTTCAGCCAAGTAATACGCATGTAAAAGAAGCTCATGATAAATCGGAACTTGATCAGGAACTGTTGCAAGCTGAACAAGCATTAGAGCAACTTCGAGAACAGCGCCAACAATTGATAAAACAAACAAAACGAGAGATTGAAGCTGAAAAGGGTGCTTGGCAAGAAGAAAGACAAAAATACGTCGAAGCTGCAAAGGAAGAAGGGTTCCAAGCTGGTTTTTCGGAAGGGAAATCAGAAGCGCTAACTACGTATAAGGCTTATGTAGATCATGCAAATCATTTGGTAGAAAGTGCCAAGCACGAATATTATTCACTGATTGAAGAACATGAAGAAACAATTATGGAAATCGCTATTCATACAGCAGAAAAAATTATCAAACAAGAAATAGTAGCAGACCATAAATCATTTTTACCTATTATTCAAGCAGCTATTAAAGAATTAAAAGATCAATCTGAAATTGCTTTATATTTACATCCAAACCAATATGCATTTGTCGTGCAACATAAAGAAGAGTTATCTTCTTTAATTGAACCAAATGCAAAGCTTATGTGTTATGTATCAGATGAAATAGAAGAAAACGGCTGTATGATTAAATACCCATACGGACAAGTTGACGTGGGGGTTGATACGCAGCTTGAAGAGATTGGCAAGGCTCTAATTGAATTAGCAGGAGAGGGAAAATGATGAATGCAACTGCTTATTTAAATGCTATTTCTAAATTAGATACGTACAAACGTTACGGGAAAGTATTGCGTGTTGTAGGTATTATGATCGAGTCTAAAGGTCCTGCTGCAAACATCGGTGAAGTGTGCTACATTCATCCAGCTTCTCAAAGAGAAACTCCAATCATTGCAGAAGTAGTAGGATTTCATGAGGAACGAATTATTTTAATGCCTTATGAGGAAGTAATAGAAATTGGTTCTGGTTGTTTAGTAGAAGCTACTGGAAAACCACTTAGTATTAAAATTGGTAGAGGGTTAATTGGTAATGTTATTAATGCTTTAGGAAAGCCTTTGAATGGTAAAGCGTTGCAAAAAGGCCTTATGAGCTATCTTACCGATCAATCTCCGCCAAATCCAATGCAAAGACCGCCAATCACAAATGCTTTACAGGTTGGTATTAAAATTATTGATGGGTTACTAACTGTTGGCGAAGGGCAAAGAATTGGTATTTTTGCTGGCAGTGGTGTAGGAAAAAGTACTTTACTTGGAATGATTGCAAGGAACAGTGAAGCAGATATCAATGTTATTGCATTGATTGGTGAGCGTGGACGCGAAGTTAGAGAGTTTATCGAAAAAGATTTGGGCGAAGAAGGGCTAAAAAAGTCCATTGTCGTCGTAGCAACATCTGATCAACCAGCTTTAATGAGAATTAAGGGTGCGGATACAGCTACCGCTATTAGCGAATATTTTCGTGATCAAGGTTACCGCGTTAATTTATTGATGGATTCCGTAACACGAGTTGCTATGGCAAGAAGAGAAGTTGGATTGGCCACTGGGGAACCACCGACGACTAAAGGTTATACACCGTCTGTATTTGCGACACTACCTAAGCTTTTAGAGAGAACTGGAACCAATTCTAATGGGACCATTACGGCTTTTTATACGGTGCTCGTTGATGGGGATGATATGAATGAGCCAATTGCTGATACTGTTCGAGGTATTTTGGATGGCCATTTCATTATGGATCGTAAATTAGCAGAAAGAGGTCAATATCCTGCGATTAACATATTGCAATCTATCAGTCGGGTAATGCAGCAAGTTACAGGCGAAAATCACCAGCAGGCAGCTAAACAAATTCGGAATTTACTCGCAACGTTTGAAGAGAATAGAGAATTGATTCAAATAGGGGCTTATAAACGTGGGACAGACCAAGAAATTGATCGAGCAATGGATTATTATCCTAAAATTGTATCTTTTCTTAAACAAGGGATTAGTGATTATTACTCGTTAGAAGAATCTATTCATTTAATGAAAAATCTGCTTCACGGAGGTGCTCGGAAATGAGTGGAACGGTAGTCTTAACTAAACTACTGCATGTTCGAGAAACGGAAAAAGTACAAGCTCAAAAAGCTTATCAGCAGGCTATCGATTGCTTTGAAAATTCTGCCACCCAATTATACCAATTGTTAAAAAAGAAAGAAGTAGCAGAAGAAACCTATGAAGAATGTATGCAACAAACTACAACGTTAGAAAAATTAAGGGAACAGGTTGACTATTTAGAAAAATTAAATGCTATGATTGTCCATTTACAAGAGGAAGTACAAAGAGCGAGAGCAGATATGGAAGCAAAACAATCTGACTTAACAGAGGCACATGTAGAAACAAAAAAATTTGAGAAAATGATTGCACATCGTAAGCAAAGAGAAATGGAAGCACAGGAAAAATTAGAAAAATCGATGATGGATGAAATATCCATGCAGCAATTTTTAAAATATAAAAATAGGTGAAGCGAATGGTTAAGAAAAAACAAGCAGATACAAAAAAAATGAATCCTTTTCTTTGGTTCTTGTTCGCAATTGTTGTCCCTATAGGCTTCACTATTACGCTTGTCACCATTATTTTGTTAGCTACAGGTGTGGATGTAGGAGGTTGGGTGAAAGGGAAAGCAGCAGAGATTCCTGGTGTTTCATCATTTGTAGATGAAGAAGATGGTAAGAAGGCAAAAGATGCAGCGGATACGCAGTTGAAATCACAAATTGAAAATAAGGATTCAGAGATTAAACAATTACAAGAAGAACTAAAAGAGAAAGAGACAACGATCCAAATGCTCGAACAAGACGTTATTAAACTTCAAGATCGAGAGCAAAATCAGACGGAAGAACAACAGAAGAAGGATAAAAATCAAACAAAAAAGAATTCCTTTAAATCAATGTCTACTTCGTTTAAAGAAATGGATGAAGAAAAAGCAGCTCAAATTTTACAAGATTTAAAGAGAAAAACAGCATTAGCCATTTTAGAAGAGTTGGATGACAAGGAACGCGGCAAGATATTAGAAGTAATGGATGCAACTACTGCTGCGCAATTAACAGAGCAATTTTTAGATAAGGCAGAGGAAGAGTAGTCCTTTATTAAGCAGCTAGATAATATGTCAAAAATCTCATCATTTCCAATACGGAGTAGGTTGTAAAGTAGTAGTTCTGACGAAAAAATGCTAATTATATGTGGATAGCATTTAAAGATGCAAGTCATAGCCTACGCTCACTTAAAAAGTGGATTTTCTTTGACATCAATTCTATAATTTTTAGTTTTAAAGTGTTGACGTCCTGTTTCCCGTGAAGATAAGCTGCTGTACGATTCCCCACTACAAAATCGGAGGATATGTAAAGGGGAAGTGAAAAGATTCATTATATATGGAATTACGCGCAATAAAATGCTCAAGGAAGGTGGTGTTAAAATGATTAACGTTGCGATGTTATTGCAGCAGTTACCATCAACAGTTGATAAAAAAGGTTCTATGCCATTGACAGTAAAAGAGCAACAAACGGAACATGCTTTTTATGAATTGCTAGCCTCTAAGCAAGAACTAGGAAAGATGATGGATCAAATTTGTGAAAAATTACCTGATGATAAAACTAACTGGTTGTCTGAGGAGATGTCTCCTTTCATGCAACAGTGGGTAAGTAAATGGTTTGAAACACAAGGAAATGAAAGAGTACAACCGGAAGAATCCTTAAATAAAGAGATAGCCATACAAATAGAAAAACAACTTCCAAGTGAGCAACTATTGTTAGGTAACGAAAGTATATCAATTACAGATGAGCAGTCAGCAAATTTATTGATACAGAAAGAATTAACTGCGATTTTCTCTAAGGTAAGCACTTTACTATCCCAGCTAAACAATCAACAAAATAATCAACCAAATATACAACAAGCAGCGTCAAAGTTAGTTCATTTATTACAGCAATGGTCTGAGTTAAGTAAACAAGTAAGTACCGCAGGGAATACGGAAAAGGCAATAATCCGTTTAAACGAAGGAGGGAATACAAAAGAAGCAACCATTTGGAAACAGTTAGTGGCAACATTTGAAAAAAGAAGTGCGTTTGTTCAGAAACAGCATTACAATAATGAAGCTAAAATATCAAGTGGTGATGTCGCTAAGTGGCTTACAAAAGTAATGGAGGAAATGTCGAAAACTAAGCAGACAACAACCTATGCTAAAGAGCCAATAACAACTATGAATAATATAAACCCAACTTCGGTACCTATGGCAAAACTTGAACAGCATGTCATATATCTTCAACCAGAGCAGCAAACGCAACGAAATACTGGTCAAGAGCTAGTTCAACAACTACAGCGAATTATGCAATCAAGTAAATTTATGAAAATGCCAAATGGTGTCAACCAGCTTCATTTAACGTTGCGTCCAGAACACTTGGGTGATATGACAGTCCGATTTACGCAAACAGATGGAGTGATGGCAGTTCGTATTCTAGTACAGTCGCAAGCTGCAAAGGAAATGTTAGAGTCTAATATACATAAGCTCCGTAATATGTTTTCTCCGCAGCAAGTAACCATTGAAAAACAAGAAGGTATATTGCAGCAAAGCCAACAAATGCAAAAGGGAACTGGATCTGAATCGCAGCAGTATTCTGATTCACAAGAGCAGAAACAACAAGAATTTCACGATGACTCTGCTGCAGATAATAACGAAGAATTTATGACTACTTTCCATGAACTATTAATGAACGAGCAAGTATAAAAGGGGTGTATGATAATGGCAAAAATTGATCCTTCGCTTTATTTACATAATCAAAAAGAGCGAACACCCAGCCCAAATCTAGGAAAAGATGAATTTTTGAAAATTTTAATGACCCAATTAAAAAATCAAGATCCTACTAATCCGATGGATGATCGTCAATTTGTATCACAGATGGCAGAATTTAGTTCTTTAGAGCAGATGATGAACATGTCAAATTCTATTAATACATTAGTAGAAAGTCAACTTGTTTCTCCTGTGATCAAATATAGTCACATGTTAGGAAAAGAGGTAACTTACCAAAGTTATGATGAAGAAACGGGTAAGGAAACGGAAATAAAAACAAGTAGGGTCGTCGCTGTTAGTCAGAATGAGGGTTGGGCAATTCTAGAATTAGAAAATGGAGAGAAGATTTACGCGGATGCAGCTTTGCAAGTAAATGATCCGGCGTTTGAAGAAACAGAGGACAAGTAAAAGTAGCCACTGGTGAAAATAAGCATTTAGCTTTTATCGGTTACGTACGCAGTTGGAATCTAATATACCTCAAACGCTCAAAATATATTTAATTTTAATATAAAGGGGAAATGACAATGTTACGTTCTATGTATGCAGGAATTTCTGGTATGAAAGGATTTCAAACAAAGTTAGATGTTATTGGGAACAATATTGCAAACGTAAGTACAGTAGGTTTTAAAAAAGGAAGAGTCACATTTCAAGATATGATGAGCCAAACAACTTCTGGAGCTCAAGGACCTACGGCTACGCGTGGTGGAATAAACCCTTCTCAAGTAGGTTTAGGTTCGCAGCTTGGATCAATCGATAATATTCACACTCAAGGGTTTAGGCAAACAACTGGAAATCCGTTAGATTTGATGCTAGAAGGCGATGGCATGTTTATTGTGGAAGGAAATGGCACTACCTATTACACACGGGCCGGAAACTTTTATTTAGATGATGATGATCGCATTGTCGATGCAAATGGATTCTATTTGCAAAGTGTTGGCGGAGAGGACTTGACCATTCCTGAAGACGCTGAAAGTTTTAGTATTGGAACCGATGGTACAGTTACGTATATTAATGCTGATGGAGACCCAGTTGATGGTGGGCAAATTGCCCTCGCTAGTTTTTCTAACCCAGCAGGTTTAGAAAAAGCCGGTAACAATTTATTTCTTAATAGTGAAAATGCGGGTTATAACGGAATTGTTGCTCCAGAAACAGAAGGCGCTGCTAAAATTGTACCAAGTGCACTTGAAATGTCTAACGTTGATTTATCGGAAGAATTTACAGAAATGATTACCGCGCAACGCGGGTTCCAAGCAAACACAAGAATTATTACGACTTCCGATGAAATTCTTCAAGAACTTGTAAATTTAAAACGATAAATTAAGGAGGAAAGGGAGCGTTTCTTCGCTCCCACCTACACATGATTTCATTAACAAGATTAAACGGTGACGAATTTACATTAAACGCAGTTATGATTGAACAGGTTCAAAATTTTCCAGATACAACGATTACGTTAATGAATGGAAAGAAATTTGTTGTAAAGGAAACTCGTTCAGAAGTTCTCCAGCGAACTTTAGCGTATTATCAGCAAATTGGTGTTCAAGTTGTCACCAAGAAGGAGGTATGCAACGGCGATGAATAAACTAGTAAAAACGATGCTAACGTCATTAACTGTCATACTGATTATAGGGATTTCCGCTTTCGTCGTTGTCCAATATGTTAACTCAGATGAGCAAAGTGGAAAAACATCATCCATTGATAAAATGGAGGAATATTCATACGAAACACCTGAAATTACAACAGATCTCAAAGATGGTAGTTTTGTAAGAATACAATTTCAAATTATTACCGATGGAAAAGATGCAAAAGAGGAAATCGAGAAACGAGACTTTCAAATAAAAAATATTCTTATCAAAGAATTAGCTACTTTAGAAGAAAAAGATTTCCAATCGGGGCTTAATGATTTAGAAAAACACGTAAAAACAAAACTAAATGAAGTCATGACTACAGGGAAGATAACGGATGTTTATACAATTAGTAAGATTTTACAATAAGAAAGTTTTCGACTCCGATTTGGAGGTGATGGTCGTTGGTAGAAGAAGTTCTTTCACAGAATGAAATTGATGCATTATTATCCGCTATATCTTCAGGTGAAATGGATGCGGACGAATTAAAAAAAGAAGATCAAGAAAAAAAAGTGCTTGTCTATGATTTTAAACGTGCATTGCGATTTTCTAAGGATCAAATTCGTAGTATTTCACGGATACATGAAAATTATGCCCGGTTATTGACCACTTTTTTCTCAGCTAAACTACGAACATATGTAAACATCTCGGTTGCATCTGTGGATCAAATACCTTATGAAGAGTTTATTCGTTCTGTACCTAAGATGACGATTTTAAATACATATAGTCTTAAGCCGCTGGAAGGTAGAATTGTAATGGAAATTAATCCAAACATTGCTTATGCGATGCTTGATAGAACCTTAGGTGGGCAAGGCGTTAGTTTTAATAAAGTCGAAAATTTAACCGAAATTGAAACACTTCTAATGTCACAGTTGTTTGAAAAGGCGAGTACGAAGCTCCAAGAAGCTTGGGCTTCCATTGTAGACATTGATCCTGTTATGGAAGACTTTGAAGTAAATCCACAATTTTTACAAATGGTTTCACCCAATGAAACTGTCGTGGTTGTATCGCTTAATACTACGATAGGAGAAGCAAGCGGCATGATTAATATTTGTATTCCGCATATTGTATTAGAACCAATTATATCTAAGTTGTCTGTTCATTACTGGATGCAAACGGCTGGAAAAAAACGTAATGATGAAGCATATGAAAAAATAACTAGAAATATCCAGCAAGCAACTGTTGAGGTGAAACCAATCTTAGGTGAATCAACGATCACCATTGAACAGTTTTTGAAATTAGGCAAAAAAGATATTATTAGACTCGATCAATCCATTGAAAGTCCACTAATATTAGAGGTAAACGATGAGCCGAAATTTCTTGTACAACCAGGTACATATAAAAATAGAATGTCCGTCCAAATATTAGATACTTTTAAAGGGGGGAATGAAGATGGGGAATGACGGTAAGCTATCTCAAGATGAAATTGATGCACTATTAGATGTAAGTTCTACAGAAGATGATGATAACTCTAGCTCCATTACGAATGATTTCTTATCTACAATGGAAATTGACACATTAGGAGAGATCGGTAACATATCCTTTGGTAGCTCTGCTACAACTTTATCTACATTATTAAAAGAAAAAGTTGAAATTACGACACCTGAAGTTTCTGTTATAGCTCAGGAGGAGTTGAAAAATTTCACCTTTGAACCAGTAAGTGTCCAAGTAAACTATTTAGAAGGTTTTTCTGGGAAGAATGTATTTGTTATAAAAGCCGAAGATGCAGCTATTATATCTGATATTATGCTAGGAGGAGATGGCAGAAACCCATCAGAAGAATTAAATGAAATTCATTTAAGTGCTGTGCAGGAAGCAATGAATCAGATGATGGGCGCTGCTGCTACAAGCATGTCTACGGTATTCAATAAACGTGTAGACATTTCTCCGCCGACGATCCATTTAGAAGATCCGGAAAAAGAATCTGAAAAGACTTTAGGAGACGATCCTTTTGTTAAAGTAACTTTCCAATTAAAAGTTGGTGATCTTATTGATTCTACACTCTTTCAATTAATGCCAATTCATTTCGCAAAAGAATTAGTAGACCAATTAGTTTCTAGCGAACCAAGCGAAGAAGAGGTAGCATCGACAGTTATGGAAGAACCAGCGAGTCATAAAGAATATAATGATAATTACTTGGAACCCGAAAAGAATCACTCTCATGCTAAGGATACAAAACAATTTATAGGGAATCATCACCCAGCAACGGAGCAATCTAATGTGCAACAAGCAGAATTTTCTTCATTTGAGCCCGTGACTTTAAACCGAACAGAACAACGTAATTTAGATATGCTTTTGGATGTTCCTTTAAAAGTAACGGTGGAGCTTGGTAGAACGAAGCGTACGATTAAAGATATCTTAGATTTATCACAAGGTTCTATTGTAGAGTTAGATAAATTAGCAGGTGAACCGGTAGATATTTTAGTAAATGAAAAACGGATTGCAACTGGAGAAGTAGTTGTCATTGATGAAAATTTTGGTGTTCGTGTAACGGACATTTTGAGTCAATCCGATCGATTAAACAAACTGAAGTAAGTGAACAAAATATAGTGGGAGGTTTTGCTTTATGGGCAATCGTATTTTAATAGTAGATGACGCAGCGTTTATGCGAATGATGATTAAGGATATTCTAACGAAAAATGGATATGAAGTTGTTGGTGAAGCACAAGATGGCGTACAAGCTGTTGAAAAATATAATGAATTAAACCCTGATTTAATAACAATGGATATTACAATGCCAGAAAAAGATGGGATTACGGCATTAAACGAAATATTAGCCGTTGATCCACAAGCAAAAATCATTATGTGTTCCGCGATGGGACAGCAAGCAATGGTTATTGACGCCATTCAAGCAGGAGCAAAGGATTTTATTGTAAAACCGTTCCAAGCGGATCGCGTTATTGAAGCAATTCAGAAAGCTTTAAGCTAAAAGTGAGTGAATGTGTGTGAAGAAATTAACGGTTATATTTAGTTTGTTAAGCTTGTTCCTATTTCTGTTTGTAACGGAATTAGATGTAGCGGCTGCTCCTAAATCTGTTAATGATTGTATCAATGACGAAGCAGACTGCGAATCTACAGAAACAAATGCAGCAGAGAAGGAAAATAATGAAGATAAGACGGCATTATTGAATAAAGAAACAGATGCAGATCCACTATGGCTAAGCTTTGTGAAGTTAATCATTGCTTTATTGCTTATTCTCGGTTTGATCTATCTCTTGCTTTTGTTTTTGAAACGAAAAAATGCATTATTTAACCAAGCGAAAGCATTAGAGAACATTGCAGGTATATCTGTAGGACAGAATAAATCATTGCAAATTGTTCGCCTAGGGAAAAAGTATTATTTAATCGGTGTAGGAGATAATGTTGAGCTGCTTCAGGAAATAACGGATGAGTCTGTTATTGATGACTTACGAAAGGAGGGTGTAGCTTATGAAACAGCTACTCTTCCAAAGTTTTTGCAAAAATTTAATCATGGATCAAAAAATATGAAAACAAATGATCAAACGAATTTCAAACGGCAATTTACAAGGGAATTGGACAAGTTAAAGCAAAATCGCAACCAATTAATACAGCAGTTTGCACAGAAGGAAGATCGTAATGAATGAATTTATTGATATGTTCTCGAGTTCTGATCCTGAAAATGTGTCCACTTCCATAAAGTTAGTTTTATTATTAACAGTTCTAACATTGGCGCCAAGTATTTTAATTTTAATGACGAGTTTTACAAGAATTGTTATTGTACTGTCGTTTGTTCGAACATCATTAGCGACACAGCAAATGCCACCAAATCAAGTACTCATTGGTCTTGCACTGTTTCTTACTTTTTTCATTATGGCACCTGTATTTAATGACGTGTATGATAATGCATTGCAGCCATTGTTCGATGAGGAAATGACATTAGATGAAGCATACGATGAAGCAAGTACACCAATTAAGCAATTTATGGCTGAACATACGCGGCAAAAAGATTTAGCCTTATTTATGAATTACGCTGAACTAGAGCGCCCAAATGCTGTCGAGGAAATACCGTTAACAACCTTAGTTCCCGCATTTGCTATAAGCGAATTAAAAACAGCATTTCAAATGGGGTTTATGATTTTTGTTCCCTTTCTTATTATAGATATGGCTGTTGCCAGTGTATTGATGTCTATGGGGATGATGATGCTTCCTCCCGTTATGATTTCATTGCCATTTAAAATATTACTATTTGTGCTGGTAGACGGTTGGTATTTAATTACTCATTCATTACTGGACAGCTTTTAAATAGGAGGTGCAGGGCGTTAGCCGTCCTGTATTCCTTAAACCAGATAGGGGGCACAAAAATGAGCAGTGAATTCGTTTTAACGCTAGCAGAAAAAGGCGTGTTTACCATCTTACTAGTAACTGGCCCACTGCTTTTACTTGCGCTAGTTGTAGGACTGCTTGTCAGTATTTTTCAAGCAACAACACAAATACAGGAGCAAACGTTAGCATTTATTCCTAAGATTGTTGCTGTATTGGTAGGATTAGTTTTCTTTGGGCCTTGGATGTTAACACAAATGATTGAGTTCACTTCTAATCTATTTCAAAATATGAATCAGTTTGTAGGATAAAAAATGTTAGATGTTATTGATATAAATCGTTTACCTGTATTTTTACTAATTTTAGTACGTGTAGTAGCGTTTTTTGCTACGATGCCATTATTTTCTTATCGAACAATTCCAAGGCCGTTTAAATTAGGATTAAGCTTTTTTCTTGCTTTCTTAATGTTTTATGCGGTTGATGCTCCTGCGATAGCGATAGATGGACATTATTTTTTACTTCTCTTAAAGGAAACTGTAGTTGGTTTGCTTATAGGTTTGATCGCATATATCATTTTGTCAGCAGTGCAAATCGCTGGTGGTTTTATTGATTTTCAAATGGGTTTTGCCATTGCCAATGTTATTGATCCACAAACGGGAGCACAAAGCCCGCTAACTGGTCAATATTTTTATATTTTTGCTTTACTATTTCTACTATCGGTAAATGGACACCATATCTTAATAGATGGAATGGTAAATAGCTATCAATTTATCCCATTAGAGCAATATGTCCCATTTCAAAATGAATCGATCGTTCACTATGTTATCGAAAGTTTTAACGCGATGTTTCTTATTGCTTTTCAAATTGCCATTCCAATTGTAGGCTGCCTTTTCCTAGTTGATGTAGCGTTAGGAATTATTGCTCGAACCGTTCCACAATTAAATGTGTTTGTTGTTGGCTTACCATTAAAAATACTAGTTAGTTTTATCGTATTATTGGTTTTTATGAGTTTATATGTAGTGTTAGCAAAAGATCTTTTTGAAATTTTATTTGCTACGATACGCAGTTTGCTATATTTATTCGGGGGTGGATAAGTTGTCATTAAAGCTGGACTTACAATATTTTGCTGGTGAAAAGACGGAAAAAGCTACCCCGAAAAAACGTCAAGATGAAAGAAAAAAAGGAAAAGTTGCTAAGAGTCAAGATGTTAATACAGCCATATTGTTGTTATTTGCGCTCATCGTTCTTTATGTTTTCGGAAGTTCCATGAAGAATCAAATGACATCTTTATATGAACATACATTTACGGAGTTTATTCATTGGCAAGTAACGGAAACTACTGTGGCACAAGTTTTCAATGGAGCTACACTGGAAGTAGCAAAAATGTTAGCGCCAATTATGATCATTGTGATTATCGGCGCACTGGCTGCAAATTTTTTGCAAATTGGCTTTTTATTTACAACGGAGCCACTGAAGTTTGATTTAAAAAAGATTGACCCTATTCAAGGGGCAAAGCGAATTTTTTCTTTGCGAGCGATTGTGGAATTACTTAAATCACTATTAAAAATCGTTAGTATTGGTACAGTAACTTTTACTGTGATTTGGATTTATAAAGATGAAATGATGATGATGGCGTTTAAAAATGCTGATACAGCACTTGGTTTCTTTGGGAAAGTCACGATCGTTATGGGAATTATCGCTGTTATTATTCTAGTGTTTTTAGCTGTATTCGATTATGCATATCAACGCTACGACTATGAAAAAAATATGAAAATGTCAAAACAAGATGTAAAAGATGAATTTAAAAACGTGGAAGGCGACCCACTTATTAAATCAAAGATAAAAGAGCGTCAAAGGCAAATGGCTACAAGAAGAATGATGAGTGAAGTTCCAAACGCAGATGTCATTATTACAAATCCAACGCATGTAGCCATTGCCATTAAATACGATGAAGAAAAAGCTGCTGCCCCGTACATTTTGGCTAAAGGTGTGGATGAGGTAGCGCTAAGAATTAAACAGGTAGCTAAGGAAAATAGCGTCATGACTGTTGAAAATAAGCCGCTTGCTCGTTCATTATATCGTGTTGTAGATATCGGCGACGTTATACCAGAATCGTTTTTTCAGGCGGTTGCAGAAATATTGGCGTACGTATATAAATTAGAGAGAAAAGTTTAAGCAATAAGGAGAGTCCCCCATGAAAGCAAGAGATCTATCTGTTCTTTTAGGCGTTATTTTAATTATTATTATGCTCATTGTACCACTACCAGGATGGTTGTTAAGTATTTTGATACTTTGCAATATCTCCCTTGCGTTAATTGTTATTTTAGTATCTATGAATACGCAGGAAGCGTTGCAATTTTCCGTATTTCCAACTCTGTTATTACTATTGACGCTGTTTCGTCTTGGATTAAACGTTTCAACAACTAGATCCATATTATCCGAAGCGGATGCAGGTGGTGTTGTAGCCACATTCGGATCATTTGTTATTGGGGGGAATCCGTTAGTTGGATTTGTCGTCTTTGTCATTTTAGTTATCATTCAATTCCTCGTTATTACGAAAGGGTCTGAACGTGTATCGGAAGTAGCTGCGCGCTTTACATTAGATGCGATGCCTGGAAAACAGATGAGTATAGATGCTGATTTAAATGCTGGCTTAATTTCAGAACAACAAGCAAAAGAGCGGCGAGAAAAAATTGAAAAAGAAGCCGATTTTCACGGCTCCATGGATGGTGCAAGTAAATTTGTTAAAGGTGATGCCATTGCAGGTATTATTATCGTTTTAATTAATATTATTTTTGGTTTAATTATTGGCATGGTGCAAATGGATTTGTCTTTTCAAGAAGCGATTAATACGTTTATGCGCTTAACAGTAGGAGATGGGTTAGTCAGTCAAATTCCAGCTTTGCTTATTTCTACAGCTACTGGAATCGTTGTAACCAGAACAGCAGGGAATGGAAATTTGGGTACAGATGTATCCGGTCAATTATTGCAATATCCAAAGCTATTATTTATTGCTAGTGGTACTGTGTTTTTACTTGGTTTCACACCGATAAACTTTTTCTTGACGACGATTTTGGCGGCATTATTAGCGTTAAGTGGTTATCTATTACTTAAACAAACCGAAGATATCACAGAACCAAGCGATGAAGAGGTTGATGAAACAGAGAGTGACGTAATGAAAGCTCCTGAAAATGTTGTGCAATTAATTAATATGGATCCAATAGAATTTGAGTTTGGTTATTCGCTTATTCCTATAGCTGATACGAATCAGGGGGGAGATTTACTAGATCGGATTGTTATGATTCGTAGGCAACTGGCAGTTGAACTCGGTATTGTTATTCCAGTTGTTCGCATTCGTGACAACATACAGCTACAGCCTAATGAGTACCGTTTAAAAATAAAAGGTGAAGAGGTTGCCTCTGGAGAGTTATTACTCGACCATTACTTGGCGATGGCACCAGATATGGATGAAGATGATATTGAAGGTGTGGAAACGACAGAACCAGCTTTCGGATTACCAGCAAAATGGGTTAGTGAGGAATGGAAAGATGAAGCTGAGCTCTCTGGATATACAGTAGTGGACCCCCCTTCTGTTGTATCCACTCATTTAACAGAAGTAATTAAACGTCATGCACATATGCTGCTAGGCAGAGAAGAAACAAAACAATTAGTTGATCATCTCAAAGAAAGCTACCCTACATTAGTTGAAGAAGTCACTCCTGAGCCATTAGCTGTGGGAGATATACAAAAAGTGCTAGCTAAATTATTGAGGGAAAAGGTATCTATTCGTAATTTACCAATCATATTTGAAACGTTAGCAGATTTTGGAAAATTAACTAACGATACGGATTTGCTAACGGAGTACGTTCGTCAAGCGCTATCCAACCAAATTACAAAGCAATATACGGATAAAGATCGTTCATTGAAAGTTGTGACACTTTCAGCTAGAGCAGAACATGCAATTGCCGAAAGCATTCAACAAACAGAGCATGGAAGCTTCTTATCAATGGAGCCTGAGCTGCAGCAACAATTACTAGAGCATATGAAAGAAGAAGTGGAAAAGTTAACACTCCAAGAAGAAACAGCGATATTACTATGCTCACCGGCTGTAAGGATGTATGTAAAACAATTATTGGATCGTTTTTTACCACAAGTTGTTGTCTTATCTTATAACGAGTTAGAGCCAGACGTACAAGTACAAAGTGTTGGGGTGGTGAATATTGCTTGAAAGTAAAAAAATATACGGCAGGATCAATGCCTGAGGCCATGAAACAAATACGAAAAGAACTGGGAGCAGAAGCTGTTATCCTTCAATCGAGACAAGTGAATAAGCGCAAATTTTTAGGTTTGTTTAAAAAACCACAGATAGAAGTGGTAGCTGTTAAAGACCCACAGCCAATAGCTCCTAAAAAACAGGTATCACCGAAGCAAGAAATGAGGATAAAAGAAAGAAAGGATAATACAAATACAGATGTTGTTTCTCCTGAACTACAGGAACTAAGGCAAGTTAAAAAGTTATTGCACCAATCCGCTATTCATACATTGACTTATCCTTTTGATTATCAATCTGCTTATCATTATTTATTAGAGCAAGAAGTAAACCAACCACTTGCTAAAAGTTTAATAGAATCAGTGATGGGAAAATATAGCGCTAAGTCACAGCCAACCTATCAAGAAATAGTAAAAAAGGTGGAAGAGGAAATAACGCAACGACTGCAAGCAGTTCCATTTCAAGGCTTAACCTATAATCAAAAGCTTGTCTATTTTGTTGGACCAACAGGAGTGGGAAAAACCACTACAATTGCTAAACTGGCAGCTGAAAGCAAATTAAAAGATGGAAAAAATGTTGCCTTTATAACAGCAGATACGTATCGAATTGCAGCTGTTGAACAATTAAAAACATATGCTGATATCTTATCTGTTCCTATTGAAGTTGTCTATTCCAACGATGATATGGTAAAAGCCATTCACAAATTGTCAACATATGATACTATATTCATCGATACAGCAGGAAGAAATTTTCGAGAAGATGCTTATATTAAACAACTTCAAGAAGATGTATTGATAAATAAAGAAGCTACTATGTTTTTAGTTTTATCGTTAACAGCTAAATCTCAAGACTTATTGAACATTTATGATCAATTTGAGCCCTTACCTATTTCTCGAGTGATTTTTACAAAAATAGATGAGACAAGACAAGTTGGCGGCATGTTAAATATAATCTTTAAAAAATCAATCGGCGTCGGTTACATAACAAATGGGCAAGATGTTCCGGATGACTTAGTACACCCAACACCTGAGTTTTTGTCATCTAGCATAATGGAGCATGCTTATGAAAACTGATCAAGCAACAGGACTTAGAAACAAATTAGAAACGATGCGAGAGAGCAAACAAGCGAAAACAATTGCGGTTATTAGTGGCAAGGGAGGAGTAGGAAAGTCTAATATCACTTTAAATTTTGCTTTAGGTTTACTGCGGCATGGAAAAAAGATTCTAATCATGGATATGGATATAGGTATGGGAAACATTGATATATTGCTTGGTAGACAGATTGAAAGAACAATTGTTGACATGTTTCAGCGTAGACTTCCTATTCAGTCAATTATTGAACAAGGTCCAGAAAACTTAGATTATATTGCTGCAGGGTCAGGGTTTTCAGATATTTATGCGATAGATACGCAGAAGAAGGAGTTTTTCTTTCAGCAATATCAATCTTTGCTTATTCATTATGATTATATATTTTTTGATATGGGGGCAGGAATCACCAATGACAGCTTATCATTTATTTTAGCTGCAGAAGAGTGCATTCTTGTGACTACTCCTGAGCCCACGGCTATAACAGATGGGTATAGCATGATAAAGCATATCGCAAGTCACAATAACATGTTGCCTATTCGAGTCATTATGAATCGTGCGCAATCCAATATGCAAGGCCATAACATGCTTGTGCGTTTTCAAAAGGTTATACAACAATTCTTACAAATAAATATACATGTATTAGGTTCTTTACCTGAAGATCAAACTGTCAGAGCCGCTGTTATTCACCAAACACCGTTTATTATTTTTCAAGAAAAGTCAGCAATTAGTAAAGCAACCAAGAGATTAGTACGAACTTACTTGACAGAAGTAGATGAATATAAAGCGGAAAAAGGAAATAGTTCTAGTTTTCTACAAAAATTAAAACGATTATGGATGGAGAGGTAATCGATTATGAATATAATTCGAGTCCTTGTCATTGATGATTCAGCTTTTATGCGTAAAATTCTTACAGATATGCTATCGAGTGACCCACAGATAGAGGTTGTTGCTACAGCTCGAAATGGTGAAGATGGACTACATAAAATAAACAAATTTTCACCTGATGTTATCACACTAGACGTACAAATGCCAGTAATGGATGGAATAACGACTTTGAAAAACATCATGCAAACAAATCCAATACCTGTTGTTATGTTGTCCAGTGTAACAGAAGATGCAACGATTAAAACCATTCAAGCTATTTCTAGTGGAGCGGTAGATTTTATTGCTAAGCCTTCTGGTGCTATTTCAATTGATATTGAGACTATGAAACAAGAAATCATTCGTAAAGTGATTACTGCTGCCTCGGTTAAATTGCCAAGTCAGCAAGAAGAGGGGGTTAGGCAAAATATAGTAGAGAATCCTGTAAATGAGTTAGGAACGTATAAGCAGACAATCGTAGTCATTGGGGCTTCAACAGGTGGTCCTAGAGCACTTCAGCATATTATTGAACAATTACCAAAGGATTTGGCAGCTGCTGTGTTGATTGTTCAGCATATGCCAGCCGGATTTACAAAATCGCTAGCTGAGCGACTGAACTATAAATCTGACATAGTGGTGAAGGAAGCGGCACATGGTGAGAGATTACGACGGGGTGTTGTATATATTGCGCCAGGTGGATGGCATATGAAAGTAAAACAGATGGGTTCTTCCGTTTTTATCGATCTAACAGATGAAGAACCATTACGTGGCCATAGACCATCTGTAGATATGCTTTTTACATCCCTCGCGCCACTTAAAGAAGTTAACAAGATGGCGGTGATTTTAACAGGGATGGGAAATGACGGGGCAAATGGGATTAAAAGCTTAAAAAAATATGATAAACACACATACATTATTGCAGAATCGGAGGAAACTGCAATTGTATATGGAATGCCAAAAGCGGCAATGGCTACCAATTTGGTTAATAAGCAAGTCCCATTGCATGCAGTAAGTAGGTTAATAACTCAATTAATTTAGTTGGAGGGATAGAGTTGGATACTTCTGGATATTTAACTGTCTTTATAGATGAGAGCAACGAACATTTGGAAGTTTTGTACAACCAGTTACTAGCGCTAGAGAAAAACCCGCAGGAAAGGGCAATCATTGAAGAAATTTTCCGAGCAGCCCATACGCTAAAAGGAATGTCAGCGACGATGGGGTACCAAGATTTAGCTAATCTCACGCATAAGTTAGAAAATGTTTTTGATGCCATTAAAGAAGGACGGCTAAACGTTCAATCAGAAATGATTGATATTTTGTTTTCTGCAGTTGATTATTTACATGAAATGGTAGAGGATATTGCTTCTGGTGGTAGTGGGAGCAAAGACGTAACGGATATTGTCGAACAATTGAAATGTTTAGAGCAAGGAGACTCATTGGCTAAAGATAGTGCACCACTAAATACCTTAAAGCAAGCCAAATCAAATGGCATGCAAATGAAAAATGTAGACGAATTTGCGCTTACTATTTTACAAGAGTCAAAAGAGCGTGGATATACAAACTATGAAATTACTATTGCTCTAAGCCAAAATTGTTTATTAAAAGGCGCTCGTGTATTTATGGTGTTTGAAGTTTTGGAAAAGCTTGGTGAAATTGTTAAATCTGAGCCGTCTGTAACGGAATTGGAAGAAGAACAATTTGATCAGACGTTTACAGTATTATTTATCTCTGAGTATAAAAAAGAAACGATACAAACGAATATTGAAAAGGTTTCTGAAATTGAAACAGTTCACATTGTTCCTTTTAACGTTGATCAGATTCAGGAAACAGAGAAAAGTGTAGAAAAATCTGAAGAGCAGCCGCAACCTAAGGGGCAACAAAGCAAACAACGACATGCGAATGGGGTAGCAAATAAAACCATTCGCGTAAATATTGATCGTTTAGACGTACTAATGAATTTATTTGAAGAATTAGTTGTTGACCGTGGGAGATTAGAGCAATTAGCTGCAGACTTAGATAATAAAGATTTGCAAGATACAGTTGAACATATGTCGCGTGTTTCTAATGATCTTCAGTCCATCATTTTGACGATGCGCATGGTGCCAATTGAACAAGTGTTTAATCGGTTTCCGCGGATGATACGACAAGTTGCTCGGGAGTTAAATAAACAAGTTGAAGTGGAAGTTATTGGCGCTGATACAGAATTAGATCGAACGGTAATTGATGAAATTGGTGACCCATTAGTTCATCTCATTCGTAATGCAATTGATCACGGTATTGAATCAAAAGAAGAAAGAATAAATAAAGGGAAACCTGAATATGGCACATTAAAGCTTGAAGCTTACCATAGTGGTAACCATGTGTTTATCGAAATTGTGGACGATGGTGCAGGCATTCACAAGGATAAAGTGATAAAGAAAGCAATTTCAAAAGGAGTTTTATCTGAATCACAAGCGGAACTTTTATCCGATCAGCAAGTATTTGAATTAATTATGTCCAGTGGTTTTTCAACTGCTGATCAAGTATCAGATATTTCTGGCCGAGGTGTTGGTTTAGATGTTGTTAAAAATACAATTGAATCTTTAGGTGGAAAAATAGCAATTGATTCTAAAGAGGGGCAAGGAACAGTCTTTTCTATTCAATTGCCGCTTACATTATCCATTATTTCTGTCCTTCTAATTGAGCTACAGAAAGAAAAATATGCCATCCCACTATCATCGATTATAGAAACAGCAATTGTCCATAAAGATGATGTCATGCATGCACATCATACAAAAGTAATTGATTTTCGTGGCAAAGTGGTGCCATTAGCATTTTTAAATGACATATTTAACGTGAAGCAAACGATAGAAGCAAATAAAGATTCATACTTATCCATTGTCATTGTCAAGAAAGGTAATAAAATGGTAGGACTTGTCGTAGATTCATTTATTGGTCAACAGGAAGTCGTCTTAAAATCGCTAGGCAATTATTTAACGAACACTTTCGCTATTTCTGGGGCTACCATCCTCGGTGATGGAGAAGTAGCCTTGATTATTGATAGTAATGCGCTAGTAAAATAAAAATGGAGGGATAGTAGATGGAAAACAATATGTCTGGAAATAGAAAGGTCATTGTATTTCAACTTGGTGAGGAAGAATATGCAGTTTCTGTACAGCAGGTAAGCTCAATTGAAAGGCTAATGCCAATTACAAGAGTTCCTCAAACAGCTGATTTTGTAAAAGGGGTCATTAATTTAAGAGGAGTTGTAACTCCGGTTATTGATCTACGATTACGTTTTGGTATGGAAGAAACACCTTACAGCGATTCAAATCGTATTATTATTGTTATTTTGGAAAATATGGAAGTTGGCTTAGTGGTAGACGCTGCTAATGATGTTATTGATATCCCAGAATCTGAAATAGAGCCTACTCCTGAAGTGATAGGAACTGTTGATACGAAATATATTGAAGGGGTAGCAAAGCTCGAAAACCGCTTACTTATTCTATTAAATATGCAAAAAGTATTAACAGAAGAAGAGATAGAAGAATTAAAGTCAGTGGAAGGGTAAGGCCAAGCTCATGGATCTAACAAAGTTAACGCAAATGCAAAAAGATGCGCTACGGGAAATAGGAAATATTGGTGCTGGAAATGCTGCAACATCCATGTCTAAATTAGTAAATCGAAAAATAGACATGGATGTGCCTACTGTGAACATTGTTAGTTTTGACGAGATGATGGAACGCATTGGTGGCCCAGAGTCTGTTGTTGTCGCCTTGTTATTTCGCATTCAAGGAGATGCCCCTGGTACTGTATATTTCATCTTTTCTATAGAAGAGGCAGAAGCTTTAATTAAGGAAATTACGAATAACGATGCATTACGTTTAGATGTTAATGATGAGCTAGCCATTTCCGTCATTCAAGAAGCAGGTAATATCGTAACAGGTGCTTATTTATCAGCCTTAGGTGACTTTACCAATATTACTATGCAGCCTTCTGTACCTTATTTAAGTATTGATATGGCTGGTGCAATATTGACCGTGGGACTGCTTGAAGTATCGCAAGTAGCAGACTATGCCTTAATTATTGATGCAAAAATCAGTTCATCTTATCAAGTAAGCCAAATTAAAGGAAATTTTTTATTTATTCCTGACCCTGATTCATTTTCAAAACTGTTTAAAGCATTAGGAGTTACGAACGATGTCTAAACTAATTTCTTCCTCTCATGTTGTAAAAGTCGGGATAGCAGATTTGAAGGTAACCAAAGCTCCTAATAAGATTCGAACATCTGGTCTAGGATCCTGTGTAGGTGTTGTTATCTATGATGAAAGAAAAAAAGTAGCTGGGCTAGCACATGTTCTATTACCAGATTCGAAATTAGCTAGACAAAACAAATTTAATCACTATAAATATGCCGATACAGCAATACCACTTTTGGTGGAGCAATTATCTAGTCTTGGAGCAAGAAGTAATCTATTAAAAGCTAAAGTAGCTGGAGGGGCACAAATGTTTCAATTTTCATCGGGATCGGATATGATGCGAATTGGTCCAAGAAATGTAGAATCTGTTTTGGAGAAACTGAAGCATCTTTCCATCCCTGTTCTTGCATCTGACACAGGTGGTAACGCTGGACGGACAATAGAATTTGATATACAGACAAGTCTCTTGAAAGTGCGAACGGTAAATAAAGGTGAAACATTTATTTAAATTTAGAACCATTGAAAAATAATGGACTGAATAATTTATAGAAATGATACTAGCTAACCAAAGTAGAAACGCTGTGTCGCAAAAACGAACTTCTTATTTTAAGAAACTTGAGCTTATATTTAAGGAGAGTGTAGCTTGTTCAATAAAAGTTACTAAAAAGCAAAAAGCCATCTTGATGGATGGACTTTTAACTTAAGGCAATAGGAGTGTCCGTTTATTATCGCATAGTAACAGGACGGATGAAGCTATGGTAAGAAGGAGTGATAAAGATGAAAGCAACTTCATCTCCGCATGAGCAGAAGCTTTGGGATGATTGGCTTAATAACCATTGCATGGAGGCAGCAAATGAACTAATCGAAAATTATATGTATTTGGTTAACTTTCATGTGGAGAGAATCGCCAGCCATTTGCCAAATAATGTAATGAAAGATGATGTGAAAAGTTTTGGACTAATGGGTCTTTACGATGCATTAAAAAAGTTTGACCGCACTCGTCAACTAAAATTCGATACGTACGCTTCGTTTCGTATTAAAGGAGCGATTATTGATGGGCTTCGAAAAGAAGATTGGCTTCCCCGTTCTTTACGAGAAAAAACAAAAAAGATTGAGCACGTAACAAATCAATTAGAACAACAATATCAAAGAATACCAAGTACGGAAGAAATTGCAAAGCATACTGGTATGACGGTTAAAGAAGTGGAAACTGCGATGTACGATTCTTTATTCGCTAATATTCTTTCCATTGAAGAAAAGCCTACTGATCCGAAACTAAAGCTTAAAGAAGGAATAGGTTATTCCATTCCGGATACTAAATCGGTCTCTCCAGAAAATCAAGTTGTAAAAAACGAACTAAAACAAGAATTAAAAGCTAGTATGAAAAATTTAAATGAGAATGAGCAATTAGTAATCAGTTTATTTTATCAAGAGGAATTAACATTAACTGAAATAGGAGAAGTGTTAGGGTTGACGACGTCTCGAATATCACAAATTCATAAGAAATCGATTACTAAGTTGCACACGATCTTAAAGAAACTGCAAGCTATATCTTAGTTTGTTTGCATGAAGTATAACTTTTTAACTACTTTTCTTTATAAAATAAAATGGAGTCTGACATGCGCATACACTAACAAGGCGAGATACAAAAAGAAAGTGACGGATGTGCATAACCTTTTTCTATAATTTAAAAATTATTTACTAGGGAGGGTGCGGGAATGAAATTATTAGAAAATATATTTAAAGTTAACGTCTCCCAAAATAAAATGTTAGCAGAAATAGACGTAAGCGAACAGGAAGAAGATTTTACAACACTACAAATGACGAAATCAGATGTGATTGCATTTCTACAAAAAAATAACGTTACGAATGGAATTTTGGAAGAAGCGATTTTTTCGATCGTCAACGATACATCAAATGTTACTTATCCAATTACAATTGCTAAAGGAAAAAAACCAGTCCATGGCAAAGATGGTCAAATACAATATATCTCTGACTTTAATCCTGATAATGCTTGGGAAAAAAAGCAGGATTTTCGAGACATTATGCAAATACCATCGGTGAAAAAAGGGGAAAAAATCGCAACCCTTATTGCACCGACCGATGGTGAAGCGGGTTTTGACGTATGCGGAGCGATTATTCCATCATACCCTGGCAAAAAAGTTCTTGTAAAAGCAGGCAAGAACGTTGTTTATCGGGAAGCTGACCAAAGTTTTTATGCTACTACAGATGGGCAGTTGAGCTGGCGCGGAAAGTATATTCAAGTCCAACCGGTATATGAAGTAAATCAAACATTATCTATGAAAACGGGCAATATAGATTTTATCGGCACTATTATTATTCGTGGTGATGTTCCTGCTGGTTATACAGTTACAGCAAAAGGAGATGTCAAAATATTTGGGATGGTGGAAGCTGCTACAGTACTTGCTGGTGGTTCGATCTATGTAGCAGAAGGAGTCGCAGGGCAAGGGGCAGGAACGATTCAAGCAGACGAAAATATACATGTTGGTTATGTGAACCAAGGCAATATTATTGCTGGGAAGGACTTATTTGTAGAAAATTCTATTTTTCATAGCCAGTGTAAAGTACGTGAGCGTGTTATCTGTCATAGAGGAAATATTATTGGTGGTACATTATCAGTTGGAAAGAGGATAGAAGCAAAAGATGTAGGAAATCGTGTAGGTGTGAAAACAGAAGTTATGTTTGGGCTAGATCAAAAAACGGAGAAGGAAAAGAGAGATTTATTAGACGAAAAGAAAAAACTGGAGGCCACGCTTTCTAAGCTAGCTCTACTAGAAAAAAAATTAAATGGACAGCAAATAGAAAATGATTCTAAACTAAAAATTACGCTGCTTCGATATAAGCACTCGTTACAAAAAACAAAAGAACGTTTAGCAGAGGTAAACCGCTTATTAAATCAATTGACAACAAATCTTGGAAACGTGGAAGATGCGACATTGGTAGTCCGCAACTATCTACATGCAAATGTCGTTGTGGCATTTGGAAAATATTACCGCATTAGTAATGGGAATTATCAAGGTGTTAAAGTGCAGCTAGTAGACAATGAAATTGTTACTTCTCCTTTAACCTGACTCTCAGCGCTTCACCTAGAAATGCACCATATTCAAATAAATACATGGTTGGTTATTAAAAGTTGAGGCACAAATGGGGCTTCTATGGATATATGTATATATGACGTGGAGTGATATAACATGGGATGGAAATCCATTGAATTGCAAGTAGCTATTCCTCGTTCTCTAGATGCAAGTAAAATGCAACAACAACTTCTTCACCAAAGCCAACTTTATCAAGCTTCTCTTTCGCGGCAGCAATTAATGGAAGAACAGCGAAAAAGGAAACAGGTACGTCGCACGGATCAATCAGACTCAGTAAAGAGCGATCAACAAACGACAACTATGAAGGAACGGAAGGTAAATAAAAAGGAACAACAGGTCAGCATAAATGAACATCCTTTTTTGGGAACAGAAATTGATGTGAACGGATAGAATGGAGGTAAACAATTGGTGACATCTATATTAATTTTGGTCAGTTTTCTATTACATATGGTTGCCTTCACAGTTATTTTTCAATTGTATAAACGAATGAATACAAATCAACAATTGGATACTTCTGAAATTGACGCTTTGCTAGCAGCATATATTGATGAAATAAAACAGGAGAACATACGTTTACAACAGCAGTTGATTACATTAAACAAACGAGAAAATGTGGAAACGGATCAAATACAACTAGTGAAAAAAGAGGAAAAAGACGTTCCATACAATAATGAACAGCAAGACGAGATGACAACTTCGCTACAAGCGAAAATATTACAATTACATAGTCAAGGGCACACAGCTTCAGAAATCGCTCAACAATTAAATTGTGGAAAAACAGAAGTAGCATTAACGATTAAGTTTCAGCAGAATTCAAAGATTAATTCATCGAAATAGCTTTCAACTCGATTGTTTTATTTATCCAATATAGCATCATGTTGAGGTTTAATGTAGAGGAGTGCATCGAATAAGCATTCCTCTGTTGGTAATAATCCCGCAATACTCATGAAATCTTCCATATTTGGTAGCATGGTTTGCACATACATTTTTTCGTTTTCCTATTCTGTAAAAAGAAGAATAAACTCATTGAATCATTTATTCAGTATAAGCATTCCTACTTTGTGGATTAAGCTCATACCTGTACCGCACTAGTCTGTAAAGAGTGTAATAATACTGCTTATTTTAATATCATAAATATAGAACTGTTAAAACCATTTTCTTATGCACGATAAAAATACTTGAATCCTCTTCCTTCTTATGATATATTATCTTGTGGTGTGAAGATAATGTTGTGCACTAAAAAGTGCTAGTATGTCGATTACACACGTGTAGGGATTTGTAAATAAGGTGCCAAAATAATTGGTCTATTTACAAAAAGGATCTATTACGGAGGAAAAAACCAATTAGGAGGAATTTTTAATGTCAGCTATTTCAATGAAACAGCTACTCGAAGCTGGTGTACATTTTGGTCACCAAACTCGTCGCTGGAACCCAAAGATGAAAAAATACATCTTTACAGAACGTAACGGTATTTACATCATCGATCTACAAAAAACGGTGAAAAAGGTTGATGAAGCGTATAATTATGTCAAGCAACTTGTTGCCGACGGAGGAACCGTTTTATTCGTTGGTACGAAAAAACAAGCTCAGGAATCTGTACGTGACGAAGCCATTCGTTCAGGTATGTACTATGTTAACCAACGTTGGTTAGGTGGAACACTTACTAATTTTCAAACCATTCGTAAACGCATTAACCGTTTGAAAGACATTGAGCGCATGGAAGAAGATGGAACTTTTGAAGTGCTACCAAAGAAAGAAGTTGTTGATCTTCTAAAAGAAAAAGATCGCTTAGTGAAGTTCCTTGGTGGAATTAAAGAAATGGATAAACTTCCAGATGCGTTGTTTGTAATTGACCCACGTAAAGAGCGAATTGCTATTGCTGAAGCTCATAAATTAAATATTCCGATTATCGGAATTGTGGACACAAACTGTGATCCAGATGAAATTGATTATGTAATCCCTGCTAATGATGATGCGATTCGTGCCGTGAAACTTTTGACTTCCAAAATGGCAGATGCTATTTTAGAAGTGAAACAAGGCGAAGAAATGAATGAAGCTCCAGAATCAGAGCAAGCGTCTGAAGAAGCAAAGGAAACAGAACAAGAGTAAAGAAGGAAAAGGTGAGGGTGATAAGAGGATGTGAGCCTTTTATCACCTTTTTTAAAAGAAAATATGAATTAGTCGATGATTTTAAGGAGGATTTCAAATGGCAATCACTGCAAAAATGGTTAAAGAATTACGTGAAAAAACTGGTGCAGGAATGATGGATTGTAAAAAAGCACTTCAGGAAACAGATGGCAATTTAGAGGCTGCTGTTGATTTCTTACGTGAGAAAGGTCTGTCTAAAGCTGCAAAGAAAGCTGACCGTATTGCTGCTGAAGGGTCTGCGTACATTCAAGTAGATGGTAATACAGCTGTTTTACTAGAAGTAAACTGTGAAACAGATTTCGTAACAAAAAATGACCAGTTTAAAGACCTATTATCTACATTAGCAACTCATTTGTTAAAACACCAGCCAGAGACAGTAGAGGAAGCACTACAGCAAACGATGGAAGCGACTGGAGAAACAGTTGAAAACCATATTAAAGCTGCTGTTGCAAAAATTGGTGAAAAATTATCCCTTCGTCGTTTTACAATTGTAACGAAAACGGATAACGATGCGTTTGGTGAGTATTTGCACATGGGTGGACGTATCGGTGTGCTTACCTTGTTAGAAGGAACTACAGATAAAGATGTTGCTAAAGATGTAGCGATGCATATTGCAGCTGTAAATCCACGTTATATTTCTCGTGATGATGTTGCAGAAGAAGAAGTAAACCATGAGCGTGAAGTATTAAAAGCCCAAGCTTTAAATGAAGGTAAACCAGAACATATTGTTGAAAAAATGGTAGAAGGTCGTCTTGGCAAGTTTTTTGAAGAAATTTGTTTGTTAGAGCAAAGTTTTGTAAAAGACCCAGACCAAAAAGTGAAAAAGTTCGTTGCGGATAAAGGAGCAACTGTGAAAACTTTTGCACGTTATGAAGTAGGCGAAGGAATGGAAAAACGTGAAGAGAACTTTGCAGACGAAGTGATGAGTCAAATCAAAAAATAACTTGGTTGATAGGGAGCAAGCAATTGTTCCCTATTTCTCCATATAACTTAAGAATGCTTATTACAACAAACTATTTTATTTTCTATGGAGGTTATTATGACAACAGCTCGTTACCGTAGAATCGTGCTTAAACTAAGTGGAGAAGCATTAAGTGGCGAACTTGGATATGGCATTGAGCCTAAAATTATTCAGTCTATCGCTGATCAAGTAAAAGAAGTTGCTGAATTAGATGTAGAAATTGCGATTGTCGTTGGCGGAGGAAATATATGGCGCGGCAAAGTAGGCAGTGAAATGGGTATGGATCGTGCCAATGCTGACTATATGGGGATGCTAGCAACCATTATGAATGCTTTAGCACTTCAAGATGGACTGGAAAACATCGGTATACCTACAAGAGTACAAACATCAATAGAAATGAGACAAGTGGCTGAGCCGTACATAAGAAGGAAAGCAATTCGCCATTTGGAGAAAAAGCGTGTTGTCATTTTTGCTGCTGGTACAGGAAATCCTTTCTTCTCAACGGATACAACTGCAGCATTACGCGCAGCTGAAATTGAAGCAGAAGTCATTTTGATGGCAAAAAATAATGTGGATGGCGTTTATACAGCGGATCCTAAATTGAATGAAAATGCAGAGAAGTATGAGAACCTTTCTTATATGGAAATGCTCAATGCAGGACTTGGAGTTATGGACTCAACAGCTTCAACTTTATGTATGGATAACGATATTCCTTTAGTTGTGTTTTCTATAATGGAAGAAGGCAATATTAAACGGGTCGTTCAAGGTGAAGTAATTGGAACTACAATAAGGGGGAAATAACATGTCTGATGGTATATTGAAACAAACGAATGAAAAAATGGAACAAGCTGTACAAGCTTTCTCTAAAAATCTGGCTACTGTTAGAGCTGGAAGGGCAAATCCAAGTTTATTAGACAGTGTTTTTGTGGAATACTATGGAATGAGTACGCCATTAAACCAAATTGCTTCGGTCTCCGCACCAGAAGCAAGACTACTTGTTGTTACACCATATGATAAATCAGCTATTTCTGACGTGGAAAAAGGGATTCAAAAAGCAGATCTAGGTCTTTCACCTTCTAGTGATGGTAATGTAATTCGGATTAATATCCCAGCATTAACAGAAGAACGTCGTAAAGATTTAGTTAAAGTAGTAGGTAAATATGCCGAAGAATCACGTGTTCAAGTAAGAAACATACGACGTGAAGCAAATGATCAATTGAAAAAAGAAGACAGTATTTCAGAAGACGATGTACGGGCTTTACAAGACGATGTACAAAAAGTAACAGATAAATATATAGCGAAAATTGACCAACTAGCGAAAGAAAAAGAAAAAGAAATTATGGAAGTTTAATGCTATTCCAACTAAAATAAGCAGAAAATCGCCCTCTTTTTTAAAGGGGGCTTTTGTATTTTAGAAAAAATCGGTATAATAAAACTTGGTTTACATGATATAATGATGATTCATATATCATATAATCTATTTGCACGTCATAAAATAGGTGCAGATAGAGAACTAGAAACGTTGACACATATTCGGAGGACAAACTATGTCAATTAGACTTCCCTTTACAAAAAAGAAAACAAAAGAAATAGAACCATTAAAGAATACAGAGAATATCCCAAACCATGTTGCAATTATTATGGACGGAAATGGAAGATGGGCTAAAAAAAGGTCATTACCACGTATTGCGGGTCATAAAGAAGGGGTGGACTCCGTAGTAAAGACCGTTCGTGCAGCGCATAAGAGTAATGTTAACATTTTAACTTTATATGCATTTTCAACAGAAAATTGGAAACGACCGCAAAAAGAAATTGACTTTTTAATGAAGCTTCCTAAGGAATTTTTACATATTCACTTACCTGAATTAATGGAAAGAAATGTTCGAATTCAAACCATTGGGGAATTTGAAGCTTTACCAGAGCATACAAAAGAAGCGGTTCAGTATGCGATGGATAAAACAAAGAATAATGATGGATTATTATTAAATTTTGCTTTAAACTATGGTAGTAGGTATGAAATTATACAAGCAATGAAACACGTAGTGACAGATGTGCAAAATGAAAAGCTTCATCTGGAAGCTATAAGCGAAGAAGTCTTCGATAAATATTTATATACAAAAGAACTTAGCGATCCAGATTTACTAATACGAACAAGTGGCGAGCAACGGTTAAGTAATTTTTTATTATGGCAACTTGCTTACACTGAATTTTGGTTTACAGAAGTTCTTTGGCCTGATTTTGATGAAGCAGTATTTAAACAAGCAATTGAAGAATATCAGCAACGCCAGCGTCGTTATGGCGGTATTTAAGGTGAGGTAGTATATGAAGCAACGGATTATTACAGCCATCATTGCATTAATCATATTTGTTCCCTTTGTTATCATTGGTGGCCTTCCATTTGAGATTTTAGTGTATGCAATGGCAACAATTGGTTTTTTAGAATTATTAAGGATGGGGAATATAGCTAAATACTCCATCCCCTCCATTTTAGGTATTGGGCTGTTATGGGTACTTTTGCAGGCAGAACATATGGATGCTATCCCGTTTATGTGGCTGACGAAATCAGAAATTTTAATGCTTATTGTCCTGTTACTATTGTCCTATACTGTATTAGTTAAAAATAAATTTACCTTTGACCATGCGGGCGTTGTTCTTATTTCAGCGATTTATGTCGGGATGGGGTTCTATTATTTGCTTTTAGCTAGGGGGGGAGAAGGTGGAGGCGGATTAGCAACGATCCTCTACATATTTCTTCTTATTTGGTCCACAGATACAGGAGCCTATTTTGTAGGGCGAGCTTTTGGGAAGCATAAACTATGGCCTAAAATCAGCCCAAATAAGACAATAGAAGGTGCTTTAGGCGGTATTTTGTTAGCGATTATTGTAAGTATTATCTTTCAAATTGTTCATCCTATTGGAGATAGCTTAGTTGGCATGATTGGGGTAGCAATTATTGCATCTGTATTTGGACAAATTGGCGATTTGGTTGAATCTGCGTTCAAACGTCACTTTGGGGTGAAAGATTCAGGAAATGTACTTCCAGGTCATGGCGGTATTCTAGATCGCTTTGACAGCTTATTATTTGTTTTACCAATATTACATCTTGTTGGTTTTTTTAATTAATAGACTTCATAGGAAAGATAAGGATTACATCCATTCATTGAAACCAATTTTACTTATCAATGATGCATTGAATGATTAACCGATACTTTTAAAGGAAGGTGCTTTTATTTGAATACAGTCATTGCGTTTATTCTAATGTTTGGTCTCCTTGTATTCATTCATGAATGGGGGCATTTAATTTTTGCTAAACGAGCTGGCATGTTAGCGCGTGAGTTTGCCATTGGTTTTGGCCCAAAAGTGTTTGCATTTACAAGGAACGAAACTGTTTATACCATCCGGCTCCTTCCAATTGGTGGCTACGTGCGAGTTGCCGGAGAAGACCCAGAGATCATTGATTTAAAACCTGGTCATCATGTAGGGTTAGAATTTAATGAGTTTGGAAAAGTAAATAAAATTATTGTAAATCACAAAACCAAACATCCAAATGCCCGTATTATTGAAATTGAAGAAGCGGATTTAGATCATGCATTGCAAATAAAAGGATATGAAGTCGGTGAAGAGGAAAAACTTGTTTTTGATGTTGACCCGAAAGCTTTCTTCGTTATGGACGAAAGAGAAACACAAATTGCTCCTTATGATAGGCAGTTCGCTTCCAAAACAGTAACACAGCGAGCCATGCAATTATTTGCAGGGCCAATGATGAACTTTGTGTTGGCTATTTTTATCTTCTTAATCCTTGGGATTATCCAAGGTGTGCCTGTAGAAGAAGCACAAATGGGAGAAGTTATAGCTGATAGCCCGGCAGCTGAAGCAGGTATAAAAGAGGGGGATGAAATAATCCAAATTGAGAAAGACTCTATTTCTACCTGGGAAGAATTTCACACGATCGTAAGAAGTAGCCCGAGTGAAGAGCTCAATGTGACCGTGTTGCGCGATGGAGAAGAAATTGCTTTAACGGTAGTTCCAAATGAAGCAGAAGGTGTTGAAGGGGAAGAATCATTTGGCCAAATTGGTGTATATCAAGCGTTTGAAAAATCAATTTTAGGTACTATTCCATATGGCATTTCACAGACGTATGAAACATCGAAGCTCATTTTAACAAACTTAGGGATGTTAATTACGGGACAATTGTCCATTGATGCTTTATCAGGACCAGTCGGAATATATGATGCCACAGACCAAATTGTACAAACTGGTTTTACAAACTTCCTGTTATGGACGGCCATGTTAAGTATTAACTTGGGGATTGTCAATCTTGTCCCACTTCCAGCATTGGATGGAGGAAGATTGTTGTTTGTTGGGATTGAAGCGATACGTGGAAAACCGGTTTCTCCAGAAAAAGAAGGTTTGTTCCACTTTATAGGTTTCGCACTGCTCATGTTACTCATGATTGTTGTGACATGGAACGATATTCAACGTTTATTTCTTTAATTGGAAAGAGATGTATTTACAAAAACCCTTGTCCATAAGAGTGACAGGGGTTTTACAGCTTTCTATTTAGAAATGGGACAGGAGGATAGCAATGGATATATCGAAAAAGAAGAAAATGGATGTACTGTTAAAGCAACTGGAAATTTCCGAAGAACAATTGCCTTATTTTGCTGATAGTTATTTAAAAAAGCTAGAAATTTTTAAGCAATCGAAGACGTGGCATTTTCATATTTATACGAATCAAATATTGCCTTGCGAAGTATATCAAGTATTTAAACACCGACTACAAACAAGTTTTGCGCAAATTGCTACGATCGAATTAACCATTGAGACGGCAAATAAAGCTTGCGATGAGCAAATGACGTTAAAATATTGGCGAAATTTTATTCAGTCTCTTTCACAATTGTCACCTGCCTATAAAGATATGGTGCAATCACAAACACCGAAAGTTAACGGTAATAATATTATGTTAACCGCCAGAAATGAAGCAGAAAGCAAAGCTGTGAAAAAAAGACTCGAGGAGCCATTTAAATCTTTCTGTTTGCAATCAGGTTTACCGGTTTTTCAGTTGCAAATAGAAGTGAAAGCTAAATTAGAAGCTATTCAGCAGTTTAAAGAACAAAAAGCTGCAGAAGATCAGCAACTTGTTCAACGTACCGTGCAAGAGAAAACCAAACGTGATCACGCAAAACTGCAGCCTGAAAATAAACCTGTGATGCTCGGTTATAAGATTCAAGATGATCCTGTTCATATGGAAGAAATTTTAGAAGAAGAGCGTCGAATAACGGTTCAAGGTTATATTTTCGCTGTAGATATTCGTAAACTGCGTTCCGGTCGCAGTTTGCTTATCATTAAAGCAACGGATTATACGGATTCATTACAAATTAAAATGTTTTCAAAAGGCGATGAAGACGCTGAAAAATTTCAGTCAGTAAAAGAGGGTATGTGGATTAAAGCTCGGGGAAGTATTCAAACAGATATGTATACAAATGAACTGGCAATGATGGCTAATGACATACACGAAATAAAAGTAGAGCCTAGGAAAGATGCGGCACCGGATGAAGATAAAAGGGTTGAATTACATGCCCATACGACAATGAGTCAAATGGATGCAGTAGTCTCACCAGCAAATTTAGTTGCTCAAGCAGCAAAATGGGGACATAAAGCTATTGCTATTACTGATCATGCAGGCGTACAAGGTTTTCCTGATGCCTATAACGCAGGAAAAAAGCATGGTATAAAAGTGCTTTATGGTGTAGAGGCGAATTTAGTCGATGACGGTGTTCCTATTGCTTATAATGAACAAGATGTAGATTTAGCTACAGCTACATACGTTGTATTTGATGTGGAGACTACAGGCTTATCAGCTGTATACGACACCATTATTGAATTAGCTGCTGTGAAAATTCATCAAGGAGAAATTGTGGATCGGTTTGAATCTTTTGCAAATCCTCACCATCCTTTATCGCAGACAACCATTGATCTTACAGGTATTACGGATGAAATGGTAGAGCATGCACCAGAAGTTGACGAAGTATTAGCAGATTTTCGCAAGTGGATGGCAGATGATATTTTAGTAGCCCATAATGCGAGTTTTGATATGGGATTTTTAAATCAAGGTTTTAAGAAAATTGATTTTCCAAAAGCTACAAATGCTGTTATTGATACGTTGGAATTAGCAAGATTTTTATTCCCACATTTAAAAAATCACCGATTGAATACATTGTGTAAATTTCTGGATATTGAATTAACGCAGCATCACAGGGCGATTTATGACGCGGAAGCAACCGGCTATTTATTATGGAAACTCGTTCAAGCTCTATTAGAGAAAGACATAATCAACCATAACCAGCTGAATAAACATATGGGAGAAGGTAATGCATATCAACGTTCAAGACCTTTTCATTGTACGTTAATTGCGCAGACAGAAGAAGGATTAAAGAACTTATATAAACTTGTTTCTCATGCCCATATTGATTATTTTTATCGTGTTCCAAGATTGCCACGTTCCTTATTACAGAAATACCGTCAAGGCATTTTAATAGGCTCTGCTTGTGATCAAGGAGAAGTTTTTGAGACGATGATGCAAAAATCAGCAGAAGAGGCAGAAAAAGTAGCTCAATTTTATGATTATATAGAAGTGCAACCACCTGCAAATTACATGCATTTAATTGAAAAAGATTTAGTGCAAAATGAAGCACAACTATTGGATATCATAAAAAAAATTGTCCAGTTAGGTGAACGTGTGGACAAAAAGGTTGTTGCGACGGGAAATGTCCATTATTTAGACGAGCAGGATCAGATTTACAGACAGATTCTCATTGCTTCCCAAGCAGGAAATCCATTAAACCGAGTCACATTATCACAAACCCCATTTCGAACGACGAATGAAATGTTAGAATCCTTCTACTTTTTAGGTGAAAAGAAAGCAACGGAAATTGTCGTTACGAATACACAAGCCATTGCAGATGAAATTGAAGAAATCGCACCAGTAAAAGACGGCTTGTTCACACCGACGATAGAAGGGGCGGATCAAGAAATACGTGACCTTTGTTATACAAGGGCAAAGAAAATTTATGGTGAGCCGATTCCAAAGATTGTCACAGAACGTTTAGAGAAAGAATTAAAAAGTATTATTGGTCATGGGTTTAGTGTTATTTATCTCATTTCACAAAAACTAGTTAAAAAATCACTAGACGATGGTTATTTAGTAGGTTCTCGTGGTTCAGTAGGTTCATCCTTTGTTGCAACGATGACAGAAATTACAGAAGTAAATCCTTTACCACCACATTATGTATGTTTGTCTTGCCATTATCATGAGTTTATTACGGATGGTTCAGTTGGAAGTGGATTTGATTTACCAGATAAGCATTGTCCAACATGTGGGACAAGCTTAACAAAAGATGGTCAAGATATCCCATTTGAAACATTTTTAGGCTTTAAAGGTGATAAAGTACCAGATATTGATTTGAACTTCTCAGGTTCTTATCAACCAAGGGCGCATAACTATACGAAAGAATTGTTTGGGATCGACAATGTATATCGTGCTGGAACAATTGGTACTATTGCTGAGAAGACAGCCTATGGCTATGTGAAAGGGTATGCTTCTGATAAACAACTCGTTTATAAAAATGCAGAAGTTGATCGACTAGTAAAAGGATGTACTGGGGTGAAGCGAACTACAGGTCAGCATCCAGGAGGTATTATTGTTGTTCCTGACGACAAAGAAATTTTTGATTTCACTCCTATTCAGTATCCGGCTGATGACAGAAGTAGTGAATGGAGGACGACGCATTTTGATTTCCATTCCATTCATGATAATTTATTGAAATTGGATATACTTGGACATGATGATCCAACGGTTATTCGTATGCTACAAGATTTAAGTGGGATTGACCCTAAAACCATTCCTACCGACGATCCAGATGTAATGACTATTTTTTCTGGCCCCGAAGCGCTTGGAGTAACGCCTGAACAAATTAACTGTAAAACTGGTACATTAGGTGTGCCAGAATTTGGGACGAAGTTTGTTCGTCAAATGTTGGAAGATACAAAACCAAACACGTTTGCAGAACTTGTTATTATCTCAGGATTGTCACACGGTACGGACGTTTGGTTAGGTAATGCACAGGAATTAATTAATGACGGTATATGTGAACTACCGGATGTTATCGGTTGTCGTGACGATATTATGGTTTATCTTATGCATAAAGGGCTAGATGCCTCTTTAGCTTTCCAAATTATGGAGTTTGTTCGTAAAGGGAAAGGGCTAAAGGATGAGTGGATTACAGAAATGAAAAAGCATGATGTCCCAGATTGGTATATTGAATCATGTAAAAAGATTAAATACATGTTCCCCAAAGCCCATGCTGCTGCTTATGTATTAATGGCTGTAAGAATAGCTTATTTTAAAGTACATCATCCTATATTCTTTTATGCAGCATACTTCACTGTTCGAGCAGATGACTTTGAACTCGATACCATGATTAAAGGTTCTAATGCAATTAGAAAACGAATGGAAACCATTACTGTTAAAGGAAATGAAGCTTCTCCAAAAGAGAAAAGTTTACTTACAGTTTTAGAGCTTGCTCTAGAAATGTGTGAACGAGGTTATTCTTTTAAAAAAGTGGATTTATACAAATCTAGTGCAACAGAATTTATTGTCGCTGGGGATTCTCTTATTCCACCGTTTAATGCTGTAGACGGTTTGGGAACGAATGCTGCAATAAACATTGTAAAAGCAAGAGAAGAAGGAGAATTTTTGTCAAAAGAAGACTTACGAGAAAGAAGTAAAATCTCTAAAACTGTATTGGAATACTTGGATAACCATGGCTGCTTAGAAGGAATGGCAGAACAAAATCAGCTATCTTTGTTCTAACTTGCAACCTATTTTTCCTTGTGATATACTAATTTTGGTAAGTAACGATACGAACGTTTTGAAAGAGTGGGTAGCAACCCACTCTTTCTTCATACTTCAACCTGTGCCCTCAACTCCCTTGCCACACCTCTCGGCAGGGGTTTTGTATTGAAATTGGCACATGTTGTTTGTAGTAGGGAAACATCAAGCTACTGTTAGCCAAAAACTTATAAATAAACAGCATTTGTAACTTTATGAGATACAACGTGTTTACAGTGTTTCTTCTATACGCATTTAGCTGTTTGTAAATGAAATCACGACATATGGTTTATACTAATAGTATTATAAGGAACAAAAGCGTGGGGCGCCCGTTTTTAGTCGACCTTCCTCTTAGTCACGACTGATGATGGCTTATCGTACGGCGATTTCTTGAAATCGTCTAGTTGCTGGCGATGGAGCCAGACGTGGCTATTCGGTTATTTCGTTATCCGAAGCAAATAATTTTATACTTTCTTATCTTTTTAGAAAAACTTGGCTATCGCAAGTCCTTATGGCGACAGAACGTCGTCGTTTGGCTTATACTACAAAAAAGTGGAATAACTTGAGTAAATAGCGTTTGTAGACATCATAATTTGACTTGCATTTTGTATGAAGCGTACGTTTTTAATGGAATTCTATTCGCCTGGATTAGGACGTAGATATAACGATCGGCTCATCCGAAGTAACCTTATATCGTGAAAAAATAGCACAAAAAGGAGGATATGTGTTGAGTTCAAAAGTAATACAAACAACGGAAGAATTAGTTCTCCCGATCCTAAAACAAAAAAATCTTGAATTAGTCGATGTAGAATATGTGAAAGAAGGAAAAAACTGGTTTTTGCGTGTGTATATTGATAAAGAAGGCGGTGTTGACATTACAGAGTGTGGAGAGGTGTCTGAGGAATTAAGCGAACGATTGGATCAAACAGATCCAATCGCAGAGGCCTATTTTTTAGAAGTCTCTTCACCAGGAGCTGAGCGCCCTTTAAAGAAAAAGAAAGATTTTGAAGAGAATATGAATAAACAAATTTATGTCAAGTTATATGAACCAATAAATGGTGAAAAAGAATATGAAGGAAAACTAGTTGACTTTGCGAATGATGTAGTAACTATTTCATATAAATTGAAAACTCGTAATCAAACTGTAGAGATTCCATTTGAGAAGATAGCCAAAGCTAGATTGGCTGTATCGTTTTAAAGGGGGAGAAAAAAGTGAGCACGCAATTGTTCGATGCAATTGATTATTTAGCAAAAGAAAAAGGGATTGATAAAAAAATCCTCATGGAAGCCCTAGAAGCTGCTTTAATTTCAGCGTATAAAAAGAATTTCAAATCCGCAACAAACGTTCGTGTTGAGCTTAATGAAGATACTGGGAAAATGGCTGTGTATTCTAGAAAAACCATTGTCGATGAAGTTGAAGATCCACAACAAGAAATACCTATTCAAGAAGCAAAGGAAATTAATCCGAACTATGAACTCGATGATGTAGTGGAAGTGGAAGTTACACCAAAAGACTTTGGTCGTATTGCTGCACAAGCTGCTAAACAAGTTGTTACACAGCGTGTAAGAGAAGCCGAGCGTGGTGTTATCTTTTCAGAGTACTCTGACCGAGAGGATGACGTAATGACGGGAATTATTCAAAGAAAAGATCCCCGGTATGTTTACGTCCACCTTGGTAAAGTAGAAGCAAAACTTCCTGAAGCCGAACAAATGCCTACCGAGGAATACCATGTGCATGACCGGATAAAAGTGTATGTAACAAAAGTGGAAAATACAAGTAAAGGTCCACAAATATATATTTCAAGGTCTCATCCGGGACTACTAAAACGGTTATTTGAAATGGAAGTACCAGAAATATATGACGGAATTGTAGAAATAAAATCTGTTGCCCGAGAAGCAGGTGACCGTTCTAAAATATCTGTTCATGCGCCTGATCCTGAAATTGATCCTGTAGGCTCATGTGTCGGTCAAAAGGGACAGAGAGTGCAAGCCATTGTAAATGAACTGAAGGGTGAGAAAATTGACATCGTACAATGGTCTGAAGATCCTGTTGTCTACGTATCAAATGCCTTAAGCCCTTCAAAAGTACTAACAGTATTAGTTAATGAAGAAGAAAAGTCAACTACTGTTGTTGTTCCTGATTACCAACTATCTCTTGCCATAGGGAAGCGCGGCCAAAATGCAAGGCTTGCGGCTAAGTTAACTGGTTGGAAAATTGATATAAAAAGTGAGACAGATGCAAGAGAAGAAGGGTTATTGGATGAAGTAGAAGAAACCTATTCTGACAATGAAGAAAGCTTGTTTGAATAAGGAGGGTATTGGGAATGGTGAAAAAACGAAAAATCCCTACTCGCAGATGTGTAGTAACCAATGAAATGATGCCAAAGCAAGATTTAATTCGTGTAGTACGAAATAAAGATGGAGAAGTATTTGTAGATACCACTGGCAAAAAAAATGGCCGGGGAGCCTATTTGTGTAAAGACATTGCTGTTATTGACCAAGCAGAAAAAACAAACGTATTAAATAAACATTTAAATGCAACCATTGATTCAGTTATCTATGAAGAATTAAGGAATCTAATAGCAGGTACAACGAATGAAAAATAATTATTTAAACTTACTTGGTCTTGCTTTTCGAGCTGGAAAATGTTCGCTTGGTGAAGATGCGATATTGAAAGATATTCGATCTAGACGTGCTGTATTGGTTTTACTTGCGAATGATATTGGTCCACAAACCAAAAAGAAAATAACAGACAAATGCAAAACATATAAAATTCCATATGTTATAGTAGATGACAGAGAAACAATATCGAATGCTATCGGAAAGACCCAAAGAGTAGCAATAGCTATTTTAGACGCAGGATTTGCTGCAAAAATGAACACGTTACTCGGGGAATAATTTTGGGGGTGAACGTATGAGTAAAATGCGTGTATATGAATATGCAAAACAAAATAATCTATCTAGTAAAGCAGTTGTTGCTTTTCTTAAAGAACAGGATATCGATGTGACAAACCATATGTCGACGATTTCCCCTAATACAATAGCGCTGCTTGATAAAAAATTTAAAGTGCAAAAGCAGGAAAAGGAAGAATCTAAACAACAAAAAATGGAAAAGCAAAGCGATAATCAATCAAATTTGAAACAAAGCCAAACTCATAATAAGAAGCAAAACAAACCAAATAATTCGCAGAAGCCTAAGAAACAACAACAGAAACCACAGGGGAAACAAGTTAAGAAAGGCAAAGCGAATACGAAAGCACAGCCAAAACAAGCAGCTATGGAGAAAGAAACACCAAAAGCAATAAAGTATCATGGAACGCTAACAGTTAGCGAACTTGCTGATAAATTGAATAAAGAAGCATCTGAAATTATTAAAAAATTGATGTTTCTAGGTGTAATGGCTACCAAGAATCAAGATTTAGATGATGACTCCATTGAATTGATTTGTGCTGAATTTGGTGTAGAAGTTGAAAAAGAAATTATTCTTGAAGATACGGATTTAGACAAGTATATCGCAGAAGATAAGCCTGAAGATATGGTAGAACGCCCTGCTGTTGTAACAATTATGGGACATGTTGATCATGGGAAAACAACATTATTAGATTCCATTCGCCATACAAAGGTTACTGCTGGTGAAGCGGGCGGCATTACACAGCATATTGGAGCATATCAAGTTGAAAACGATGGGAAAAAGATCACATTTTTGGATACGCCAGGGCACGCAGCTTTTACAAGCATGCGATCTCGAGGCGCCCAAGTTACAGATGTGGCTATCCTAGTTGTTGCTGCTGATGATGGAGTTATGCCACAAACAGTGGAGGCAATAAACCATGCGAAAGCGGCGGAAGTTCCGATTATTGTAGCGGTTAACAAAATGGATAAAGAAGCCGCAAACCCTGATCGTGTTATGCAAGAGTTGACCGAGTATGGACTTGTACCTGAGGATTGGGGAGGGGACACGATATTTGTCAACCTATCTGCAATCAAAGGGGAAGGAATTGACGAGTTGCTAGAAATGATCGTTCTTGTCTCTGAAATAGAGGAGCTTAAAGCTAATCCAAGTAACACCGCATTTGGTACTGTTATTGATGCGCAATTGGATAAAGGTAGAGGCTCTGTAGCTACTTTACTTGTACAAAATGGAACATTACATGTTGGAGATTCACTAGTTGTTGGAAACACGCACGGTCGTGTCCGTGCTATGGTTAACGACGTTGGTCAAAGAGTAACAGAAGCTGGCCCATCTACACCTGTAGAGATCACAGGATTAAATGGTGTACCCGAAGCCGGAGATCAATTCCTCGTATTCAAAGATGAGAAAAAAGCTCGTCAAATTGGTGAAGCAAGGCAACAGAAGAAGATTCAGGAAAGCCGTAGCGAACAAACAAAAGTTAGCCTAGATGATTTGTTTGAACAAATCAAACAAGGTGAGATGAAAGAAATTAATATTATTATTAAAGCTGATGTGCAAGGATCAGCAGAGGCGCTCGCTTCTTCACTAAGAAAAATCGAAGTCGAAGGTGTCAATATTAAAATCATTCATACAGGTGTCGGCGCCATTACGGAATCTGATGTAATTTTGGCAGCAGCATCTAACGCTATTGTTATTGGCTTTAACGTACGCCCAGACGCGAATGCGAAAAAGGCGATTGACAGGGAAAAAGTAGATGTTCGTTTACACCGTGTGATTTATAAAGCAATTGAAGAAGTAGAAGCAGCAATGAAAGGGTTGCTTGATCCTGAATACGAAGAAAAAGTAATTGGCCAGGCTGAAGTTCGTGAAACATTTAAAGTTTCAAAAATTGGTACAATTGCTGGAAGCTATGTAACAGATGGGAAAATCACGCGAGATTCTGGAGTGCGTTTAATTCGTAATGGCGTTGTCCAATTTGAAGGTGAAATTGCTGCATTAAAACGTTTTAAAGACGATGTGAAGGAAGTCGCGCAGAATTACGAATGTGGTATAACTATTAAAAACTTTAATGATATTAAAGAAGGAGATATCATTGAAGCGTTTATTATGGAAGAAATCAAGCCTGTATGATTATGTATGCGGAAGTGGAATGCTTTTTATACGAGAGCAACTCTTTAAAACAGAAGCGATCGATTATAAAGCCTGTGCTAACCAAATGTAAAAAAGATTTTAATATAGCTATTACAGAATTGGATTATCATGATTTATGGCGTCGTATAAAATTTGGGATCGTTACTATATCAACAGAGCGAGCACACGCAGAGCAAGTATTACAAGGTGTAATGGACGTTATTGATTCCTATACAGAGCTAGAACGAACCATTACCCATATAGAAAGAATTTAGAAGCATGCCCTGGATGGGTTTAGTATAAGAGGTGAATGAAATGGCTGAACTACGTGCTAATCGAGTGGGCGAGCAAATGAAAAAAGAGCTAGGTGAAATCCTAACTCGCAAAATCAAGGATCCACGAGTTGGCTTTGTAACAGTTACAGATGTTGAAGTTACTGGTGACTTGCAGCAAGCAAAAGTGTTTATTTCTGTTTTAGGTAATGATAAGCAAAAAAAAGATACGCTGCTAGGTTTAGCAAAAGCAAAAGGATTTATCCGGTCAGAAATTGGCAAACGTATTCGCTTGCGCAAAACACCTGAGTTGATGTTTGAATTTGATGAAGCATATGAATATGGTAATCGTATTGAGACAATTTTAAGAGATCTAAATAACTGATGTTTCAATAATAAAATGCATATGTTCGCAGAGAGTAATCGGGATTAAATTTGGCTTGGAGAAAAATCTGACCTGATGTTATAGGGTCAGATTTTTTCCATCTATAATTTCTCAGTTTGTTGAAGGTTCACTTTATATGGAATGGAGGTTTTCACAGTTGCATGGAATTTTGCCATTATGGAAACCAAGAGGTCTTACCTCACATGATTGTGTAATTAAAATTCGCAAAATGTTTCAAACAAAGAAAGTTGGACACACAGGTACGTTAGATCCAGATGTGGAAGGGGTCTTACCTATCTGTATTGGAAAAGCAACAAAGATTGTTCCTTTTTTAACAAATACGAAAAAGGTATATGTGGCTAAGCTTAAGTTAGGAGCTGCTACAGATACAGAAGATGCTTCAGGTGAGATAGTGGAGGAGAAAGTGGTTAATGTGATGCCACTTCAAAAGGAGATTGAAGAAGTATGCCTTCAGTTCACTGGAGAAATTAAACAAACCCCTCCTATGTATTCAGCTGTTAAGGTAAAAGGGAAGAAATTGTATGAATACGCTAGAGAAAATCAATACGTAGAACGTCCAGTGCGAACGGTAAGCATTGAAGAAATAAGTTTACTATCGCCTCCAGACAACAAAGAACATACTATATCTTTTCGCGTTGTCTGTTCAAAAGGAACCTATATTCGTACATTATGTGTAGATATAGGTAAAGCCTTAGGATACCCTGCACATATGGTTTCATTGGTTAGAGAAGCAACAGGAGCATTTTCTAACAAAAATGCGGTTACATTTGCTACAATAGAAGGGGCTATTTTAAATCAACGTACAGCAAACATCCTATACCCACTTCAATTCGGGTTAACACATTTAGATATATGGAATGTAGATCAAGAAGTAGCCCAAAAAGTTTTATATGGACAAAAGCTTCCTTGCAACGTCCAATTTAAAACAGACCCATTTGTTGTTGTGCACAACAACTGTGTACTAGCCATTTATGAAGTGTATGACAAACAAACTGGTTATGTAAAACCTGTCCGTGTATTTAGTAGATAAAAAAGTGTAGGTGAAGAAAGTTGCGAACAATTGAGTTAACATATCCGCACATACTCATATTAGAAGAACTTCCCGAAACAGTTGCGGCCATTGGTTTTTTTGATGGAATACATAAAGGACATCAACATGTTATTAAAACAGCTATAAACGAAGCGAAGAATAGAAATATGGAAAGTGCGGTTATTACGTTTTATCCTCATCCCTCTGTCGTATTACGAAAAGAGAAACAGCAAGTTAAATACATTACACCACTACGCGAAAAACAAGAAATTTTAAAACGATTAGGTGTAGATAAATTATACATTATTACTTTTAATTCTGAGTTAGCTGCACTTCAACCAGAAGCATTTATTAACCACTTTATAAAAGGGCTCCATATAAAGCATCTTGTTGCTGGATTTGATTTTTCTTATGGTCATAAAGGGAGCGGGAATATAGATACAATACACGACCATGCAAAAGGGGCCTTTACTTTTACGAAGGTAGATAAAGTCGAATATGATAATGAAAAAATTAGTTCAACAAGAATTCGCAAGTTACTTTCTTCAGGTGAAGTTGAAAAAGCAAATGTATTACTCGGTAGACCGTTACTTGTTGATGGACTTGTTGTGAAAGGTGCACAACGTGGGAAGCAGATGGAGTACCCAACTGCTAATGTGATGACAAACCATGAGGCTTTACTACCCAAACCGGGGATTTACGCAGTCAAAATATTTTATAAACAGGAAAAATATGAAGGAATGGCAAGCCTAGGATTTAATCCTACTTTTGAAGATAACTTGAAAGAACCCATCCTTGAAGTTCACATATTTGATTATAATAATGAGCTTTATGGAGAGGAGCTATTAATTGAGTTTCATTCTTTTGTTCGTGATGAAATAAAGTTTGATGGAATGGACCATTTAAAAGTTCAAATTGCTCAGGACGAAAAACAAATTCGGCAATTATTTGCCACCTATCAAAATGATTTGTCCGAATGTGAATAACAAGGGTACAAGATCAGTTACTCTATGTCATAGTTGTAAATGCCTTATGATTAAATCCTTTAAGGATAGTATATTTTTTACTTGCTTTTTCAAAGAAAGAAATGTAAGATGGAAATATTGAACCATTGCTTGGCAAAACGCAACTCCGACGTTTGCTAGGGAATTGGGGATTTCAAATGTAATTAGGAGGTGAACCAATTGGCTATTTCACAAGAACGTAAAAATGAAATTATTAATGAATACAAGGTTCATGACAGCGATACTGGTTCTCCAGAAGTACAAATTGCTGTACTAACGGAAGAAATCACTACGTTAAACGAACATCTACGTGTTCATAAAAAAGACCATCATTCACGTCGTGGATTATTGAAAATGGTTGGTAAACGCCGTAACTTATTAAATTACCTACGTAATAAAGACGTTACACGTTACCGTGAATTAATTAAAAAGCTCGGTTTACGCCGATAAGAAAAAAGCAGGAGAGATCCTGCTTTTTTCTGTGGCTATGCCACTACGAAAACTTTTTGGCACTCTAGGAAAGCATAAGATTTTTTAGTTTTTCGCCATAATACTTGGCGACAGGCAAAGTTTTTCTAATATTGAAAGCTAAGGCAAGAGATACCGTTGAAAATATTTAAATTAAGATAATTACGAAAGCATTTAATGGCTTGTACTTTTCTTACTAGTATTCGATGTATATAATAGAACCGAGATGGTTGTTTATGGTATATGTACATAAAAATTGGTCAACCCTTGATTTAGCTACATAAAATTTACAATCATGCTTTTAAACTATAAAATGGATAGTATAATGCAATTTGAAAGGAGAACATGAACTAATGGCAGAAGAAAAACAACAATTCTCTATAGAAGTAGCCGGCAAAACATTCACCGTCGAAACTGGAGAATTAGCAAAACAAGCAAGTGGTGCTTGTATGATTCATTATGGAGATACAGCCGTTTTATCTGTAGCAACAGCTTCAAGTGAGCCTAAGGATCTTCCTTTTTTTCCTTTGACAGTTAACTATGAAGAACGGTTATATGCAGTAGGTAAAATACCAGGAGGGTTTATTAAAAGAGAAGGTAGGCCAAGTGAAAAAGCCATTTTATCTTCACGTCTTATCGACCGACCGATTCGACCTTTATTTCCTGATGGGTATCGAAATGAAGTCCAAGTGATTAGCACGGTAATGAGTGTTGATCAAGATTGTCCTTCAGAAATAGCAGCAATGATTGGTTCTTCCATCGCTTTATGCATTTCTGACACTCCATTTGCTGAGCCAATTGCAGGAGTAAACGTAGGTCGTGTAGATGGGGAATTTATTATTAATCCTACGGTGGAGCAAGAGGAAAAAAGCGATATTGAATTAACTGTTGCTGGAACAAAAGATGCCATTAATATGGTAGAAGCAGGTGCCGATGAAGTTCCTGAAGAAGTCATGTTAGAAGCAATTATGTTTGGACATCAGGAAATCATCCGATTAGTGGAGTTCCAAGAGCAAATCATGGAAACAGTAGGAAAGAAAAAACAAGAACCTACTTTATTTGATGTAGATCAAGCATTAAGTTCAGAAGTAGAGGCAAAAGCAAAAGATAAGTTAGTAAAGGCTATTCAAGTTAAAGAGAAGCATGCTCGGGAAGAAGCGATATCTGCGGTTAAAGAAGACGTGCTAGCTGCTTATGAAGAAGATGAAGCCACAAGCAAGCAAGTAAAAACAATTCTTGATCAAATAGTAAAAGCTGAGGTACGTCGGTTAATTACGAAAGAAAAAATTCGCCCTGATGGTAGACAAATTGATGAGATACGCCCATTATCATCCCGAATACATGTATTGCCACGTACGCACGGATCTGGTTTATTTACTAGAGGTCAAACGCAAGCATTAAGCGTTTGTACACTTGGAGCTTTAGGGGATGTGCAAATTTTAGATGGTCTTGATTTAGAGGAATCCAAACGTTTTATGCATCATTATAATTTCCCTGCATATAGTGTGGGAGAAACAGGACCAATGAGAGGACCTGGTCGAAGAGAAATTGGTCATGGAGCGTTAGGAGAACGAGCATTAGAGAAAGTAGTACCATCTGAAAAAGATTTCCCATACACCATTCGCTTAGTATCAGAAGTGTTAGAATCAAATGGTTCAACTTCACAAGCAAGTATTTGTGCTAGCACACTTGCGATGATGGATGCTGGCGTCCCAATTAAAGCACCTGTAGCAGGAATTGCGATGGGGCTTGTTAAATCAGGAGATGATTATTCTATTCTTTCCGATATTCAAGGTATGGAAGATGCTCTTGGCGATATGGACTTTAAAGTTGCTGGAACGGCTAAAGGTGTTACTGCATTGCAAATGGACATTAAGATAGACGGCTTATCTAAAGAAATTTTAGAAGAAGCATTACACCAAGCAAAAAAAGGAAGAATGCATATTCTTGAATCCATGCTTGCTACAATTGAAAAGCCAAAAGACAATCTTTCCGAATACGCACCAAAAATTTTAACGATGGAAATTAATCCAGATAAAATTCGTGACGTCATTGGCCCAAGCGGAAAGCAAATTAATCAAATCATTGATGAGACAGGTGTGAAAATCGATATTGAGCAAGATGGAAGTGTGTTTATTTCATCTACGGAAGCAGCAATGAATGAAAAAGCGAAGAAAATCATTGAGGACTTAGTACGTGAAGTTGAAGTTGGTCAATTATATTTAGGAAAAGTAAAACGAATCGAAAAATTCGGCGCATTTGTTGAATTATTTAAAGGTAAAGACGGTTTGGTTCACATTTCTGAATTGGCTGAAGAACGTACAAATAAAGTAGAAGATGTCGTTTCTATTGGTGATGAAATTTTAGTAAAAGTAAAAGAAATTGACAATCAAGGAAGAGTAAACCTGTCTCGAAAAGCAGTTTTAAAAGAAGAACGGGAAAGAAAAGAAGCTGCAAAAAATCAGTAGTTCAACGCAGTAAACAAGAAGCTGGCAACCCAGTTTCTTTTTTTATATTAGGCTCTAAAATACATGTTGGGGTGGAACATGAACTAAAAATACTCCATCAATGTTTGGGCGCAGTGTTAGAAAAACTTAGCTTATCGTCAAGACTTTATAACGCAGGCTGTAGTTTTTCTAATTTATTTTACATAAACTTAAAGTGATGTTGTTTCTATAATCAATTTAGAAGGTACCAAATAAGCAAAACGAAGGCTTATCACCAAACCTTTATGTTGTAAGTCTTTTTTGCTTATACGATAAATGCCAAAATTCTATGCTTACTTTTATCGTGTATATGTATAAAACGTTTCCGCCCCTCCTAATGTCCCTACCAAAAATGAAGAAATCAAAAGTCTTTATCATAACTTGTCCCTTAATATCATATAAGTAAGGGTAAGGGAGGGATACATAAGGATGCGGCGATATCGAAATTTACTTCATGTTGTTGTGTTTGTTATTATAGTAGGGCTTACCTTTGATATGAATAAAAACCCATTTATCCCAGTCGAATCACCTGTTATTATCCAAACTTCGAAAACTACTGACCCACTATACGAAGAAATTAAACAAAAAGCAAAAAAGTATGAAGAACCTGCGAAAAATGCATATATTGACAAAGTTTGGAAAAAGACTCCCGGGAGAAATGGTTTAACAGTTAATGTAGAAAAATCATATACAAAAATGAAACGTAAGGATGAAGGTTTTCAAGAATCGCTGTTAGTATTCGATCAAATTACTCCCGAAGTTGGTTTAAAAGATTTACCTGCATCTCCGATTTATCGAGGACATCCCGAGAAAAAAATGGTGTCATTCTTAATAAATGTATCGTGGGGAGAAGAATACATTCCTGATATGCTTTCTATTTTAAAAGACAATGGAGTAAAAGCATCTTTCTTTATTGAAGGGAAATGGGCGAAAAACAATGCTGAATTAGTTAAAATGATTGCAGAACAGGGTCATCTCATTGGTAATCATGCGTATAATCATCCAGATATGGATAAGTTATCCAATCAAAGCATCGTTGATCAAATCGTACAGACCAACGATATTTTAAAAGCGATAACTGGTTCAACTCCGAAATGGTTTGCTCCTCCGAGTGGTAGCTATAATAGTCACGTGGTGGAAGTTAGCAATCATCTTAAAATGGAAACAGTACTATGGACGGTGGATACAATTGATTGGAAGAACCCGTCTGTTTCTGTTATGCTTAACCGAGTGAATGAAAAACTTCACCCTGGAGCCACAATTTTAATGCACCCTACAGAAGCAACTAAAAGAGGATTAAAGCAATTAATATCCTCTATTAAAGAAAAAAACTATAAGTTAAATACGATAGAAAAATTGGTAGAAACGAAGCGATAATTTGTGTCGCTTTATATTTTTAGGAGGATATGCATTGATAGAAAAACACACTTGTAAAAATGGTTTACGTGTTGTACTAGAGAAAGTTCCTACAGTTCGTTCTGTCACGATAGGGATATGGATCCTAACGGGTTCACGTCATGAACATGCTGAAATAAACGGTATCTCCCATTTCTTAGAGCATATGTTTTTTAAAGGTACGAAAACACGAACTGCACAGGATATTGCAGAAGAATTTGATGCGATTGGTGGCCAAGTAAATGCATTTACATCAAAAGAATATACATGCTTGTATGCCAAAGTTGTTGATACATATAAGTATAAAGCTTTAGATATTTTAGCAGATATGTATTTCCACTCCCAATTTCAAGAAGAGGAAATGGAAAAAGAAAAGAAAGTCGTTTACGAGGAAATTAAAATGTATGAAGATACTCCAGATGATTTAGTGCATGATTTGCTTGCTAAGGCAGCTTATGGTAGCCATCCATTAGGGTTACCGATTCTAGGGACGGAAGAAAAGCTAGCTACGTTCACACCTAAGATGCTAGAAGATTATATGCAATTAAGGTATACACCGGATAATGTGGTTATTTCGGTTGCAGGTAATGTAGATACTTCTTTTATTCAAACAGTTGAAGCGTATTTTGGGAGCTACACATTTACAAAATCATCTGAAGCCCTTGTTAAACCAACCTTTCTTGGTGAAAAGATTGAGCGCTATAAAGATACGGAGCAGGTTCATTTGTGTTTAGGATACAACGGCTTAGCAGTCCATGAAGCCGCTATTTATAGCTTGATCATTATGAATAATGTGTTAGGCGGAAGTATGAGTTCTAGATTATTTCAAGATGTTAGAGAGAAAAAAGGATTAGCCTATTCCGTTTTCTCTTATCATTCTTCTTATATGGATAGCGGACTACTAACCATATACGCCGGCACCGCAAAAGATCAATCGGAGCAATTACTTCACGTCATACAAAAAACAATTGATAAATTTATTACTAAGGGTTTATCTGATAAAGAAATACAAAGTAGTAAGGAGCAATTAAAAGGAAGTCTGCTTTTAGGCCTGGAAAGTACAACTAGTCGCATGAGCAGAAATGGGAAAAATGAGTTGGTTTTAAAAGAACATTATACATTAGATGAAATAGTAGAAATGATTGATGATGTGAACCATACTCATATTCAACAGGTTATGGATATTGTTTTTCAACAATCACCATCTATTGCATTAATATCTCCAAAAGGAAATTAGGGATATCTCTTCACACGAGCAAACAGGAAAATACGTAACTATATTTGTAGCTTATTCTATGATAAAAACATAAAAATTTATCTTGTCCTATTGTGTTAAAAACCTATGAAATCATAGGTTTTTTGCCTATAGATTTTACAAATAATAAAAACAGGAGGGAATGAATTGCGGTATAAAGAAATAAGTGGAAAAGAAATTGTAAACGTACAAGAAGGAGCAAGGTTAGGCGTATTGGGACAAACAGATTTAGAAATTAATGAAACTACTGGTCAAATTGAAGCTTTTATTATTCCAAATTACAAATGGTTTGGTTTAAAAAAGGAAGCGGAAGAAACCAAAATTCGCTGGAATGCAATTAAAAAAGTGGGCGAGGATATGATTATTATCGATACAGAGAACAGTATATGACATTTTATCAAATAGCTGCTAGTACACCCAGTTGAGGAATTGGAAGATGCGGTCTGACAAGTTTAAGCGAGACATAACAGCAGCTAAATCCCCATCTTTGAAGAGACCTTTAGGTCGTATCCCTATATTAAACCATGATTCAGATGAAAACTTCTCCCACATTGATTTTTTAAACAGTGCTAAATCAAACGTTGCTGTCTTCCAAATTGGAAGGCTTTTTTTATTTGCATAGGAAATGATAAAATGAAGTGCTTATGGATAACGAAATAACCGAATAGCCATTTCTAGCTCCATCGTCCAGCAACGACGTGAATTCACAAAATTGACCTAGATAAGTCATCATCTATTCATCGCTAAGAGGAAGGCCCGACTAAAAACGGGCTTGCCGCCCGACTTCGGCATACTGCTGTTTTAGTGGAATGATTCCTAAATCTTTAGTTGATTCGTTCCATTCGCTACGTTGCTAAACGGGCGCTCCGCACATTTGTTCTTTGCCACACAATTGAAAATCATCTTGGTAACTATTTGCCCCAACACAAGATGATGTAAGATTTTACCTCAGAATTAGAGAAGGAATACAGCATACGTCCTGTTTTGTAAAAGCCCTTTTAAAAAACGTATGAATTTTCCATAAAATGATGCTATCTTTTATGTAGTCGTCTTTCCCAGTTAGAATTTTGCTTCTTAAATTTGTGTATAGTAATTGTTTTCATAAAATGTAATCACTAACTCGATCTCCATACATAAGCTATAAAGAAATGTGAATGAAAATGGTACGTTTGGAGGGTCTTTACAAACATGAACCGAACAATTGCAATAGTCGGCGGAGACGCCCGTTATTTAGAATTAATTCGCCAACTCCAAGCATTAACAGATACAACACTTTTGCTTATTGGGTTTGATAAATTAGAGCAAGGATTCACAGGCTTAAAACAATTGGCTATTGATGAAGTCACACCGAGCGAATTAGACGCGGTTATCTTACCTATAACTGGTACGGATTCTAATGGGATGGTAGAACCTGTTTTTTCAGAAAAAAAAATCCACCTCTCCACGAACTGGTTTCAACAACTGAAAAAATCAACAATTGTATTTTCTGGAATAGCCAATGCTTATTTGAAAAATGCCATAAGCAAAGCAAATATCAAGTTAGTTCCTCTGTTAGACCGAGATGATGTTGCTATATATAACTCTATTCCAACGGCAGAAGGTACGATTATGATGGCCATTGAACATACAGATTTCACGATCCATTCCTCCTGTGTCGTTGTAGTTGGGTTTGGCAGAGTGGGACATACGGTTGCAAATAAATTTTCTTCTCTAGGTGCAAAAGTATCCGTTAGCGCGACTCACATGAAAGATCTAGCAAGAGTAACTGAAATGGGCTTAACAGCAATCCCACTAGATCAATTAGCGCTTCATATGCAAGCGTGTGATTTACTGATTAACACTATCCCAGCTCCTGTAATTAGAAAAGAGGAGATGAAACATCTTCCATCGCATGCAGTTATCATTGACCTGGCTTCAAAGCCTGGAGGAACTGATTTTACGTATGCAAAACAGCGTGGTATTAAAGCCATGTTGGCGCGCAGTTTACCAAGTATAGTTGCACCTAAAACTGCAGGAAAAATATTAGCTAATGTTATAAAACAAGAAATCATTCAAAATCCGTATTGAACATTTAGCTATTTGTGTTTTTGAAAGTTATTTCAGTGCTAGATAAAAAAGGAAAAGATTCATTTGCCAGCTTTAATGGCAATTTTTCATAAGGATAGAAATCCTACACAATAAATACTAATTTCCATAGGAGGTACGATCAATGCGTTTAAAAAGTAAGAGAATTGGTTTTGGCTTAACAGGTTCCCATTGCACATATGACCAAGTTTTTCCACAAATGGAGAAATTAATGGATCTAGGTGCTGAAGTTGTTCCAATTGTAACATACACAGTAAGAACGACTGACACGAAGTTCGGTGATGCTCAGGACCATATGGAAAAGATTCAAGCCATTACTGGGAAAGAAATTATAACTACGATGCCTGAGGCAGAACCGCTAGGGCCTAAAATGCCATTAGATTGTATGGTCATTGCTCCGCTAACCGGAAATTCCTTAAGCAAACTTGCCAACGCTTTAACAGACTCACCAGTTTTAATGGCAGCTAAGGCAACAATGCGTAATCAACAACCTGTAGTAGTGGGTGTTTCTACAAACGATGCACTTGGTTTAAATGGAGTTAATCTAATGCGTTTAATGGCTAGTAAGTTTATTTACTTTGTTCCATATGGGCAAGATGATCCTTATTTAAAGCCAAACTCACTTGTTGCAAAAATGGAATTAATACCAGAGACTATTGAATCTGCACTTGAATTTAAACAACTACAACCAGTTATTGTTCCTCATCGAAGCTGATCTGTGATAAAATGATAAGCTAGAAGTCTAATAATCTAGTTTTGGAAAGGAGCAATAAATTCATGTCGCAAAAATCAGCCTATAATGTAGCTGTGGTTGGAGCAACAGGCGCAGTTGGTCATAAAATACTGGAATTATTACAAGAGAAAGATTTTCCAATAAATAAATTGAAGCTTTTATCTTCCAAACGATCTGCTGGTTCTAAACAGGTTTTTAACCAAGAGGAAATCATGGTCGAAGAAGCAGTACCTGAAAGTTTTGAAGGCGTTGATATTGCTTTGTTTTCAGCGGGTGGTTCAGTTTCTAAAAAGCTCGCTTCAGAAGCTGTGAAACGTGGTGCAGTAGTAATTGATAACACAAGCGCCTTTCGTATGGATGAGTCTGTGCCACTTGTAGTTCCTGAAGTCAACAAAGAAGACTTAAAAGATCACCAGGGAATTATTGCTAATCCAAATTGCTCTACCATTCAAATGGTGGCAGCGTTAGAGCCACTAAAAGCTAAATTTGGTTTAAGACGTATTATCGTATCCACTTATCAAGCCGTTTCAGGTGCAGGTAATGAAGCATGTGATGAGTTAGCGAATCAGTCACAAGCTTATTTGTCTAATGAAGAAATGAAAGCAACTATCCTCCCTGTTAAAGGAGATGAAAACCATTTTCCAATTGCATTTAATGCACTACCACAAATTGATCTCTTTCAAGAAAATGGTTATACTTTTGAAGAATTAAAAATGATTAATGAAACGAAGAAAATTATGCATGCACCAGACCTATCAGTGGCTGCAACTTGTGTACGTTTGCCATTCTTTACGTCTCATGCAGAAAGTGTATATATTGAAGTAGAGAATGAAGATGTAATGGTAAAGGACATTTGGGAAGTGTTACAGCATGCAGAGGGGATCGTGTTGCAGGATAATCCAAAAGAGCAGATTTATCCAACACCTTTAGCTGCAGAGGGTAAACAAGATGTATTTGTTGGTAGAGTTCGCAAGGATTTAGACAATAAACACGGGTTCCATCTATGGATTGTATCTGATAATTTATTAAAAGGCGCAGCTTGGAATACGGTACAAATCGCCCAAGAGTTAATTCAAAATAATTGGTTGCAACGATAGAGGTGTACGAATGGAAATACTCATTCAAAAATTTGGTGGTACTTCGGTACAGTCACAAGAAAACCGAGACCATGTAATTAAACATATAAAAGATGCTTTAGTAAAAGAATATAAACTTGTAGTTGTCGTTTCTGCATTAGGCAGAAAACCTGATCCTTATGCTACAGATACGCTACTCAGTCTGGTAGATTTTCCGGCGAATAAAAATGCTTCACGAGAATTGGATATGCTCATGTCGTGTGGTGAGATTATTTCATCCGTTGTACTTTCTAATGAATTACAAAAGCAACATATTACTGCAACGGCTCTAACTGGCTCACAAGCAGGATTCATTACAACAGATGACTTTACAGAAGCAAAAATTAAAGAAGTAAAGCCAGAACGAATCTTGCAAGAATTAGAAACGCATGATGTGGTAGTTGTCGCAGGTTTTCAAGGAACTACTACATCTGGTGACATTACGACAATAGGACGTGGTGGAAGTGATACAACAGCTGCAGCATTAGGTGTTGCTTTATCAGCTGAGCGGATTGAAATATTCACAGATGTAAATGGTATTATGACTGCTGATCCACGGGTTGTTGAAACAGCAAGACCACTTGATGTAGTTACGTATTCTGAAATTTGTAACTTGGCATATCAAGGAGCAAAAGTCATTCATCCCCGAGCAGTAGAAATTGCTATGCAAGGGAAAATTCCTATGCGTGTGCGTTCTACCTACTCCAAAGATGAAGGAACGCTTGTTACGTCTTCACGTGTAGAAGGGATGGACATTATTGATCGATTAATTACTGGAATTGCACATATGGATGCTATAACTCAGATTCAAGTACAAACGAAAGAGGCAGCATTTGGGATGCAGTCAGACGTATTTAAAGCAATGGCTGAAGCAGGGATTTCTGTTGATTTCATTACCATTTCACCTACAGGGGTGATCTATACTGTACCAAATGCTTACACAGAAAAGGCTGTACACATATTAAACACGCTTGGATTTGAACATGAAATTACTGAGAACTGTGCAAAGGTATCAGCTGTAGGAGCTGGCATGACTGATGTTCCTGGTGTTGCTGCAAAAATTGTGCAAGCATTGACTGATGCGAATGTGCAAATTCTGCAGTCAGCAGACAGTCATACAACCATTTGGGTACTCGTACATGAAAAAGATTTAAAAGCGGCAGTAAATGCATTGCATGAAGCTTTTGAATTGAGTCACATAATCAACTCCGCACAATGAATAGAAAAGGTGATTAGAATGAACTTTGGTAAAGTGTTAACTGCAATGGTCACACCCTTTGATTTAAATGGAAATATTGATTATACGCAGACAGATGCACTTATTGAACACTTGTTGCAAAATGGTACAGAGGGTTTAGTCATTGCAGGAACAACAGGTGAATCACCAACTTTAACTTCTGAAGAAAAAGTGAGTCTGTTTAAACATGTCGTTGGTCAAGTAAATAAACGCGTTCCTGTTATTGCAGGGACTGGAGGGAATAACACGCAAGCTTCGATAGATTTAACCAAGGAAGCAGAACGTTGTGGTGTGGATGCGGTGATGCTTGTAGCACCGTATTACAATAAACCAGATCAACGTAGTCTATTTGCACATTTCAAAACTGTAGCTCAAAGCACATCGCTACCTGTGATGCTCTATAATATACCAGGAAGATCGATTGTAAATATAACCACGGAGACAACTGTAGCGTTAAGTAAAATAGATAATATTGTTTCTGTCAAGGAAGCTAGTGGTGATCTTGATCAAGTGTCTCAAATAATTGAGCTAACAGATGATTCGTTCTCTGTATATAGTGGTGACGATAGTATGACATTACCAATATTGTCTGTTGGAGGTACAGGTGTTATTTCGGTAGCTTCTCATGTGATAGGAAATGAAATGCAGCAAATGATTCAATTGTTTGAAGAAGGAAGCACGTGTCAGGCAGCTAAGCTTCATCGTCAATTGTTGCCTGTTATGAAAGGGTTATTTATGGCGCCTTCTCCTTCACCTGTAAAAGCTGCCCTTCGCATAAAAGGAATAGAAGTTGGTGGTTTGCGTTTGCCACTACTTGAACTATCGCAGCAGGATAAAGATAAATTAACAACGATCTTAGAAAATACCGGTATATAATGCCGGTATTTTCTTATACTATAGGAAAGTATACAGTTTTAAGGTTTATAGTATAAGAAAAACTAAAGCTCCTGCCATAAAGATTTGGCGGTAAGCCAAGTTTTTCTAAGGTAGCATAAAAAATATCCATAGTTATGAGATTGATTGGTAAATGTTTACCTGTTTCATTTGATAAACTGTCGTCAAGTGTAAAAATAAATGATTTTTTTATTTGTCTAACCGGTAAGGTGAAACAAATTTTACCGGAAAAAGAACACAGTAATATTTCTTAAAAGAAGCCTGCATGATTATCGGATGTTCCGTTCATACTATGAGAGGAATAACTTGTTAATGAGGAGTGTGTAAGTAAATGGATAAACAGCCAGAAAAAAAGGACGATCAAACGCAAGATAATAATTCCTCTGCTTTAGTGCAAAAGATTCAACAACTAGGACAATCTAATGTACCACAAGCGCCAGATTCAAATATACATGTGCTTTCCATTATCGGACAAGTAGAAGGGCATGTACAACTCCCACCACAAAACAAAACAACAAAGTATGAGCATTTATTGCCACAATTAGTTGCCATTGAACAGAATCCGAAAATTGAAGGTTTAGTTATCTTATTAAATACGGTTGGTGGTGATGTCGAAGCGGGGTTAGCCTTATCTGAAATGATTACTTCTATATCTAAACCTACAGTCTCGATTGTGCTTGGAGGAGGTCACTCCATTGGGGTGCCTATAGCTGTTGCTACGGACTATTCTTTCATTGCACCGACTGCTACGATGACGATACATCCAATTCGTTTAACAGGTTTAGTTATCGGTGTACCACAGACGTTTGAGTATTTGGATGAAATGCAAAATCGTGTGGTTGACTTTGTCGTAAATCATTCTAATATAACAGAGGAAAAATTTAAAGATTTAATGTTTGCAAAAGGTAATTTAACACGTGATATCGGTACAAATGTTGTTGGGAAAACAGCAGTAGAATATGGCTTAATTGATGATGTTGGCGGTGTTAAAGAAGCAATGAAAAAAGTGAATGAATTGATTAAGCAAAATGGCAATCACGAACAGCAGGTGATGCAATGATTATTTATACACCACTATCAAAAGAAGATATTTTTTATACCTCCCAGGAATACACGGAAAGACAAATGATTTCATACAATGGCAAACCATTATATTGTGAAAAAAGAGCAGATGGATCCTTAGAAATTGTTAAATTATTATCAACCGATCCAAAGGACTTTTTAAATCATCAGTTTTCCCCCGGTACGATTATTTCTCAGATGAATGAAAACTGAATGTAATAAAACTGCTTTTAATCTTTGGTTGAAGGCAGTTTTTTAAAAAAGATAAGAAAGTGTAAAATGAGGTGCTTGCGGATAACGAAATAACGAATAGCGACTACTGTTCCATCATCTAATAACTAAGTAACTTCACGAAATCGCCCTACGATAAGTCATCATCGGTTCGTCGTTAAGAGGAAAGCCGACTAAAAACGGCTTGCCGCTCGACGTCGACATACCCTTTTATTCCTTTATCTCCGTTAATGTGTGCCATTCATTGCGTTACTAAACGGCGCTTGCGCCTCTGTTCTGATTAAATCGTTTTCCATTGTTTCAATGTCACTTTATTGACATTATGATATACTAAGTAGAGCGGAATTGCTTTTGTTAATGACATAGATAAGGTAGAATATGAAAGTTGACTAAATCGGCTATACATATATTATAATTATATTTTCCATAACTTCATAATAGAATGGAAATTTTTTTAGTGTAATATTTAAATGTAGAACAAATTGATTGTTGACATGAATCATTTGATCGATAGTAAAGAAAAAAGTGTTTATCCAATGAATGTTACCATCTAATTAGATTGCCAAAAATGATTGAGGTGAAAGTATGGCAAGAAAGAAAAAAAGACGCAGCAGCAAATTAAAAAAACAATTAAAACTAGAGCTAATAGGTCTCTTATTCATTTTCTTAGGCATTTTTGGAAGTGGAGCTAGTGCCATAAGTGATGGAGCTATACCAGGGGGCCTTGAGCACTTATTTCGCTTCTTTTTAGGGATTTGGTATTTTGTTGCATCGGTTTTTTTATTAATAACAGGTATTAAATTAGTAGTAAAACGGAAATTACCTAACTTTGCAACAAAAAGAATGGTTGGCTTTTATATTATATTTGGTGGCGTATTACTCATGACACACACACAAATGTTTGATGAAGTAATTGCATCCACTCAAGAAATATCAATACTTGGATCGACTTGGGAAAATTACTCTAGTTATATGGAAAATCAACTATCATCCGAATATTTAGGAGGAGGAATGACTGGAGCTTTATTGCTTACCTTTTCCTATTACTTATTTTCCTTAACAGGTGCTAAAATTGTAGCTGTTTTTTCCATTATTATCGGTATTATTTTTATGACTGATTTATCAGTAGGCGATGTGTTTTCTAAAATGTGGAAGTGGATTGCAAGTAACGTAAAACACTTGCAAGATACATGGAGGCAAAAACGAACTGCGAAACGTTCCATAAAAGAAAACGAACCTAAATTTGAACAAAATGGCGAAGAGATTACTGAGCATGTTATCTCAGAACCTGTGATTCAAGATTTTACAGACCATACTACGGTAAATGAACAATTTCCTGAAGAAACAGAACAAATTTCTATGGTTCAACAAGAGGAAAAAGCAAATGATAGTTTAGATAATATGCCGATGACGGAAGTAGAAAACTATGAATATATTCTTCCTTCTATGCAATTATTGGCAGAGCCAACAAACAATTCGCAGCAACAGGAAAAATCGCAAATTCAAGCGACGGTTAAAAAATTAGAGAGTACATTTACTAGTTTTGGAGTAAAAGCGCGTGTTACGAAAGTGCATGTAGGTCCAGCGGTAACGAAATATGAAATATATCCAGAAGCTGGTGTAAAGGTGAGTAAAATAGTTAATTTACATGATGATTTGGCATTAGCCCTAGCTGCAAAAGATTTAAGGATAGAAGCACCAATTCCAGGGAAATCTGCGGTCGGAATCGAAGTTCCAAATCAAGAAGTAGCCATGGTATCTTTACGAGAAGTGCTAGAGAGTATCGCACAAAAACAATCTTCTAAACTACTATTTGCTCTTGGCAGAGATATATCCGGAGAAGCAATCGTTGGCGAATTAAATAAAATGCCACATTTACTTATCGCAGGTGCTACAGGAAGCGGGAAAAGTGTCTGTGTAAATGGGATAATTACTACTATTTTAATGCGTGCTAAACCACATGAAGTGAAGATGATGATGATTGACCCTAAGAAAGTTGAATTAAATGTGTATAACGGTATTCCACATTTACTTGCTCCCGTTGTAACGGATCCGAAAAAAGCTTCTCGAGCTCTACAAAAAGTAGTTGCAGAGATGGAGCGACGATATGAACTTTTTTCCGATACAGGAACACGTAATATTGAAGGATACAATGAATATATTAGAAAACATAATCAACATGTTGAAGATCCAGAGCCGAATCTTCCATACATCGTCGTGTTAGTAGATGAATTAGCAGACTTAATGATGGTAGCTTCAAGTGATGTGGAAGATGCAATTACTCGATTAGCTCAAATGGCACGTGCTGCGGGAATTCATCTCATTATTGCCACCCAGCGTCCATCTGTAGACGTTATTACAGGGGTAATTAAGGCGAATATTCCTTCTAGGATTGCCTTTAGTGTATCTTCGGCAACAGATTCTAGAACCATCTTGGATAGTGGCGGAGCAGAAAAGTTATTGGGAAGAGGAGATATGTTGTTTATCCCGGTTGGATCTTCTAAGCCAACTCGTGTACAAGGTGCTTTTCTGTCTGATGAAGAAGTTGAACGCGTAGTAGACCACTGTATTGAACAGCAAAAGGCGTCTTATCAAGAAGAAATGATTCCAGAAGAAGTCAATGAGGTTGCAGAAGAAGTAGACGATGAATTGTATGATGATGCTGTTCAATTAATCACCGAAATGCAAAGCGCTAGTGTATCTATGTTACAGCGCCGCTTTAGAATTGGTTATACTAGAGCGGCAAGGCTAATTGATGCCATGGAACAAAGAGGTATTGTTGGTCCGTATGAGGGGAGTAAGCCACGTACAGTTCTTATCAGTCAAACAGCTGAAGAACATACTTCTTCACATTAATGTTGGAATAAAGCCTCATAAGTAAATTCTTTAACGCAAGAGCTTGCTGAAAATGCCATTGTAGCTTTTTTGCACTATAGGAAAGTATTAATATTTAGAGTTAATAGCGTAAGCAAAACTTGGTTATCGTCATAATTACTTTGGCGATAGCCAAGTTTTGCTAAGGAGCTTTTTGTAATGAACAAGTGATTGGTTTTACAAGTTGCTGTTCAAAGAATTGTACGTAGAAGAAAAGTCAATGCTTTTCAATGACATAATTCTATGGTCCCCCGAATCATTACCCTTTAGCGCACACGCCATTTATTTTTTAGATTTATATAATTGTTGAATTTTGTTGAAAAGGTATTTCTTTCTAAATCTATTCATGCTATGATGAAATTATAAACTAGTAGAATGTCAGAGGTCAGATATCTAATCGGGAATACAGTTTTGGGGTGATGAAGTTTGTCTATTAAACATGATTCAAGGCATTTATATTTACAAGTTATTGATCAAATAAAAAAAGATATTCATAATGGCACGTACAAGGAGAATGAAAAGCTCCCATCGGAATTTCAATTATCCAAGGTGCTAGGTGTTTCTCGGGCAACTTTAAGAGAAGCACTTCGAATATTAGAAGAAGATAATATTGTCACTAGGAAACACGGTGTTGGTACATTTGTAAACCCTAAGCCTGTATTTTCTTCTGGTATTGAACAACTTACAAGTGTTACATACATGATTGAGCAATCAGGAAAAAAAGCCGGAACAGAATATTTATTTACAGATATAAGAGAAGCAACGGACAAGGAAAAGAGTCGATTTGCTCCTCATATTGTAGAGCAATTAGTTGAAATTGAGCGCGTTCGTACAGCCGACGGGGAACCAGTTGTATTTTGTGTTGATAAAATTCCTGAAGAGATCATTCCGGTAGAAAGTGTCCAACAAGCAGATTCCTTTTTTAAATTAATGGAGGATTACGCTAATAAAAGGGTTGCCTATGCCGTGACATATATTGAGCCAATTGGTTACCATGAACGCATTTATAAGACTTTAAACTGCCACAAAGAACAACCATTATTGTTGCTTAGGCAAATGCACTATACTTCCGAAGATGAAGCGGTTTTATACTCAGCAAACTATTTTCGATCCGATATGTTTAGCTTTCATGTTTTACGTAAACGTACGTAAAACAACATTTATAATAAAATGGAAGCGATTTCAAATAAAGGAGGTGGTGCGCTCGAAAATAGTGTGATCAATCGTTGTCGGAAACAAAAAATAAAAGAGGGGGCTATTGTTTTGAAAAGTAGAAAGCTTATTTTATTACTAACTATTTTTATTAGTTTTGGTTTAGTTTTAGCTGCGTGTGGTGGTTCTAATAATGAAGATAAAACAAGTGGTGGAAATGATGGTAAAAAAACAGAAGAAAGCGAAGGGTCTACGGATTATTCCATCGCTATGGTAACAGATGAAGGCGGAGTTGATGACAAATCATTTAACCAATCTTCTTGGGAGGGGCTGCAAGCATGGGGAGAAGAACATGGATTATCAAAAGGAAACGGTTATGATTATGCACAGTCTAATGATGAGTCTGATTATTTGCCAAACCTTACTCGTTTAACAAGAGATGGCTATAACTTGATTTTTGGTGTTGGATATTTACTAGAAGATGCGATCTCAAAAGTAGCAGAACAAAATCCTGATACAAGTTTTTCCATTGTCGATACCGTTGTGGAAGCTCCTAACGTTGCAAGTATTACATTTGCTGAACATGAAGGTTCATTTCTAGCAGGTGTTGCAGCTGCTAAGAAAACCAAAACAAACAAGCTTGGTTTTGTTGGTGGCATGGATTCTGATTTGATTAATAAATTTGAAGTTGGATTTGTTGCGGGGGCAAAATCTGTCGATCCAGATATTGAAGTGGATATTCAATATGTTGGTGATTTTAGTTCAGCTGATGATGCAAAGTTAATTGCTACAAGGATGTATGGTGACGATATAGACATTATTTATCATGCAGCAGGTGCAGCTGGAAATGGCGTATTTAACCAAGCAAAAGATATGAAAAAGAACGATCCTGATAATGAAATTTGGGTGATTGGTGTAGATCGCGATCAGCATGAAGAAGGGAAAATAGGCGAAGATAATGTAACACTTACATCTATGGTAAAGCGAGTGGACTTATCTGTTCAAGAAGTAAGTAATCTTGGTTTAAATGGGGATTTTCCAGGCGGTGAAATATTGGAATTCGCTTTAAAAGACGACGGTGTCTATCTTGCTGATACGAATGAGAATGCTTACACAGAAGAAATTGCTTCAGCAGTTGATGAGTGGAAAGAAAAAATTATTAACGAAGAAGTAGATGTACCGCAAACGCGAAAAGATCTAGAAGAATTTGAAAAGTCGTTGTAAAAAAAGAGGCTGGAGTCAGCCAGCCTCTTTTGAATTTTTATGAAATATAAGTCTAGACATGAAATGTTGAGCCTTACTCGAAAGATGATCAACAGGAGCCTCTTAAGGGGAAACTGTTTTTGTAGTAAAGGAGTGATGTAGTTGGAAGATTATGTGATCGAAATGCTGCATATAAGAAAAGAGTTTCCGGGAGTAGTTGCTAATGATGATGTAACCATCCAATTAAAGCGAGGAGAGGTCCATGCCTTATTGGGTGAAAATGGTGCAGGAAAATCGACCTTGATGAACGTCCTTTTTGGGTTATATCAACCTGAGGAAGGAGAAATTCGAGTGAAGGGTAAGAAAGTATCCATCACCGATCCCAACATTGCTAACAATTTAGGAATCGGTATGGTACATCAACATTTTATGTTAGTCGAACCGTTTACTGTTACCCAAAATATTATTCTCGGTATTGAACCAACAAACAAGGGGAAAATTAATTTAAAGCAAGCAGAGCAAGAAGTGCAAGAATTGTCTGATCGGTATGGTCTTCGAGTAGATGCAATGGCAAAGATAAGTGATATTTCTGTAGGTATGCAGCAACGTGTGGAGATTTTAAAGACGCTTTATCGTGGAGCAGATGTGCTTATATTTGATGAACCAACTGCTGTTTTAACACCACAAGAGATTGCTGAGTTAATGGAAATATTTAGAACTTTACTTGCAGAAGGAAAATCTATCGTTTTAATTACGCATAAACTAAAAGAAATTATGGAAATTTGTGATCGCTGTACCGTTATTCGAAAAGGTAAAGGTATTGGCACCGTAAACGTAGCAGAAACAACTGTTACAGAGTTAGCTTCTTTAATGGTTGGTAGAGATATATCTTTTCAAACGAACAAACAACCAGCTGAACCTAAACAAACCGTTCTGAAGATTGATAATCTATTTGTAAGAGATAGCAGAAAAGTAGACATGGTAAAAGGGCTAAATTTAAATGTACGTGCTGGTGAAATTGTAGGTATTGCAGGTATTGATGGGAATGGACAAAGTGAATTAATTGAAGCAATTACTGGTCTTCGCAAAGCGCATAGCGGGAGTGTTGTTATAAATGAAAAACCAATTACAAATCTCTCTCCTCGTAAAGTAACAGAGAGTGGTGTCGGCCATATACCTCAAGATAGACATAAATTTGGGCTTGTGTTGAACTATTCTGTTGCTGAAAATCTCGTTTTACAAACTTATTATAAACGACCTTATTCTAAATTCAAAGTATTAAATTATAAGCAAATTTTGCAAAAGGCAGAACAGCTAATAGAGGAGTATGATGTTCGTACACCTTCTCCATACACAAAAGCGCGTGCGTTGTCTGGGGGGAATCAACAAAAAGCTATAATAGCTAGAGAAATTGATAGATCTCCTGATTTATTAATCGCTGCTCAGCCTACACGAGGATTAGATGTTGGGGCGATTGAATTCATTCACCAAAAGCTCATAGAAGAGCGAGATAAAGGAAAAGCAATTTTATTAGTTTCTTTTGAATTGGATGAAATTCTAGACGTTAGCGACCGAATCGCTGTTATTTATGATGGGAAAATTGTAGCAGATGTAAAGCCAGAAGAGACAAGTGAACAGGAATTAGGCTTATTAATGGCTGGGAGCGGTCGTGTAAAGGATGGTGAAGAATCGTGATGGAAAATAAATGGTTTAACATCCTTGTACCAATTATTTCTGTTCTCATTGGTCTTTTTGCTGGGGCTTTGATTATGTTGTTTTTTGGCTATAATCCTATACAAGGCTACATTGCTTTATTTAAAGGAGCATTCGGTGATTTATACTTTTTTGGTGAAACTATTAGACAGACAACGCCTTACATATTTACAGGCTTAGCCGTTGCATTTGCATTTCGAGCTGGCTTATTTAATATTGGGGCTGAAGGGCAAGTCATTGTTGGTTGGTTGGCAGCTGTTTGGGTAGGCACAGCAATAGACGCTCCGATGTATATTCACCTACCACTAGCTTTACTTGTAGCAGCAATTGCCGGAGGATTATGGGGATTTATTCCCGGCTTGCTAAAAGCAGGATTGGGAGTACACGAAGTAATCATAACGATTATGCTAAACTATGTTGCCCTATATAGTTCTAATGCCATCATCCGCAGCGTTTTAACGGAAAACGCAGATAAAACGGATATGGTTGCTTCGACTGCTTCATTAGCTTCTGAATGGTTAGCAAATGCCACTTATTTTTCCAGAATGCACTATGGCATATTCATAGCAATACTGGCAGCAGTTGCCATGTGGTTTATCATTGAACGGACAAAACTCGGTTTTGAACTAAAGTCAGTAGGGTATAACAAACATGCCTCGAAGTATGCAGGTATGAGTGTAAAACGTAATATTATTTTGGCTATGGTTATTTCTGGCTTGTTTGCTGGTTTAGCAGGTTCTATGGAGGGGTTAGGTACGTACGGTAATATGACTGCGAGTTCTGGTTTCTCCAATATCGGTTTTGATGGAATTGCTGTAGCACTTTTAGGGGCAAACAATGCATTTGGTGTTGTTCTTGCAGCATTCCTATTTGGAGCTTTAAAAGTAGGGGCCTTAAATATGCCAACCCAAGCTGGAGTTCCAAATGAGTTGGTAGATATTATTATTGCTTTAATTATATTCTTCGTCGCCTCAAGCTATCTCATTCGCTGGATAATATTACGGTTTAAAAGGGAGGGAAAATAATTGAGTTTTATAGAATTATTACAATCTGTAATCCCAACTGCACTTTTTTATTCAGCTCCACTTATTTTTACTGCTTTAGGCGGGGTATTCAGTGAACGCTCAGGAGTCGTTAATATTGGCTTGGAAGGTTTAATGGTAATGGGAGCATTTGTAGGTATAGTTTTCAATCTCACCTTTGCTGACGTATTTGGTGCTTGGACGCCATGGGTATCTATTCTTGTTGCCATGGGAGTTGGTGCTATCTTTGCCATCATTCATGCCTTAGCTTCCGTCACTTTTTATGCCGATCAAGTAGTTAGTGGTGTAGCAATTAACTTTTTAGCTTTAGGAGTCGGCATTTTCTTAACAAAGCAGTGGTATGATAAAGGTCAAACAGATATGGTGACGCAACCATTTTATACAACAGATATTCCTGTTTTAGCAGATATTCCTTTAATTGGATCTGTTTTCTTTCAAGGAATTTACCCAACTTCCTATGTAGCTATCTTCCTTGCTTTTGTGTCATGGTATATCTTATACAGAACACCGTTTGGATTACGTCTACGTGCAGTAGGTGAACATCCGATGGCTGCTGACACAAATGGTATTAATGTTTATAAGATGCGTTACATCGCTGTGATTATTTCTGGTGCCATGGGTGGCTTAGGTGGATCAGTATTTGCTTTAACGATTGCTTTCAATTTCTCACATGCAACAATTGTAGGACAAGGATTTATGGCTCTAGCAGCCGTTATATTTGGAAAATGGCACCCGCTCGGTGCAATGGGCGCTGCTTTGTTTTTTGGGTTCGCTCAAAGCTTAAGTGTTATTGGTGGAGGTATTCCGCTATTAGAAGATGTGCCGCAAGTATTTTTACTCATAGCTCCTTACGTATTAACTATTTTAGCATTAGCTGGCTTTATTGGTCGTGCAGAAGCGCCAAAAGCAAATGGAGTGCCTTATATTAAGGGGAACCGCTAAAAACTTACTTGGTCATATTCTTTAATAAATACAAGTATAGGAGTAACGCCACAAAGAAATTCATGCAGGTGAATCTTTTATATTTACACTATAGGAAAGTATAAAATTTTCATGAATTATAGTATAAGCAAAACTACGGCTATCGCCATAATTACTTGGCGATAGCCAAGTTTCTCTAAAAAGATAAAAAAGCTCTGTTTGTGTAAAAAAAGTCGCAAGCGAGTTTTTTTTGCTTTATAATGGATGACGAATGATAAATGTGAGCAGAATAAATGAAAAGTCTATATAAGGGAGGATTACCATGCAAGAAATTCAGGAAAACATAAAAGATATTAACGGTTTTAATGTTCATTATATTCCTAATCAAAAGTATAAAACATTGACTGTTGTTTTAAAGTTGCGTGCACCTTTAGATAGGGACACGATTACAAAAAGAGCATTGTTACCATATGTACTAAAGCAAGGTACGAAACAATACCCATCTAAACAAGAACTGCAAATAAAATTAGATGGCTTATACGGAGCTTCTCTTTCTATAGACGGCGCCAAAAAAGGAGAAAACCATATTATTAGTGTGCGACTAGATATTGCCAATCAGAAGTTTTTAGCAGGAGATTCTTCTGTATTTGAAGAAGGTCTACAGCTGCTTTATGATGTGTTATTTAATCCAAATGTTGATGACCAAGGCTTCAATAAGTCTATATTCTCACGAGAGAAGGAGACCTTAAAACAAAAAAACCTGAGCTTAAAAGATGACAAGATG